>NZ_CP184360.1:2596800-2921400 GCF_048595755.1 Luteococcus struthionis
GACGCCACCGTCAGCCAGTTCGAGGAGCCCGCGGAGGGGGTCGAGTTGGTCGACTCGACCTTCCTGAACCTCGACGAGGTGATCGACAAGATCTGCGGCATGGTGCCCACCCATGACTGAGCCCACCCCGGCCCCCGCGCCTGGCTCCGCCCCGTTCCCCGAGCCTGTCGAGGGGGCCTCGACAAGCTCGGCCGCCGGAATCAACTCCGCCTCCTTCCCCGAGCCTGACCCCTCGTTCCCCGAGCCTGTCGAGGGGGCCTCGACAAGCTCGGCCGCCGAGATCGGGTTCACGGCAGCGCGGAAGGCGGCCATGAGCCTTCCGCGTACGGATCGGGTGCGGACGGGGGCCCCGCTGATGGATCGCCTGCAACCCCTCCTGGGCGCACTGGTGCGTCGGGTGTGGAAGCTGCAGGAACACCACGCCGAGCGCGTCCCCACCGACGGGCCGGTGATCCTCGCGGTCAACCACGTCGGCATCCTCGACGGGCCGATGGTGGTGGCCATCACGCCGCACGGCCAGGCGATGGCCAAGCGCGAGCTGTGGGGCAATGCGGTGCTGGCGCGGGTGCTCGACGCGCTGGGGCAGATCCCGATCGATCGCTGGAATCCCGATCCGGGCTGCTTGCGGCAGTGCATCGCGCTGCTGCGCGCCGGGCGTCGACTGGTGATCTTTCCCGAATCGCACCGGGGCGCCGGCGATTTCGCCCGCTTCCGTCGCGGCGCCGCCTATCTGGCACTGACCACGGGAGCGCCTGTCGTCCCCGTCGCGCTGATCGGGACCGCGATCGGTGGAACCGGGCTGCGCTCGATTCCGCGGCCGGGCATGCCCGTGCACGTCGTGTACGGTTTACCAGTTGCGGTGCAGGCCCAGGAGTGGCCACGCACCGCCGGTGAGGTCGCGGATCTCACCGAACGTCTGCGCTCGGTCTGTGCGCAGCACGTCCAGCAGGCACAGCAGGAGCTGGGCCTGGAACTGCACTGAAGGACCTGTCATGACCGATACCCCTGATTTCTCCGACTCCGGCTTCTCCGAGGCCGATTTCACCCAGGTCGAGTACATCGACCACGTCCACGGCGAGCCCGCTGCCATCAAGCCTGTGCTGGCCGTCGTGGGCCGGCCCAATGTGGGCAAGTCGACGCTGGTCAACCGCATCCTGGGCCGTCGTGAGGCCGTCGTCCAGGACACCCCGGGTGTGACTCGCGACCGGGTCAGCTACGACGCCAACTGGAATGGACGCGAGTTCGTGTTGGTGGACACCGGCGGGTGGGTCAGCGACGCCAAGGGGCTGTCGCACCAGATTGCCGAGCAGGCAGAGCTGGCCATCATGGCCGCCGACGCGGTGCTGTTCGTGGTCGATGCCACCGTCGGCACCACCGATGAGGACGAGGCCGTGGTGCAGGTGCTGCGGCGCAGCAAGAAGCCCGTCGTGCTGGCCGCCAACAAGGTGGACGACCAGCGCACCGAGGGTGAGGCCGCCACCATGTGGAATCTGGGCTTGGGCCAGCCGTGGCCCATCTCGGCCATCCACGGCCGTGGCACCGGCGACCTGCTCGACGCGGTGCTCGAGGCCCTGCCCGAGGCCCCCCCGGAGCGTCACGTGGAGCTGGGCGGCCCCCGTCGCATCGCCATCGTCGGCAAGCCCAATGTGGGCAAGAGCTCCCTGCTGAACAAGCTCTCGGGCCAGCAGCGCTCGGTGGTCAGCGACATCTCCGGCACCACCGTCGATCCCGTCGACGAGCTGTGCGAGGTGGGGGGCCAGCTCTACCGACTGATCGACACGGCCGGCATCCGCAAGCGGGTGAAGGAGGCCAGCGGACACGAGTACTACGCCAGCCTGCGCACCCAGGGTGCCATCGAGCGTGCCGAGGTGTGCGTGGTGGTCATCGACGCCTCCGAGCCGGTCAGCGAACAGGACCTGCGCATCCTCAGCAATGTGGAGAACACCGGCAAGGCACTGGTGATCGCCTACAACAAGTGGGACCTCACCGACGAGGAGCGTCGTCGCTACCTGGACCGGGAGATCGAGCGAGACCTGCACCCCTTCAAGTGGGCGCCCAGCGTCAACATCTCCGCGTTGACCGGCCGGAACGTCGACAAGCTCTCCAAGGCGATCGAGGAGGCGCTGGAAGGCTGGGAGACCCGGGTGTCCACCGGCAAGCTCAACGCCTTCCTCGGGCGGGTCACCGCGGCCCATCCGCACCCGGTGCGCGGTGGCAAGCAGCCGCGCGTGCTGTTCGGCACGCAGGCCCAGAACTGCCCGCCCACCTTCGTGCTGTTCACCTCCGGCCAGATCGACCAGGGCTACCAGCGCTTCATCGAGCGGCGACTGCGTGAGGACTTCGGGTTCAGCGGCAGCCCCGTCCACGTCGAGGTACGCGCCCGCGAGAAGCGCGGCAAGAAGTAGCCTCCTGCTTCGAGCCCATCCCCGTCCCCGCTAGGAGCTGACATGGACCGCCTGCACGCCGGTGTCGATCTGGGTACCTCTCGGGTGAAGGTGGTGCTGGCCAACGCCGAGGGGCAGGTGGTGGAGCGCCACCAGGCCGACATCCCCACCAGTACCGGGCCCGGGGGTGAGATGGAGCAGGACCCGAGCCACTGGTGGCAGGCCCTGCGCACGGCACTGGCGCATTGCGAGCATGCCGAGCAGATCACCGCGATCGGCCTGACCGGCCAGATGCAGGACCTGGTACCGGTCGTCGGTGCCAGGCCGCTGCGCCGCGCCCTGCTCTACAGCGACGTGCGCGCAGGCGCCCAGTTCGACCGTCTGCAGTACCTGGTGTCCAACTGGGAGGCCATCACCGCCAACCAGCAGGACGCCAGCTGCGTCCCCGCCAAACTGGGGTGGTTGGCCCAGCACGAACCGCAGACCCTGCAGCGAGCCCGACACGTGCTGTTGGGCAGCCCCGGTTACGTGATGCTGCGCATGACTGGCCGGGCGGTCTGCGATCCGGTGACGGCCTCCACCACTGGTCTGCTGGACGTCACGGCGCGCGACTGGTCCCAGACCGTCCTGGAGGCGTGCGGCACCAGTAAGGAGCTGATGCCAGAGTTGGTCGACGGGGCAGTGGGGGAGTTGTCGGCGGCTGCCGCCCATGATCTGGGACTGACCCCGGGAATCCCGGTGGTGCATGGCATGGGTGATGCCGGTGCGGCCACCGACGGACTGGTGGGCAGTGAGGCGGGCAGCGCCTACCTGCACCTCGGCACCACGGGCTGGGTCGCCGGTGTGGTCGACGGGCTGCCCACCGAGCCCTCTGCGACGCACGCCCTGGTGATGCCCGGGTGGTCCTCGTCCCTGCGGATCGGCTCGGTGCTCTCGGCCGGCGCCGCCGCGGAATGGGCGCGGCGCAGCTTCTTCGAGGACTTCGGTTTCGCCGAGCTGGACCAGGTCCTGTCAGAGCGCGTGCTCCAACTCGACAACCGGCCCTTGTGCCTGCCGGGGCTGGGCGGGGAGCGTACGCCGGTGCGTGATGCAGCCCTGCGCGGCACCTTCGTCGGCGTCACTCGTTCCACCGACCCGGGCGATCTGTACCTGGCCACCCTCACCGGCGTCGCGATGGGGTTGCGTCACGCGGCTGACGAGATGGGCTGGCGCCAGGAGCGCATCCTGCTGGCCGGTGGGGGAGCCGACAGCACCCTGTGGCGGCAGGTGCTGGCCGACGTCTTCGACGCCGAGGTGGTGTGCGGCAGCCTTCCCGATCCGGGTGCCTGGTCGGCGCTTCGTGCTGCCGCCCGGGCCGCGGGGGTGCAGCCACCCGCGCCACTGGGGGAGTCGGCAGGACAGCTGCAGGTGACCGAGCCGTCCTTTGTCGCGGACCAGTACGAAGAACTGATCGGGGCGCACCGCGCGCTGTACGACGCGGTGGCCCCGATCTGTCAGGTGCTGTCCTGAGCTCAGTCGCCCGAGGGAGTCCTGACCTTGAGCGGGCTCATCCGAGACCGCAGGACGAACAGCACTCCTCCCACGAGCAGGACCAAGCCGGCAATGAGGTTGGCGTTGATGCCGCCGGTCTTGCCCAGCGCAGGGTCTGCCAGCAGACCCATGGCGGTGAGGATGATGCCCAGGATGGTGAGCATGGCGCCGATGATCGCCCGGATGTCGAGCGGCTTGGGGCGTCGACTGGTGGATGGATTCATGGTCGTGCTCCTCAGAAGATCGCGTTCAGGACGATGACCATGCCCATGGCGAGCGCGGCCAGTGGCAGGGTGCGCTGGAACCAGGGCTTGCCCTGTTCGTCGGCGTCCACCAGGTCTGCCTTGGGCGTCTCCGAGTAGACGAAGCCGCGCAGTTCCTCACGGGGCTTGGGCTTGGTGAACAAGCTGACGACGATGCTGGCGAGCAGGTCCATCACGAAGCCAGCGCTGGCCGCGACGAAGGCCAGACCCTGGCCGGGCAGCGTGTACCAGCCGAAACCGACCTCGGCATTGCCTCCCAGCCACACGAAGACGGCGGACAGGGTGCCGACGACCAGGCCCACCCAGCCTGCGGTGGGGGTGGAGCGACGCCAGAACATGCCCAGGATGAAGGTGGCGAACAGCGGGGCGTTGAAGAAGCCGAACAGGGTCTGCAGGTAGTCCATGATGTTGCTGAACTGACCGGCGATCATTGCGGTGAAGATCGCCACGACCACGGCAAGTGCGGTCGCGACGCGCCCGACGGTGACGTAGTAGTCGTCGCTGCGGTCCTTCTTGATGTAGGTGCCCCAGATGTCGACGCTGAACACGGTGTTGAAGGCCGACACATTGGCCGCCATGCCGGCCATGAAGGCTGCCAGCAAACCGGTGATGGCCAGGCCCAGCAGACCATTGGGCAGCAGGTCGCGCATCAACAGCAGCAGCGAGTCGTTGTAGGTGACACCCTCACCGGAGGCGCCTCCGGCCGGAGCGCCGCCACCCTTGAGGGCGACGATCTCCGGGACCAGGACGGCGGCCAGCATGCCCGGCAGGATGGTGATGAAGGGCACCAGCATCTTGGGGAAGGCACCGATGATCGGGGTGTTGCGGGCGGCGGAGAGGGATTCCGAGGCCATGGCGCGCTGGACCTCGACGAAGTTGGTCGTCCAGTAGCCGAAGGAGAGCACGAAGCCGAGGCCGAAGACGATGCCGATCACGCTGAGCAGCGGGCTGTCGAAGCCCGACAGCGCGGTGCCCGGCCACGAGTTGAGCTGTTCGGCGGCGGTGGGCACACCGGCGCTGGCCGGGGCACTGGCGGCGTCGGCGGTGATGCGTTCCTTCAGCCCGCTCCACCCGTCGACGCGGTGCAGGCCGAGCAGCACCAGCGGCAGCAGTCCAGCCACGATGACGAAGAACTGCAGCACCTCGTTGTAGATGGCGGCGCTGAGGCCACCCAGTGTGATGTAGGCGAGCACGACGGTGGCCGAGACCACCAGGGTCAGCCACATCGGCCAGCCGAGCAGGGCGTGGATGATGGAGCCGAGCAGGTACAGGTTGATGCCAGCGATGAGCAGCTGCGCCAGGGCGAAGGAGATCGCATTGACCAGGTGGGCGCCGGGGCCGAAGCGCCGCAGCATGAACTCCGGCACGGAGCGGACCTTGGAGCCGTAGTAGAACGGCATCATCACCACGCCGAGGAAGACCATGGCGGGCACGGCGCCGATCCAGAAGTAGTGCAGGGTCGGCAGGCCGATCTGGGCGCCGGTGGCCGACATGCCCATGATCTCCACGGCACCCAGGTTGGCCGAGACGAAGGCCAGGCCGGTCACCCAGGCGGGCAGTGAGCGGCCGGACTGGAAATAGTCGGACGCGTCGGAGACCTGGCGCTTGGCAAGCCACCCGATCCCCAGGACGAAGGCGAAGTAGACCGCCAGGATGAGGTAGTCCACCGCCTTGGCGTCGATCAGTGTTTCGAGCAGCATCGCTGCTCCTTTCGGATCGCATTAAAATGCCCTCCGGCAGCGAGGGCTTCGCAATGGTATTACCTTCGCGTCACCTGCTGTTCACTCGGGGGCGCCTCCAGGTCGGGCGGACGCGACAGGGGGGCCGCCACCTGTGGTGGCGACCCCCCTGCGGGACGATCCTGGGAATCAGGCGTTGCAGCTGGCCATCATCATGGGCACCAGCACCTTGTTGAGGTCGACGCGGCCACTGAGGGCAGTCAGGTCTCGGCCCGTGGCGCCCAGTGAGAACTGTCGGGTGCCGTCGGCGGAGGTGAAGGCGACGCTGAGCGTGCCCATCGCGGCGCCATCGTGACCGTACAGGTAGGGGTCGCTGCCCGCGGCCGGGCACGGATCGGGAATGCGGTACAGACCCAGCCCGTATTCCATCGGCGTCGTCGACACCGGTGTCATCATCTGGTGCAGCAGCTGGGTGCTGACCAGCTTGCCCGCGAACAGGGCCCGGGTGAAGTCGTTGAGGTCGTCGGTGGTGCTGGTGACCGCACCGGCTGCGCCCAGCAGGTCGGGGTCGAAGTTGTCCAGCTCCATCCAGCCGTCCTGCTCACCGAGCCAGGCGTCCTCGTGCAGGGCCGCGCCCTTGAGGCCCGCCTCGGTGTCATAGCTGGTCTGGTGCATGCCCGCCGGTTGCCAGACCCGCTTCTTCATCAACGCCTCCAGCGAGGCATCGTTCTGAGCCTCCAGCAGCATGCCCAAGGCCACGTATCCTGCGTTGGAGTACACCATCTGGCCGGGTTCAGTCCAAGGTACGGCGTTGACGGCGTCGATGTGCTCCTGAGGTGCGTAGTCACGTTCCATCGCGGCCTGGAACTGTTCCATCGAGTTGGGATCGGTGATGTGGCGCATCATCAGCTCATTGGTGCCGTTCGGCATGCCGGAGGTGTGGCTGAGCAGCTGACGGAAGGTCACCTCGGGGTGGTCGGGCAAGAGGGTGGGGAGCACCTCTGCCACCGGCTGGTCCAGCTGCCAGACCCCCTTGTCCACCTCCTGCAGGACCAGGACGGAGATCATCATCTTGGTGTTGCTGGCCACCCGGAAGCGGTCGGCAGGCTTGGCAGCGGGCTTGCGATCCTTGTCGCGCAGGCCCTCGGCCCCCGCCCAGCTGGTGGTGGGCGTCTGCAGACGGCCGGCCGCGCCGATGGCGCCGTCGGAGACCACTGCGGCAAGGGCAGCGTCCAGCGTGGGATTGGCGACTCGAGCGCCGTGACCCTTGCGCTGGGCCTTCGCCTGCTGGGCTGCCTTCTGCAGGTCGCGGCTGAGCGAGTCGTCGCTGACCGGGCTCGCCGTGGCCATGGGGCGGGCCGTGGCCGGGGTGGCGACGGCCAGACTGGTCATGGCCGCCAGCGCAAGACTGGCGAGGAGGCGACGGGGCATGGTGGTCCCTTTCCGTTGCGTGGGATGATGTGTCGACCCTAGTGAGGGTCGGTGTCAGGCGTCTCCGTCTGGAGGATGAACTTTGGGTGCCGTCCCGATTGGCGCTGATGGCGAAGTTCCAGTACTGTTGTTTCTCGGGTCGGAAACGACCTGGACGGGCTGTAGCGCAGCTTGGTAGCGCACTTGACTGGGGGTCAAGGGGTCGCAGGTTCAAATCCTGTCAGCCCGACGTCCAAAGGGGCTTGTCAGAGCTAGTTTGCTCTGGCGGGCCCCTTCTTCGTGCCCTATACGTGCCCTATCGAGATTACAGGACCCGGTTCGCACCTGCATTCGACACCTGCGTTCCCCTCTTGCGACTAGGCGTTTCTCTGCGGTTCGTGAGTTGTGTTTCCCCTGCCGCGACCAGCGCCTGCGAGGTCTCCTGACCAGGTCGCGTGGGCACCAATCTGTGCCGAGGTTGTTGGGTGGGCATGAATGCAGAGCAGCGCATGGTTGATGTGGAGAGTGTGCAGTCGGCCGCTCGTCGGCTTGGTGTCTGCCCACGGACAGTGCGGCGAATGATTGCCGACGGCCGACTACCGAGCTAGCTGGTGAGCCTTGGGCGTGACCTGGAAGTGTCGATGGGCATTGGCGGTCGGACCACTCGATGACGCAGTATGGGTCCCAATTCGGGGGAGTGATGAATTGCTTGCTGCCCCCCCCAGTGTCGGGTCGGTGAGCACCACGACATCCGGCTCGGCTTGTGGCAATGACGCTGCAGACGAGAGGGGGCCCTCGTGAGTACGAGTGCCAAGAAGTTGATTGCAAGCACAGCACTGGCGTTCGCCCTGGGTGCGTGCTCGGGAACGCCCGAACAAGCGCCGACGACGAGTTCGAGCGCGACCACCGAGCCGTCCTCAACCGCGGGCTCCAGCACGCCGTCGCCTGCGGCGAGCCAGACCTCGAGCGCCAGCCCATCCACGGGCGCGACGCCACCCGCGAACGCAAGCGCTGCGGACGCCGCGGTGCATCGTTACGTCGAGGTGACCACTCGCATCGCGTCGGATCCGAAGTCCGACATGGACCAGCTGCAGACCGTCGCTCGAGGGTCCGCCCTGCGGCAGTGGCAGTACGACATCTCCCAGTTCCGTGCTCAGAAGCAGCACCTGACGGGCATGTCGACCCTGGCCCTGGTGAAGGCGACAGCGGGTTCGGAGGGGGCGTTCCGGGAGCGATGGCGAGGTTTCTGGTTGTGTTGTGGTGCCCAGCTTTCCCACCGCAGTGTCAGGTAAGGGTGAGGGACGATCACACCGCACCTGGGTGGTCTGTTCGATCAAATGGGCGTCGAGAAGCCTGTGCAGCCTGCGCCGTTGGGGTACGAGGCCGGGCTCGTCGGCCGTTGAGCCAGCCGCCCAGCGCCGTCGAGCGTACGAACAGGTGGTAGGTCGCGAGCAGGATCACTGTGGTGGCCCCGATGTTCAGGCCCACCTTGACCAGGATTGGCCAGTCCAGTGGCGCCAACAGCACCTGGAAGAAGGTCAGCAGCACCAGGTGCATCAGGTACATCCAGTACGAGGCATCGGCCAGGTAGCGCACCCAGGGACGCTCGGTGGTGAGGTGTCGCACGGCCAGCCCGAGCAGGGCGTAGCAGGTACTCCAGCCGGCCAGTGCCATCAGGGTCAACGACAGCCAGTCTGGGAGGTTCGGGTCGATGGGCAGCACGTGGGTGCCCATCAGTGCGCCGAACATGGTGGTGGCGGCCAGCGCGGTGTGCCACCAGGCCAGTCGAGCCAGTCGTTGGAGGGAGTCGGTGTCGCACGAGAGCAACCAGCCCACGCCCAGTGCACCGAGGTAGGCGATCAGGGGGACGGGCCCGGGCAGCAGGGTGGTGGGGGCGACGATGCCGGACAGGTCGCGTTGCAGGTTGGTGGTGATGGCGTAGGGGAGTGCTGCGAGCAGGACGCCGCCGGGGGCGCTGAGCCAGCGTGCCAGGCGTCGGGCGGTGGCTGCGCTGGCGCGCGGTGAGATTCGGGTGAAGGCCCAGCGGACGGCCAGGGCGAGCAGGATGCACTGGGTGAGCACCCACAGGAACCAGAGGTGTCCCAGGTCGAACTTGCTGGCGCCGCTGACGTCGGGGCGCTCGAGGGGCAGCCCGGCGCGTTGCGCGTGCCAGGCGGCCAGCAGCCCCAGGGGCAGGACGGCGATGGGCCAGAAGACGAACAGGGGCAGGGTGATCCGCTTGAGGCGGTCCTTCAGGTAGCCGCGGGTGCCGCGGCGTTCACGCATCATGTGGCCGAAGTAGCCGGCCATCAGCAGGAAGAGCGTCATCCGGAAGAAGTGGATGCCGGAGATGATGGTGAACGGCCACACGGCGAGCTGGCTGTCGGGCACCAGCCAGGGCATGCCCTTGACGTAGGGCATCAGGGAGTGGATCACGATGCCCAGCAGGAGGGCGCCGCCACGCACGGCGTCGAGGCCATGGATGCGGGTGCGTGCGGCCGCCGGGGCCTCAGCGGGTTGGTGAAGGGTCATCGGGGGTCTCTCTCGTGATGGTGCTCAGGTAGGTGTGGGCCACGTCGCGGGCGCTGTCGATCGTGTGCTGCCCCAGGGTGATGGCGGTGGGCAGGCTCTCGAGGAGGGCCCAGAGGACTTCTGCCGCCAGGGCAGGGTCTTCCTGGTGGCACTGGAGGAGCCCGGTGAGCAGGCGGATCACCTCGGCGCGCCCCTGTCCGAGTCGCTCGGCGGTGGCTGGGTGTCGTCGTGCTCGGTCGACGAACATGGCGTTGACTCGTTCGAAGATCTGGTTGGTCTCGTCGACGGTGAGGATCTCGTCCACCATGGCGGTCAGCATGGCGTGTGGGCTGGGGACCGACAGTGCCTGCACTGCCCGGTGGATGCGTGCGGTGCGCTGCTGCTGGGTGTACTCGAGGACGAACTCGAGCATCGCCTCGCGGTCGGTGAAGTAGTGCTGGACCGCCCCCATCGACATGCCCGCGTGCTGGGCAACGGCCCGCAGGCTCGCGTTCTCGAGCCCGCGGCGGTCCGCCACTTCGACGACGGCACGCGCCAGTACGCGTCGACGCTCGTCGTGGTCCACGATCTTCGGCATCCGTCCTCCTTTGGTCAAGTGACCCTGTTATTATCATGCACATGACTGAAAATAGCGAATGGGGCATCTCTGAGATGCCCGACATGCCCGGGCGGCACGCTGTCGTGACCGGTGCGGACCATGGCTTGGGGCTCGAGATCGCACGTCAACTGGTCGCGCACGGATGTGACCTGACGATGCTGGGCAACCAGGCCGAGCGCGCCGCAGCCACGGCGGCCGAGCTGTCACGCGAGTTCCCACGCGTTCGCATCGAGGTCGAGTACCTGGACCTGGGTGACCTGGCTTCGGTGGAGGAGTGCGGTTCGAGGCTGGTCGGGCAGGGCAGGCCGATCGACCTGCTGGTCAACAATGCCGGAGTGATGATGCTGCCCTACGGAGTCACCGCGCAGGGCTTCGAGCGCCATTTCGGCATCAACCATCTGGGCCACTTCGCCCTGACCGGGCACCTGCTGCCGCAGATCGAGGCTGCTCCCGCGGGGCGGATCGTCACGATGGCGAGCAATGGTCACAAGATGCCCGGGTTGTCCTTCGACGACGTTCGGTCCGGCGAGGGGTACAAGCCGATGCGCGCCTATGGGCGCAGCAAGCTGGCCAACCTGTTGTTCACCCAGGAGCTGGCCCGGCGGCTCGCGGCGCACGGCTTCCCGATGCTGGCGGTTGCGGCCCATCCCGGCCAGAGCGCCACGAACCCCGGCGGCAAACGCGGGCTTCGGGCCGTGATCGACCGGCTCGTGGGGCAGAGCGCGGCCCGTGGCGCCGAGCCCGCACTGCGGGCCGCCACGGACCCGACGGCTGCCAGTGGGGACTACTACGGGCCCAGAGGTTGGGGAGAGCTGCGCGGCCCAGCCGTTCGTGTCCAGCCGTCGCCTGCCGCCCTGGATGTCGCGCTGGCCGCGGACCTCTGGCAGCGGAGCGAGGAGTGGACCCAAGTGGCCTACCTGGACTGATTCAAGGTGGGCGTCATGGGTTGTGGTTGAGGTAGGCCAGCACGGCCATGACCCGTCTGTTCTGGTTTCCGTCCGGGGGCAGGTCCAGCTTGGTGAGGATGTTGCCGACGTGTTTGACGACCGCGGGTTCGGAGACGAACAGTCGGTTGGCGATGGCCTGGTTCGACAGGCCCTCCGCGATGAGGGCGAGGACGTCGAGCTCGCGCGCCGTGAGGCGCTTCAGAGGGCTGGATGCGTGCTGGATGAGCTGGGAGACGACCAGTGGGTCGATGGCGCTGCCACCTGCGTGGACGCGGCTGATGCTGCCCAGGAAGTCGTGCACGTGGGCGACGCGGTCCTTGAGCAGGTAGCCGAAGCCGGCCTGGGAGCTGGAGTCCACGAGCTGGGAGACATAGGAGCGCTCCACATACTGGCTGAGGACCATGACTGGCAGCCGGGGATGGGCCTTGCGTGCGGCGGCTGCCGCGCGGAGGCCGTCGGCGCCGAGGTGCGGGGGCATGCGCACGTCGGTGATCAGGACGTCGGGGGTGTGGCGTGTGATGGCATCGGCGATGTCGTCGGCATTGTCGACGGCGTGCACCACGTGCCAGCCGCCGGTGGCAAGGATGGCCTTGAGTCCTTCCCGGAGCAGGGCGTTGTCTTCGGCGAGGACAACGGCGCGGTCGTGGAGATTTTGTGCGGTCATGGGTCACCGTGGTCGGGGGTTTTCTCGGGGGATCGTGAGTGTGATGGCTGTGGGGCCGCCGATGGGGGAGCTGATGTGAAGTCGTCCACCCAGGGCCTCCATGCGATCTTGGACGCCGGTGAGGCCGCGCCCTCGAGGGTCCGCGCCACCGTGCCCATCGTCGGTGACGGTCACCTCCAGCCAGCCTGTGCAGGCGCTTCGTGGGTGCGCGTGCGCAGAGTGACCCGGCACTCGACGGCTTGGGCGTGTTTCGCGGCGTTGGTGAGCAGCTCAGCGCCGGCGTAGTAGAGGGCTGCCTCGGTTCCGGCATCGAGGCGATCTGGGAGCTGGTCGTCGATGTGGACGATTAGCGGCAGGGTTGCTGCCAGTTCCGCCAGCGCGGCGGTCAGGCCGTGGTCGTCGAGTACCTGGGGGTGGATGCCGCGGACGAAGCGGCGCAGGTCCTCCAGGGTGTCGAGGGATTGTTGTTGTGCTGTGGCGACGAGGTGTCGGGCTGGATCATTCTCGCCCATGGTCGTCAGCGCGATGCCCAGCGTCATGGAGATCCCGAGCAGTTCGGGTTGGATCCCGTCGTGCAGGTCGCGTTCGATGCGACGCCGTTCGAGGTCGAAGGCGTTGACCAGCCGTGTTCGCGAGCTGCTGGTGTGTTCGAGTTGCGACTCGAGTCGGTCGCGATCGCCGATGAGCACGGCATCCATCAGGTGCTGGTCGGCGGTGGCGACTGCCGGTGCCAAGAGCGAGACCGCTGCCAGAAGGACGGCGCCGCAGAGGGCCGCCCCGATCGCGCTGGGCAGGGCATCGATGTGCCAGGGGCCGATGTCCACGCGGTCGCCGTTGTAGGCGAGGGCTGGCGACACCATTGCGACAAGGGCTCCAATGATGGTCAGGCCAGCAGTGGCAGCGACGGATGAGCGGATGGTCAGCGTGACGGCAAGCCAGGCCAAGGAGCGCCCATCCCACCAGCCGGTGCGCGTGGCCTTGCGCCCCGTACGACGCAGGGTTGCCGCTGCGAGGGGGCGTGCCACGAGGACTGCCAGCGCACCCACGAATGCCATGCCAAGAATGACCTGGATCGCTCAGGCGACGAGGTGGCCCCGGGCCAGGCGGCCGAGGCCGAGTATGAGCGGCAGGCTGCCCATTCCGAGACTGGCCCACGTGACCGCAGAGGCCACCGCAGCAGCAGTCAGGTCGGCGACGGCTCGTCCGGTTGGTGGGGAGTCGGGCCCGCCGAGGAGTCGCATGCTGGTCATGCTAGGCGGATGCCGAGGCGTTGTCGGTATGGCTGGCCATACCGACGGCTCGGTGTCTGGCTCCAGTGATTGTGTCGCTGGCTCGCAGTGGAATTGATGGCATGAACCACACACCCGCCGCGGAGACCGTCCTGAGCTTGCGTGACGTGAGTCGCACCTACGGCAAGCCAACCAACCCCGTGCATGCGCTGCAAGCCGTGTCGATGGATTGCACCGTCGGATCATGGACTGCAGTCATGGGCCCTTCGGGATCGGGCAAGTCCACCCTGCTCAATTGTGCGGCTGGTCTCGACTCGCCCACCAGCGGGCAGGTGCTGCTGGCAGGCCGAGACCTGTCAGGCCTGTCGGACAACCAACTCACCGAACTGCGTCGCACGACCATCGGATTCATCTTCCAGGGCTTCAACCTGGTGCAGGCGCTGACGGCTGAGCAGAACGTCGCGCTGCCACTGGCGCTGGCCGGAGGACGTGATCGGCAGGCGGCGCGTCAGGCCCTGACAGACCTAGGGCTGGGCGATCGGGCTCGACATCGCCCGCGGGAACTGTCGGGCGGGCAGCAGCAGCGCGTGGCGATCGCCCGGGCCGTGGTGACACGTCCGGCGGTGCTGTTCGCCGACGAGCCCACCGGTGCGCTGGACAGTGCTGCGGCCGCCACCGTGCTGGAGCTGATCAGGCATCTGGTGGACGAGCGGGGACAGACGGTGCTGATGGTGACCCATGACCCGTCGGCCGCGGCCCGTGCCGATCGGGTGGTCTTTATGCGCGACGGTCAGGTCGTCAACGAACGTGCTGGTGGCGATGCTGGTGCGATCGCGGCCGAGCTGGCCGCCATGGAGGCTGTGGCATGACCCACTTGATGTGGCGTGTGCTGCGTGACCGGTGGCACCTGCTGGCCGGGACATTGTGTGCGATCGCTCTGGGGGTTGGCCTCGTCCACTCGGGCCTGGCGATCGCCACAACCATCGCCTCGGCCCGTCCACCGGCCGGTTTGGACGCGGCAGATCGGGCCGCCTACCTGACGCGACTCAACGGCACGAATACGCTCAACGGGATTGCCAGCATGCTGGGGGTCTTCCTCACCGTCTTCGTCGTGCGATCGACCATCGACTTCGCAGTCACCGAGCGGCGTCGCGAACTCGCACTGCGGCGGCTCGTGGGCGTCAAACGTGGCCAGCTGCGCCGCATGTTGCTGGCCGAGGCTCTCGTCCTGGGGATGGCGGGCACGGTGGTCGGTGCCGTACTGGGGTTGCTGCTGGCCATGGTGCAGCGCGGCCTCTACGTCCGGATGGGCGTCATGCCAGCCGATGTGGTCGTTGGCTGGCAGCCCGTGCACGTCGCCTTCGACGCCCTGGTCGGCATCGGCGTCGCGGTCGGGGGTGCGGCTGCGGCCAGCAAGCGCGCCACCCGGGTCACGCCTCTGGATGGCCTCGGCGCCCGGGGCGAGGAGGCTCGCCTCCTGCCGCGATCACGATGGATCTGGGGCGGGATTGCCGCCCTGGCGACAGTCGCGCAGCTGGCCGCGTCGCTGACCATGGGTGGGTTCCTCGGCCCCCTGGTGATGGGGCTGGGAATTGTGGCAACCGGCAGCGTCACAGCGAGCCAATTCGCGCCCGTCTTGGTTCCCGCCACGGCCACTCTCGTCCAGAAACTGGCGCGCGGTCCCATCGGGCAGCTGGCCGTCGCCAAGGTGCGTGACGACGCCCGACGTACTGCCCAGGTCGCGGCGCCACTCATCGTGCTGGTCAGTCTCGTGGCGGGTCTGCAGGGCTTGCTCGACACCCAGACCGCCACCGGAACCCGGGAACTCGTGGCGACCACGCGCGCAGACCTGTTGGTCACGACCACGGGTGATCCCACCCGGCGCATCGCGGCGGTGGAGGGTGTCGCCAGCGCCGACATCCAGGTGCAGGTGCCCGCCACCATCACCCTCGGCCAAGGCAAGAACAGGAGGAAACTGACCGGGCCGATCTGGGCGCTCCACCCAGAGCGCTTTCCCACCATGCACCCCTACCGTCCCGTCCACGGGGACCTCACGGCCTTTGATGACAGCAGCATCGTCATCGGCGCCGGTGTCGAGAACGCGATGGCTGACGGGCGCACCGGTTCTGCCACCCTCACGGTGGCGGGAACTTCGCACCAATTCAGCGTCGCTGCCCGCACCG
Source organism: Luteococcus struthionis (assembly GCF_048595755.1). GTDB lineage: Bacteria > Actinomycetota > Actinomycetes > Propionibacteriales > Propionibacteriaceae > Luteococcus. The sequence goes on from NZ_CP184360.1 coordinate 2,612,220, forward strand.
GCGAAGGGCTGGCAGCCACCGACACGGCCTACATCCCACTGGCCGCCGTCCCTGCCGACCTTCTGGCGAACGCTCCCTCCACCGTTCTCGTCACGCTTGAGCCGGGCGTCTCAGTCGACCAGGTCAGATCGGCCGTCGAGGCCTTGAGGCTCGGACAGGTCAGCACGCACACCGAACGACTGGCAGTACACAATGCCACCAAGGATGACGAGAACCGAGCCGTCATGGGCGCCTTGGTCGGGGTTGGATCTGTCTATGCGCTGATCAGCCTCCTCAGCACACTCGCCATCGCCACCATGCAACGACGCAGCGAATTCGCCGTCGACCGTCTCACGGGCCTGACTCGCTTCCAGGTGACGCTCATCGCGGTCCTCGAGACCCTCACCACCATCGCCATCGGGATGTTCCTGGGCTCCGTCGTCTCGATCCTCGCGCTCGTCGGTCTCTGGACATCCAGCGTCAAGTCCTTCGGCAGCCCCGTCATCGCCATTCCCTGGGCCCTGCTGGCAGGCATGGCACTTCTCGTCGCATCCCTCGCCTGCATCACCGTCTGGGCAGCAATGCGCAAGGCGACATCGAATCCACCCGTCCACGACCTCACCACCAAGGAGTAGCCATGACCACTGTTCGCAGGTCAGCCTCAACCATCGCCGTCGCCCTGCTCGCCACCGGGCTGCTCGCCGGGTGCTCCAGCACCGAACACACCGAACAGACCCGCTTCGACTTCCAGTCATCGAAGCTCACGGTGCACAACTCGAATGCCAACATGCCCGTCGACGTCGTCGCCGGCCCCTCTGGTGAGGTCGCGGTCAGTGTCACGACCACGTCAGCCGGCAAGCAGGCCACCACTCCCGCATGGACCTTGACCGGCGCCGAGCTTGAGCTCGGCTTACCGTGCAACAAGGGCTACATCGGCATGTGCGAAGGGAGTTACACCGTAGCGGTACCGAGGGGGACCGCCATCACGGTCAACGGAGAGGAGGTACTGCCGGATTGAGCGGCTCACCCACCCGGACGAGTGCGCCGTGGCGTGTCAGGCGATCAAATGGCATCGCTCCGTCCGGAGTTGAGACGTGCAAGTCTTGGACTCGGCGGCAAAGCCCCTGCTTGAGGATCCGGACTGGCTCCGTCAGTTGGGGGTATAGTGAAGTCATAGCCAGCCCTTTCGAGGGTGTTGGAAGTGAGCCTCGGGATGTCCTGCCGGAAGACAGGGCCCGGGGCTGGCGTTCGTTCTGGCTCACAAGTCGACGATGGTGAGGGCTTCCCCCAGCGCGGCGGCGTACGTTTCATCGCCGGTGCGAAGGCTGGAGATTGCGCCGCAGATGCTGTCTGGGACCCAGAGCATGGGTTCCCCAACCCCGACCCGATGGTGGAGAGTGGTGGCGGGCGATGTCCTGTGTTGGCTCCGGAGGGCGTTGAGCATGTCGATGTCGCGTTGGTCGTCGGATGGGCCCCGGGATTCCAGGACCAGCTCGTGGATGCCGCGCGCTTCGAGTTCGGTGATGCGAGCCAGGCTTGCGCGTCACCCTTCGTGGAGAAGGTCATGGGTGCAGTGCGCCTGACCAGATCGGGTCCCACATATCGTGCTTGGTAGCGCCCGCTGGGCAGCTTCCGAATTCCGCCCCAGCTTCCCCGCTTGCCTCGTTGCCTGCCCTCGTCGGAGCCCTTCACCTTTGATGCCATGGTCGAGTCCTTGCCGTCGTGCCCTATCCGTGCCCTAACGCAAGTCACGAAGAGTCCACTCGTGTCCACTCAACCCGAGGGGGGACACAAGCTCGACAAGGAGCCGCTGGCTAGGGGGAACATGGAGAAACGCCTAGCCAGCGACCACCTTCCTCAGGGTCCCGGCGTCTTCTTCAAATCCTGTCAGCCCGACAACGCCAGAATCCTTGCAGAGTGAGGGTTCTGGCGTTTTTAATGTCTTGGCAGCCACCGAAGATGGCGGCTCGCCCCTGGCACAGGGGACTCATCTCTGGTCAAAGGAGAATAAGTTCCGGTGAAGACTTCTCGCCTGCGGCCTGTCCTGGTGGCTGCTGCCTTACTCGTCTCCATTCCCCTCCAAGGGGCAGGCGCTTTCGCCGCGGACCCGCGTGTCGCCACGACCAGCCCGACCCTCTCTCCGGCCAGGAGCACCGCGCCGGACAGCGACTTGGACTCCCTCACGCAGGGGATCCAGCGTTACCTGATTGCCGTTCCGGGCGGCTACTATTTCGACCGTGCCACGGCCAAGGCAGCGGGTGAGAGCGAGTACGTCCTGGCTGCGGGGGAGAGCTACAACGCCTTGGCTGCCGACATGGAGGCCCACGGACCCGACCAATCCTCGAGGCGCAGGGTTCGGGCGGCGGCCTCCATCCCCGTCTGGGGAAACTGGTGCGGACCGGGCCACAGCGGCCCGGGGGCCCCGAAGGACACACTGGACACCCTCTGCATGCGCCATGACAAGTGCTACGCCGCCCGTGGCTACCTTGACTGCTACTGCGACGCCCAACTCAAGGCCGAGATCGACCGCTACTCGAGCCGGATGAGCTGGCGCGAGCGGGCGATGGCCGCAGCGATCAAGGTCGCGTTCAGTGCCACACCCTGCAAGCCCTAGGGGAGCCCATGCAATCGACTGGCAAGCCCGTGACACCCGTAGCAGCCCTTCTTGTCGGATGCGCTGCGGTCGGATACCTCGTCCTGAGGGGCACGACGAGCCCCTCCCAAAGCCTGGTCGTGCTGGGGATGGTGCCCGTGGCCGGTCTGCTGGCGACGTGGACGGCCATCAGGTCCGACCGCACGTATCTGGCCTGCGCCAGCTTCCTGCTCGCGGTGCTGGGGATTCCCTTGGCCCTTGGTCTTGTCTACCTTCGGTCGGGGGTCTGACTGAAAGATCTTCTGCGGTCGGGGCGTCTCTGCCCGGCCCGCTACACCGAATGCAGCGGCCGCTGGTCCGGGTGCAAGTGGTTGCGGTCAATGATCTGTTTGCCGAAGGGGAAGCAGGCCACCGGGATCATCTTCAGGCTGACCAAGGCATTCAGCACTCCGACGATCGTGAGGGTCTGCACGACAGCCGTGGCGATGTGCAGCAGCGCCAGCCACCAGCCCGCCACCAGGAACCAGATCAGATTGGACAGGGCGGACAGGGCGCCGGCCCGGGGCGCGGGCACGACGGCCTTGCCGAAGGGCCACAGGGCGTAGTGCGCCATCCGGAAGGAGGCCACGCCCACCGGGATGGTCACGATGAACAGGCAGGCGATCACGCCCGCCACCAGATAACCCACCGCCAGCCAGAAACCGCCCAGCAGGAACCAGATGATGTTCAGCAGTGTTCGCACCTCACCAGCGTAGTGCCGGTGGGGTGCGGCCGGAGCGTCTCCGGGTCGTCGGCTCAGAGCTCGTCCGCCGGGCGGATCACGTCCTGGCCGTCCTGGACGGCGGCGGTCAGGTCATTGCGGAAGTCGCCCGGCACCAGCTCGACGGCCAGGCACCCGTTCGGCGTGACCGCGCTGCGGGTGACCCGCATGGTGTGCGCCGGGCTGTCGTCGCCAAAGATCCCCGCACCGCGACCCACCACCACCGGGGCGACGACGAAGCGGTAGAGGTCCACCAGACCGGTCTCGTGCAGGGTGCGGGCCAGCTTGACCGAACCGTGCACCTGCAGCTCGCCCTCGGCCGGTGACTGCTTCAGCTCACGGATGCTGTCCAGGAAGTCGTCACCCAGCACCGTGGTGCTTTCCGCCCAAACATCATCGCGTAGCTCGGTGGAGGTGACGACGTACTTGTGCGCGGAGTTGATCGTGGCGGCCACCGGATCGGCCGGGTCGGCGACCTGCGGCCAGTGGCTGGCGAAGGTGTCATAGGTGCGACGGCCCAACAGCAGGGCATCACAATTCTCGAACCATCGGTTGACGGCCTCACCGACGCCCTCGTCGAAGACGGGCATCAGCCAGCCGCCATTGGTGAACCCTTCGCGCGGGTCTTCCTGTGCCGAGCCGGGGCCCTGTGAAACGCCATCGAGGGTGCGGAATAGGTTGATGCTGAGTTTCATGTCGGTTCCTCCGGGTTGGATGTGGCAGGGGTCTGTGGCACCACCTGCTCGTAGGCCCGCTGCAGGGTGGGCCAGTCTTCCCACCGGTCCGCCCAGTCGTCGTCGGCGAGCCCCGCTGCCAGTTGCTCCAGGTGCACCTGCCAGCCTGCCGCGTGCCCTGTGCCGGAGCCAGGGCCGCTCAGCCCAGTGTGGGTGAGGTGCAGGACGGTGCCGACACCGGCGGCCGCCAGTCGGACTGTGACCAACGACACTGGCTCCCCGGGGGCCTGCCACGTGAGGATCAGTTCCTGACCGTGTATGCAGTGCCGGATTTGGCCCGTGACCAGGGCAGTCGGATCCGACTCGTCGAAGATGATGCGGTAGTCACTTCCTACCTCGCCTCCTCCAGTGAGGCTGCCCATCCAGCGGGCCAACAGGCGCCGGTCCGTGACGGTCTTCCAGACTTCGGATGGTGCAGCCCCCAAGGGGATCCTCATCGTGACGGTGGTGTTGCCGTTCTCCGTATGGACGCTTCCGCGAAGTTCTCTCATGGTGTTCTCCTCAGCGGTGTGTGTGGCGATCCAGAAGCCTGCTCAGGCAGGGGACGCCTGCATCACGAGCAGGCGTGCTCCGGTCGGGTCGGCGATGGTGGCATAGGGGCCCCACGGGGAATCGACCGACGGCGTGACCACCTGTCCGCCAAGCTCGATGGTGCGAACCAAGGCGGCCTCGATGTCGGCGACCGCGAAGGTCACCTGCCAGTGCGACGTGTCATCCTCGGAGCGCATCATCCCGCTCGTGGCTTCCTCGACGGGACCGTTCGTGGCGTAGTCGTCATCCATCGGCGCCGTTGAGAAGTCGAAGACCGTGGTGTAGAAGGCGATGGCTCCGGCCAGGTCCGTGGTGACCAGCTCGAACCAGATCGGCGTCCCCGGCCGTCCGGTGAATGCATAGCCCTCGGTGTCCTTGGCCTGCCACATCGCGACGACCGCCCCTGCTGGGTCCGCGACGATCGCGAAGCGTCCAGCTGGCCCTGCATCCATGGCCGGGGCGACGAGGTTTGCTGCATTGTCGAGGGCGAGTTGCAGCTTTCCATCGACGTCGTCCACGGCGAGGAAGACGTCCCAAGCGTTGCGTGGCTCGGCGTCGTTCTCGTCATTGCACTGGGTCATGTCCATGGCGCCGCCGACGAGACCGCCATCCTTGGTGATCATGTTGTAGTGGCTCATCGCCGGGCCGCAGTCCTCGAACTGCCAGCCGAACAGCTCCTGGTAGAAAGGCTTGACGCCTTCCAAATCGGTGGTGCCCAGGTCGAGCCAGGCGGGGGTTCCGGTGGCGCGGTTCATCATGTCCTCCAGTGGTGGTTGGCCGATGACCACCACGCTAGGCAAGGCCGCGACGCCTGGTTTGTCCCGATGTGCTCAACCTGCCAGAGCCGGCAGGGCACTGAGCAGCGGCAGGTCGTCCAGCATCGCGAAACGAAAGCACAGGTCGATCGCGCCAGGGGACAGGACCGGTGAGGGGTGCAGGGCGACGACCGGAAGGGTTGGTGCCAAAAGGTCACCGGGGGCCGCGTCGGAGCCGACCAGGAACCCAAGAAGCCACGGTGCCCCCGGGTGAAGGGGCAGCGGGACCACCTCGTCCAGGTCGGTGAGGGTACCGGCCGTGGGCAGACCGATGGGTGCGGGGGAGCGGTACCAGCCCAGCCACAACCGTCCCGAATCGACACCCGTCGGCAGGACGGGCCTGACCTGCACCAGCATCTGGCGTGGGTCGGCCACGGTGAACGGTGAGAGCTCACAGTCCTCCAGTCGGCGAGCCAGGCGGCGCAAGTGCGCCGGCGTCGTACCAACGGTCGCGCTGAAGCGCCGGCTGAAGCTCGACAGTGAATCGAATCCCACCTCGACTGCGACGTCGATCACCGGTCGGTCGTCGGTCAGCAGCAGCTGCTTTGCCGACTCGATCCGAAGCGCTGTCAGGTAGGCGCTGGGGCTGATGCCCTTGGTCGCGGTGAAGGCCCGCGAGAAGTGATGCCGGGAGTACCCCGCCTGGTCGGCCAGATCGGCCACCGTCACCTGCTCGCAGTGGTGCTCCACGGCGAACTCGGCTACGCGGGCCAGCACCGTCGGGGCGAGTCGGGTTGTGCTCGGCTTGGTCACGCGGTGAACGCTACACAGAACAAGAGCCGTGGGGGAGGGGACGGGGCACAGACCCCGCCCCCTCCAGTCACTCCCGTCCGGCTGGCTGCCAGGGCTTCACGAACTCGTTGGCTTCCCAGCCCTCCACGGCCGCCAACAGTTCTGGGGCGCTCGCCCCGTCGAGCTGTTCGCGGATGATGTCGGCGTGCCCGGCGTGCCGGGCGAACTCCACCACGTGACTGACGTAGACATAGCGCAGCTTGGCCGGGCGTGCTTCGTCCATTCCGTACCAGGGCATCGGGCCCACCGGCAGCTCGGCCTCCAGGTCTCCACCGCGGCACATCTGCAAGTACGGCTCCCGAACGGCATCGAAGGCGGTCAGCAGCGCCTCGATGCTCTCGTCGTCACTCGGCGTGAAGCTGGTGTAGAAGCTGCCAGGGGCTTGTTCGTGCCCAGCGTGCCCAGCCCGTTCCAGCGAGCTGCTCATGCACCAGGTGATGTGCTTGACGATGCCACTGATGCTCAGGGCACTGCGCAAGGGGCGCTGGCGGCATTGCTCGTCGTCCAGTCCGTGGACGCTGGCGCGGACAGCGTCGAGCTGGGCCTGCAGAAACTTGCACAGGGTGCTGCGTTCGTCGTCGATCTGGGGCAGGTACATGGTCTTCCCTTCGTGGTTGGTGGATTTTCCAGTCCCAGCAGAACGCAGCTTGCGGACAGGTTCGGTCCGCTGGTGGCGCAGAATGGTGACATGTCCGAGACCACACATCGCGTCCTGCGCCTGTTGGGGCTGTTGGAGTCGCGCACCAGCTGGCAGGGCGCCGAGTTGGCCTCCCGGCTGGGGGTCACCGAACGCACCGTGCGACGCGACGTGACTCGGCTGCGCGAACTCGGGTACCCCGTGGAGTCCGAACGAGGCCTCGACGGTGGCTATCGACTGGGCGCGGGCCGACGGCTGCCGCCGCTGCTGCTCGAGGACGAGGAAGCGGTGGCACTGGTTGCCTGCCTGCGGATGGCCGCGCTGGCCGGCACCGACACGGTGGGGGAGGTCGCCTTGCGGGCACTGACCAAGCTCGACCAGGTGCTGCCACCGAAGCTTCGCGCACTGGCCTCGGCCCTCGACGACGCCACCCAGGCGATTCCGCGCAACCGCCCGGCGGTGGACCTGGCCGTACTGCAAGAGCTCTCCGTCGCGCAGCGCGACTGCCGACTGGTGCGCTTCAGTTATGACAAGCCCGACGGCAGCACCACCTCACGCGAGGTGGAACCGGCCCGGCTGATGACCCAGGGGGAGCGTTGGTACCTGCAGGGCTTCGACCGGGGCCGTGAGGACTGGCGAGTCTTTCGGCTCGACCGGATGAGCGGGGTGGAGGTGACCACCTGGAGCTTCACGCCCCGCGCGGCGCCGCCCGGTGACTTCCAACGCGACTTGGTCTCCCGCTACCCGTGCGTCGTCGAGGTCGAGATGGCCGTGGACGTCGAGGTGTTGAGCACACGCATCCCCGCCGCCCACCGCGACCATGTGCAGGCCACGCCCACGGGCTGCCGATTCCGGGTGGGTGGCCCCACTTGGGAAGACCTGGCTTGGCACATGCTCTGGGTCGCGCGTGATCTGGGAGCGCCGCTGGTTCTCGCCGAGGGTCCGCCGGGGGCTGCCATGCGTCAGGCGATGCGGGCCATCGCCACGCACGCGGAGCACGTCATTCGGCAGAGGTGAGGCCAGCAGTGGAGCGACGCCTGGACCGGACGAACCTGGCGCCCGCAGCCAGCCCCATCACCAGCGCCACCCCGGCGATGCTCCACCCCAGCACGCTGACGGACTGGCCCCGGGTCAGCGGGAGCAGTTGGGAGACGATCACCAGCACCATCGCGAGGAGCGTCAACAGTTCGCTGGTGCCTCGCTGCGGGTGCTGGTTCATCGACTCGTCCCTCCTGTTTTCCTGCGCCACTGTTCGTAGGGTGCCACTCGAAGCCACGGTAGCGCTAGTTGCGTCCTGCCTGGATGCACCTGCGGATGGGACACTCGACCCATGAGGTCTCGTGGATGCAGTGGGCTGGTGGCATCGGCCGTGGTGGGCGCGATCCTACTGACCGGATGCGGCACCGGTCGAGACCAGGCACGGCTGGCCGACTGGCTCGCGGAACAGCCCTACGGCACCGCGTCCGGGGTGGAGGTGGTCACCGACAGGCTGTTCGGGCTGACCGACCGGCTTGAGGCCACCATCAAGGTGCCCGACGAACTGACCGAAGACCTCGTCGTCGACGCCAGCCGTGATCTGGGACGTCGCAAGGGCAAGGTCGACTGGGTCGTGAGCCTGGACGACGGCACCCATGAGGTGGAAGTCATCAATGATCGCGACTCCGGCCGCACCATCGCCCGCAACTACCGTGCACTGAACCGGCTGCCCGATGCCAGCGGCATCTCATCCCAGGTGGAGCACGACCAGCACGACGTGACGGTCCACGCGCCGCGCGACAAGGTGGTGGGGCTGCTGGAACCAGCCCGTGCCGCCGTCGAGAGCGCCCGTTCGGTGACCGTTCAGGGAGGTGGGCTGCAGGTGCTCATCGACGAGGACAATCCGAGGCCCTCGGAGGCGATCAAGGTTGCCGACGCGCTGCAGGACCACGGACGGGTGAGCATCGAAGCCGGGCACCAGCTACAGGAATTGACCGTGCAGCCCCAGGACCAGGGGGAGGTTGGCCCGGCCCAGGAGCAGATCCGAGGATCGGTGCCTGCCTCGTGGCGGGTGACCATGCGGCTGGGGACGCTGCGGCTGGCCAATCGCGACGCGGATGCCACCGCGCTGTGGCCGCTCGGCCAAATTGCGGGGGTGGAGTCAGCCAGCTACGACGAGCGCGCACTGTACGTGCGCACCAAGTCGGTGGAGACCACCGAGCAGGTCCTGCGAGCGCTGCCGCCCCTGGACGACGAGGTGCAGGTGGGCTCGACGGGCTGCGGCGTGCACGGTGACCTGCGGCGGCTTCGTGACCCGGTCGGTGACCTCACGTGGTGTGGCACCGCCGGGCTGGGCACGGTACGCATTGGCAGCGACCACGCACTGCTGCACCGGGGCCACGGCGCCAGTTGGCAGGAGTACGCCCGGGCCGTGCGGTCCAGGAACTGGGAAGGGGAGCGCAGGCTGCGTACCTGCCTGCAGCAGAGCTGCGTGAGCTTCACCAGCACCGCACGAGGCAGGGCGCGCATCGAGCAGGTCATCCCGGGATCGTCGCAGCGCCCCAGTGCCAGCCCCACCCCCGGCAGCACCGACTGGGTCGAGGACTTCGTGCAGGGATGGGATTCCACGGCGGGCTGAGCCGAGGCAACCTCGGGCTCGGCGAAGGTCTCGCATTTGACTGCTGCGCATAGCGTGGAAGAAGGCACGGGTCCTCTGGACCGCAGCCGATCCAGGCACCGATGCCCAGCGGGCGAGCCAGTCGTCCGTTCCGACCGAGAGAGGAGATGCCATGGCCTACGCGACCACGAATCCCTACACCGGAGAAGTAGTCAAGACCTTCGAAACCGCAAGCGAGCAGCAGGTGGCCGAGGCCATCGACAAGGCCGACGAGGCCTTCCAGACCTGGCATCTCAAGCCCATCGCGGAGCGGCTGCAGGTGCTGCAGAAGGCCGCCGACCTGCTGCGTGCCGATGTGCGCGGTTTCGCCAGCATCCTCACCCTGGAGATGGGCAAGCTGATCGGTGAGGCAGAGGCCGAGGTCAACCTGTGCATCGGCATGCTCGAGTACTACGTCGCCAATGCCGAACAGCAGCTGGCGCCGCGCACCCTGCCCGCCAAGGGCTTCGACGAGGGCGACGTGGTGATCCACCACGAACCGCTGGGCGTGCTGTACGCCGTCGAGCCGTGGAACTTCCCCTTCTACCAGGTCATCCGCATCGGGGCCCCGCAGTTCAGCGCGGGCAACACCATCGTGCTGAAGCACGCCTCCAATGTGCCGCAATCCGCGCTGGCCATGGAGAAGCTCTTCCGCGATGCCGGCGCTCCCGAAGGCCTGCTGGTCAATGTCTTCGCCTCCCATGACGCCGCCGACCAGATCCTGTCGGACCCGCGGGTGCGTGGCGTGGCCCTCACCGGCTCCGAAGGCGCCGGGGCCTCGGTCTCCGCGACCGCCGCGAAGTACCTGAAGAAGTCCACCCTGGAGCTGGGCGGTGCCGACGCCTTCATCGTGTTGGAGGACGCCGAGATCGACAAGGCCGTCAAGTGGGCCGTCTTCGGGCGTCACTGGAACGCCGGCCAGGTCTGCTGCTCGTCCAAGCGGCTGATCGTCGCCGATTCCATCTACGACGAGTTCGTCGAGAAGTACCGCAAGGCGGTCGCCGAGCTCGTCGCGGGTGATCCGATGGACGAGGCGACCACCCTGGCACCGCTGTCCATGCAGAGTGCCGCCGACGACCTGGCCGAGCTGGTCGAGGCCGCCCGGGGTGAGGGCTGCACCGTCGAGGAGGTCGGCGAGCGGGTGCCCGAGCAGGGCGCCTTCTTCCAGCCGACGATCCTGACCGACATCCCGTTGGACTCCGAGACCTCCCAGACGGAGTTCTTCGGCCCGGTCTCGCAGATCTACCGTGCCAAGGACGATGACGATGCGGTGCGCATCGCCAACTCGTCGCCCTTCGGGCTGGGTGGCTCGGTCTTCAGCCAGGACACCGAGCGCGCCCAGCGCATCGCCCGTCGCCTGGACACCGGGATGGTCTACCTGAACCAGCCCACGGGGGTGAAACCCGACGTGCCCTTCGGTGGCACCAAGCGTTCGGGGCATGGCCGGGAGCTGGTCGACCTGGGCCTGCACGAGTTCGTCAACGCCAAGGTCGTCGTCAACAGCGACATCGACGGTAGCTTCTGATCCCCAGAACTCACCGAGGGGTCTTCCTCCCGCCCTGCTGGGAGGAAGACCCCTCCTTCTGTATCGGGTGCCGGTCTCAGGGCTGCTGTGACAGCAGGTCGGCGACGTAGTCGACGTCCTTGTCGCCACGGCCCGACAGGTTCACCACGAGGGCGGCCTCGGGGCCCAGTTCCTTGGCGAGGACCATGCCATGGGCCACGGCATGGGCGCTCTCCAGCGCGGGGATGATGCCCTCCACCCGGGTCAGGGTGGTGAAGGCACCCAGGGCCTGGGCGTCGTCGGCGTGGACATAGTTCGCCCGTCCCGTCTCGCACAAGTGGACGTGCTGGGGGCCCACCCCCGGGTAGTCGAGTCCGGGAGCGATGGAGTGCACCGGTGCGGGCTGGCCGTCCTCCTGTTGCAGCACTCTGGTGGCCATGCCGTGCAGCATTCCCGGGGTGCCCTTGGTCATGGTCGCCGCGTGGTGTCCGGGCGCCAGGTCCTTGCCGCCGGGTTCCACGCCGTAGAGGGCCACCTCGGGGTCGTCGAGGAAGCCGCTGAACAGCCCCATCGCGTTGGAGCCTCCTCCCACGCACGCCACCACGGCGTGCGGCAGGCGTCCCTCAGCCTCCAGGAACTGTTGGCGCGCCTCGCGGCCAATGACGCTCTGGAAGTCTCGCACCATCGTCGGGTACGGGTGTGGCCCCACCACGGATCCGATGGCGAACAGGTACTCGTCGGCCTTCGCGGCATAGACGGCGAAGGCGGAGTCGACGGCCTCCTTCAGGGATGCCTCGCCCTCGTGCACGCTGACCACCGTGGCACCCAGCATCTGCATCCGCACCACGTTGGGGTGCTGCTTCTCGACGTCGACGGCACCCATGTGGATCTCGCACTCCAGGCCCAGATAGGTGGCCGCGGTGGCCAGGGCCACACCGTGCGAGCCCGCCCCGGTCTCGGCGATGACCTTCTTCTTTCCCATGCGGCGTGCCAGCAGCACCTCGCCCAGGCAGTGGTTGATCTTGTGACTGCCGGTGTGGTTGAGGTCTTCACGCTTGAGGTAGATGCGAGCGCCGCCGACGTGTCGGGTCAGGCGGTCGGCGCGGTAGAGCAGGGAGGGGCGGCCGACGTAGTGGGCCAGCACCTCTTGGTACTCGGCCATGAAGTCGGGGTCCTGTCGGGCCTCCTCGTAGGCCCTGGCCACCTCCGCCATCGGTTCCACCAGGTGGGGCGGCAGGTGGGCTCCGCCGTAGGCCCCGAAGTGGCCTTCGGTCTTCGCCGTGGTGAGGTCGGTGGTCTGGCTGCTGGTCATCATGTCTCCTCCTGGTGGGGTCTTTCCCGCCCGGACATGGAAGAAGCCGCCCGGGTCGGGGCGGCTTCGTGCGTCAGTGCATCAGGGCCGCCTTCAGGCGGCCCACCAGCAGGTGCTGACGGCGGTGTCCATGCCGGTGACAGTAGCAGCCGTCTTGACCTGTGATCAGGCAGGACCGTGATGCGGACGTCACGTGCCCTGTGGCTGGCGCTAGGCTCCCAGTGCTCGCTGACACCTCAGTGCTCGCTGACATCCCAGTGCCCGCTCGACAGAGGAGAAATGCATGGACCAGCCCGACGACTTCATGATCGGTGCCCTGCTCGGAATGACCGTGGGAGCTCTGAACCACGTCGACCCCGGCAAGGCGCAGGAGAACGAGCGAGCCTTCATGCGGTTGTTGAGCCTGCCGCCAGAGCAGCGCAATGCCGAGGCCGCGATGCTCATGAAGGCCCTGGACTGGGACGACCAGGCCGAAGGCGTCGCCGACCAGGGCGTGCAGCAACTGATCGCCTGGGGGCTGCTGCTGCGCGACATCTGAGCCTTTCGGGGCCCGCGAGGCGCACCTAGGCTGGTGGCATGATGCGTACCGAGACAGACAGCATGGGCCAGATCGATGTGCCGGCCGAGCGCTACTGGGGCGCGCAGACCGAGCGCAGCCTGCACAACTTCGACATCGGTCGGCCCACCTTCGTGTGGCAGCGCCCCATGATCCGAGCGCTGGGCGTGCTGAAGAAGTCCGCCGCACTGGCGAATGCGGAGCTGGAGCAACTGCCCCAGGACATCGCGGAGCTGATTGCCCGGGCCGCCGACGAGGTGATCGACGGAGCCCTCGACGAAGAGTTCCCGCTGGTCGTCTTCCAGACCGGGTCGGGCACGCAGAGCAACATGAACGCCAACGAGGTGATCAGCAACCGGGCGATCGAACTGGCCGGGGGAGAGCGCGGTTCCAAGACGCCGGTGCACCCCAACGACCACGTCAATCGGGGCCAGTCCTCCAACGACACCTTCCCCACGGCGATGCACATCGCCATCGTCGAGCAGCTCAACGACCGGCTCTACCCGGCCATCGCCACGCTGCGGGACACGCTGGCCGCGCTGGCGCAGCGCCACGACGACGTGGTGATGGTGGGGCGGACCCACCTGCAGGACGCCACCCCCGTGCGCCTGGGCCAGGTGGTGGGCGGCTGGGTCGCGCAGATCGACGAGGCCCTGGCCGCGGTGCGTTTCTCCGACGAGCAGGCTCGCGGGCTCGCCATCGGAGGGACCGCGGTCGGGACGGGGCTCAATGCCCACGAGGACTTCGGGGCGCGCGCTGCCGCCAAGATCAGCCAGGAGACCGGACTCGACTTCCACCAGGCCCCCAACCTGTTCGCCGCCTTGTCTGCCCATGATCCGCTGGTGGGTGTCAGTGCCTCGCTGCGAACCCTGGCGGGGGCGCTGTTCAAGATCGCCAATGACGTGCGCTGGTATGCCTCGGGCCCGCGCAACGGCATCGGTGAACTGTTGATTCCCGAGAACGAGCCGGGCAGCTCGATCATGCCGGGCAAGGTGAACCCGACGCAGTGCGAGGCGCTGACCATGGTGGCCGCCAAGGTCTTCGGCAACGACGCGACGGTGGCCTTCAGCGGCACGCAGGGCAACTTCCAGCTCAACGTCTACAAGCCCGTCATGGCCTGGGCCGTCCTGGAGTCGATCCAACTGCTGGCCGATGCGTCGGTGAGCTTCAATGACCACTGCGCGGTGGGCATCGAGCCCAATCGCGAGGTGATCGAGCAGAACCTCGCCGCCAACCTGATGCAGGTCACCGCGCTGAATCGCCACATCGGCTACGACCAGGCCGCGCAGATCGCCAAGAAGGCCCACAAGGAGGGCACGACGCTCAAGGAGGCGGCGCTCGCGCTCGGCACGGTGCAGGAAGAGGACTACGACCGCTGGGTGCGGCCCGTGGACATGACTCGGCCGAACCAGGGCTGACCGCCGCGGGGCAGGGCCCTAGGCTTGCCCGGTACCAGTGGAAGGGAACTTCATGCACTACCGGGGGCCATGGGCCGACATTGAGATCCCCGATCTCACCCTCTACGAGTTGATCTTCGACTCATTGCGGGACGATGAACTGAACCGCGTCGCCTTCGAGCATCCGGAGACCGGCCTCGTGGTGAGCTTCGGGGAGCTGAAGCAGGCCGTCGACTCCTTCGCCACGTGGCTGGCGGCCAGGGACCTCGGCCGGGGTGATGCGGTGGCGGTCCTGCTCACCAACCGGCCGGAGTACGCCACGGCCTTCCACGGCACCCTGCGCAGCGGCGCGTCGGTCACCCCGGTCAACCCGGCGGCCACGGCACGGGAGATCGCGCGTCAGTTGGAGAGCACCCGAACGCGCGTGGTGGTCACCAGCACCGACCTGGCCGCCAAGGCCTGCCAGGCAGCGCAGCTGGCGGGCTTGGGTGAGCACGCCGTGGTGGTCGTCGACGGACAAGGCGGGGACGGCACGCTCGCGTGGCGCGAGGTGCTCGCCACGCAGGCCGCCCCACCCGCGGTGGACCTGGACCCGGCTCGGGACGTCGCCTGTCTGCCCGTCTCCTCGGGAACCTCGGGGCTTCCCAAGGCCGTGATGCTCAGCCACCGCAACCTGGTGGCCAACATGCTGCAGTTCGACACGGCGCTGGACTCATTGGGCCAGGAGAATTCGCTGGTGGCCTTCCTGCCCTTCAGCCACATCTATGCCTTGACCACCAACATGAACTACGGCCTGCTGCGTCGCTACCCGCAATACACGATGAGTGGCTTCGACGCCCGCCTGTTCTTGCGGATCGTGCAGACACGACGGCCCACCATGTTGTTCGTGGTGCCACCGGTGGCCTCCTTCCTGGCTCGCAGCCGGGCCGTCGACGAGGTGGACTGGTCGTCGGTCAAGCTGGTGGTCTCCGGCGCCGCGCCCTTGGACCAGGAGGCCGGCGAACGCCTGCAGCAGCGTATGCGAACCCGTGTGGTGCAGGGCTACGGGATGACCGAGCTGTCGCCGGTGACCCACTTGATCCCGTTGGAACGCCACGACATCCCGTTGGGCACCATCGGCATGCCGATCGCGAATGTCACCATGCGCGTGGTCGATCCCGAGACGGGGCAGGACGTTGCGGCCCCGCAGCCGGGCCAGTGGTCGCAGCCAGGTGAGATGTGGATCAGCGGGCCCAACGCGATGCTCGGCTACCTGCACGAATCAGAGGCCACCGATGCGGTGCGCGACGCCGACGGCTGGGTGCACACCGGAGACCTGGTCAGCATCGACCACGAGGGAACCACCCGCGTCGTGGACCGGATCAAGGAACTGATCAAGCGCCGTGGCTTCCAGGTGGCGCCGGCCGAGGTGGAAGCGCTCCTGGTGCAGCACCCCGGCGTCGTCGATGCGGCGGTGCTGGGTGTCGAGCACCACGACGGTGACCAGATCCCCCACGCCCTGTTGATCCTGCGCGAGGGCACCGATCGCCAGTCGACTCCCGCGCAGGTGGTGCAGTGGATCAACGAGCAGGTGGCCCAGTACAAGCACCTGGGTGGTGCGACGGCCGTCGATGCTCTGCCGCGCTCGGCTGCGGGCAAGATCCTGCGGCGCGAACTGCCGAGCTTGCTGCATACTCGCTAGCCACCCCGGGAACGACGCAGGGCCCCGTCAGCTGACGGGGCCCTGCTCGGTGCTGGTGTGATCAGCGGACGCTGACGTGCACGTGGTTCTTGTGGTTGGCGTTGTCGCTGCCGCGGTTGGACATGTGGCGCCAGCCCTCACGGTCGCGCTGCACCGACCAGATCTTCTGGTCCCAGATGATGTAGGTGATGCCCAGCTGGCGGGCGTTCTTGCGCAGGTCGGTGGCGATGCTCCAGCCCAGTGCCTGGTTGGAACGGTAGTTGGGGATCATCACGTCGACCGCGCGCCCGGTGCCGTGGTCGCTGCCACGCTCGTTGCGGTAGCCGTAGATGGTGGTGATGCCCGAGTGGTTGTTCGCGACGTGGCTGGCAACCCGGCGCCCATTGGCGTTGACGCCCGAGGGCATGCTGACGCGGCTCTTGGGGGCGCTGCTGGTGACCGAACGCTTGGCCGCGGAGGTGCTCTTCGGGGCGGCGCTGGTGCGGACCAGGTAGCGCGACGAGACGTAACCGGTGCGGCCCTTGTACTTGACGGGCTGCCAGATGCCGCGGGCCTTGCCATTGCTGGCGATGACGGTGCCCTTGCTCAGCACGACCAGCGACTTGGTGCGGGTGGACAGGCCGGAGCGGAGGTGGACATTGGCGGTGGTCTTCAGGTTGCCCGTGGCCGCGGTGGCGGCGGGGCGCACCGGGGCTGCCTGAGCCTGCGGGGCAGTGGCGATGGCAAGCGGGGCAGCGGTGACGGCGAACAGGGCGCAGGTAGCAGCGGCAGTACGCAAAGACATGGGGTTCTTCCTCAGGTGGTGGGGGCGGACGGCGCTCCTGCGCCAGAACTTGGGGGTGACCCGGAGAGAACTCTGCCACAAATTCAGCCGAAGGCTGAGATTGTCTCAGGATTCACTCAAGTCTGGATCAGGAAGCCCTTGACATCACACCGAGGACCTTCAAGCGCGCTGCATGCTGGCCCTCAGGAAGGCCTGCCACTGGGACTGATCGCGCAGGTCGTCGAGCCCCAGCTGGTCGAGCACGGGGGAGACCAGGCCCCGGGTGTCACGCCACCGTCCGGTGACCTCGCCCGACCGGCCCCACAAGGACAGGCAGATGGCCTGCACCGACTGGTTCTGCACCCTGGAGGTGCGCCGAAAGGTGCTCATGCCATCCCCGGAACGTCCGTTGTCCACGTGGATGTGGTTGTCGTGCGCAGCATCGAAGTGATGTGTCAGCACGTGGTCGAAGTGCAGGTTCAACGAGGCTGCCAGCCTCCAGTAACGCCGAGCGAGTTCCGATCGGCGAACCGGGTCATCGGCTGGCCACAGGTCGGTACGACAGCTCACGAGCTCCCGACCACCCCGCCGCAGCCGGGCAAAGTCCAGCGCACGCCCGGCGGCATGCCAGCTGCGGCAGTCGTCCTTGGCAACATGTGCTCCTTGGCTGCACAGTTCGTCGACCTCCCCCCACGCACTGGTGCTGTTCCATTCCCGCAGCCAGGCCTCGAGCTGGGCGTGGAAGCCGGGATCGAAGCGCATGCTGGTGGCGCGATGGTCCACCTCGTAGACCAACCGTGCGGTGGCGATTGCGGAATGGCGCTCCAAGGCGGATTCGGCGGCACAGTAGGCCGACGGTCCCGGGCCGAGATCCTCGGGCACGAGGTCGCCGCCGATGAGGGCCTTCACCGCCGAACCCGCGCCGTACAGGGCGGCGGCACCGGCACCGGCCACGAGCAGTCGGCGGCGCAGGTAGACCTGCCGCGGCACCGTCCCTCGCGGCGTGGGGCGGCTGTCCGGGGTCGGCTGCGGGCCGACGCCGTCACTGGTCAAAGAGCGACTCCTGGTCATCGCCGGCCTCGTCGCGGTCCTGGTGCGCCTCGAAGTTCATCGCCTCCGACGGCGGCTTGTGCTGGTAGCACCACGGCTCACCGGGCCGCCGACATTGCAGACCTTGCTGGGTGATTCCGTTGCAGCGCTCGTCTTCCACGCGGCAACAGTAGTGCAACCGCCCCGCCGGTTCGCGGGCCAGCGGGGGTGCGGGTGATACTGGCGCAATGGAACTCGAGCTGTGGGTACGCCTCGACCCCGAATCCGGCGACGTCGATGCCGAAGTGGAGCTGGCGGGCTTTGACGGCTTCTTCCTGCACCGTGACCTGGACGTGGAGACGCTCACCCCTGGTGCCACGGTGGAGGTGAGCACCGACACCTCGGCCCACCTTGACCGGGTCAACGGGTACCGAATCGCCGGTGCTGACCCGGTACGCCTGCGGTATCGCGGCCGCCTTCCCGAGACCATGGCCGAGGGAACGAATGTGCTCAATGACGACGTGCTCGAACTGTCCATCTACAGCGCGTGGTACCCAGTGCCCCTGGATCTTGGCTCCTTCTCCTGGCGGCTGCACCTGGACGTTCCCTCCGGGTGGCGCCTGTTCACCAATGGGGAGCCTGGGCAGGACGGCGTCCTCCACCACGACGGCAACGCCGCCACCGGTGACATCGCCGTCGCCGGTGCCCGCAAGGTCGACGTCATGCACCTGGCCGATGGCGTCGAACTGGTGACCTGCGGTTCCGTCGGAGACGCCGCCTCGGAGCTCGGCCCATTGATCGTGCAGGGCCTGGCGCTGCTGCGCAACTGGTACGGCGCTCCCGAACGCCTCGATGCCGGACGGGTGGTGGTGACCGAACGTGGCGGCTACCCCTACAGCCGCATGCCAACCGTCTTCGCCTCCGCAGAGATGGTGGAGAAGCAGACCGCCCGCAATGTGCACGTACTGGGCCATGAGTTGGCACACTTCTGGTGGAACATCGCCCCGGTGGCCAGCCACGACGACTGGATCAACGAGGCGCTGGCCGAGTATTCCGCGCTGAGGCTCACCGAGGAACTGGTGGGCAGCGAGGCCTCCGACAAGGTGGTGCGCGGCTATCAGCTGGAGGCCGAGATGTCGCGTGAGGACCCGCCGATGGCCCACACCGATCCAGACGACGAGAAGAGCTACGCCACCAACAAGTACAACCGGGGCAGCCTGTTCTTCCGAGCCCTCGCGGAACTGCTCGAACCCAATGAACTCGACGCGCTCCTGACCCGTTTCCACACCGCACACGCCGTGGCCGGTGATGCCAGCATCGAGGGATTCGTGGAGCTCTTGCGGCAGGCGGACCCCGCCCTGGCAGGAGAAGCTCAGCGGGTGCTGGAGGAGCGCGCCTGGGACGGCCATTGGCCCGGGGTCTCGCTCACCACGATTCCCTGACCACGCCGCTGGGAACCCACGTGGCACGATCCTCGCCATGGGCTGTGGTGCAATTGCTCCCATGAGCGACCACTCCTTGCGCGACCTTGCCCGTAGCCACGCCTCCGGCGTCCGGTACAAGAACGGCGTGCTGAGCATCACCGTGGTGCTGCCGGCGGGGCAGCAGAAGGTGTGGGAACGCCTCACCGTGCCACAAGAGCTGGCCTCCTGGTCACCCGTGGTGCCCAACCGTCCCCTGACCAGTTGCGGACCGGCCACCAGCGCCGAGAACCCCTCCGACGAACCGGTCGATGCGAGCGTGCTCGACGTGCGGGAGCCGTGGTTCCTGCAGCACCGGTGGGGGAGCCACATCCTGACGTGGGCCCTGGCCCCGGCCGGTGAGGGCACGCAGCTGAATCTGGTGGACGAACTCGACGATCCCGGGATGGCCCCACAGCAGGCGGCCGGATGGGCCCTGTGCCTGGCCGTGTTGGAAGACCAGCTGAGCGGCCAGGCGACGGCGCGCTGCGTGGGCCAGGACGCACTGGAGCACGGATGGGCGGAACTGCGCGACGACTATGCGGCCCGCTTCGACACCACCGAGACCGGATCAGCCTGATCCGGACGGTTGTGCCACGGCGCTGATCGCACGCACCAACAGCGCATGCACCGCCTCCAGGGAGCGTTGCGGTGTGAAGGCCACGCGGTCCATGGTGGCGATCATCACCGCGCCCACCAGGGACATCGCGATGGCCGAGCGCTCGGCCTCGGAGGCCAGCCTTCTCACGCCAGGATCGGTCCGATCGTCGGCCATCTCCTCGAGGATCTCCACCAAGGGCGCGAGCAGCACGTCGCGAGAATCTGCCAGTGATTCCGACCAGGGCCGTTGGGTGCGGAAGAGTTCGGAGACCAGGATCTGGGCATTGGCGGGGCAGTGGTCGGTGATCTGCACCAGGACCAGCAGCGCCTCCTGCAGCGCGTCCCAGCCACGGCGCTCCTGGCGCGCCCGGTTGATCTCGTCGGCGATCGAACAGGCAGCCTCGCGAACCAGGTGGGCGAAGAGCTCCGACTTGTTCTTGAAGTTGTAGAAGATGGTGCCCTTGCTGACCCCGGCGGCCTGGGCGATCTGGTCCATCGACGTGCCGGAGAAGCCCTGCTCGGCAAACAACTCGCTCGCGGCGGTGACGATTCGGCGCCGCGTCTCCACCTTGCGGGCGCTGCGCCCGTCGACGTGCCCGCGTGCCGTCAACGGCATGTGCTGGGTGGTCAAGCTGCTCTGCATCCGCAGTTCCACGGTCCTTGCCTTCCCCGCTGGCCGGAACATCCCCGTCGATGCAGCCCTCGTCGCCAGTCAGCAGAATCTTAGCCAGTGGGAGTTCAGCGGGAGGGAAGGACGAGTGGCACTCGGTGGTAGCGGCCACATGATGGCATTGGCGGGCAGCGCGTGCGGTGCCAGCTAGCCTGACTGGACAGCCAGCCCTCCTCGGAAGGAAGACGCCATGAGCAACTCGCCCAATGCAGCCACCACCGACGGGGCCGAGCAGCCCATGACCTTCGGCCCCGGCACCACCGCAGTGCACGCCGGCCAGGAGGAGTCGGACCCCACGACCAAGGCCAGGGCGGTGCCGATCTACCAGACGGCTGCCTTCACCTTCGACGACACCGAACATGCGCGTGCGCTGTTCTCGCTCGAGACGCCGGGCAACATCTACTCGCGCATCATGAACCCGACCACGCAGGTGCTCGAGGAGCGTGTCAACGCGCTGGAGGGCGGAATCGGCGCCCTGGCCACCGCCACCGGGGCCGCGGCGGTGACCTATGCGGTGCTCAACCTGGCGGGGGCCGGGGACAACATCGTGGCCAGCTCCGCGCTCTACGGCGGCACCTTCGCGCTGTTCGCCCACACCCTGCCCCAGTTCGGCATCGAGACCCGCTTCGTCGACCCGGCCGATCCGTCGGCCCTCGACGGGGTGGTCGACGAGCGAACCAAGCTCGTCTTCTGCGAGAGCATCGGCAATCCCAGCCTGACCGTCGTGGACCTGGATGCCTGGAGCGCCGCCGCACACGGCCACGGCCTTCCCTTGGTGGTCGACAACACCGTGGCCAGCCCGCACCTGTGCCGCCCCATCGACCACGGCGCCGACGTCGTGGTGCATTCGGCCACCAAGTACCTGGGTGCCCACGGCACGGCGATGGCCGGCGTGATCGTCGATGCCGGCCGTTTCGACTGGGTTGCCCAGGCAGAGCGCTTCCCCAACATGACCGGCCCCGACCACGCCTACCACGAGACGGTGTGGACCGACGTGGCCGGTCCGGCCGCCTACATCACCCGAGCCCGCACCGTCCTGCTGCGCAACACCGGCGCCACGCTGGCACCGATGAGTGCCTGGCTGGTCCTGCAGGGCATCGAAACGCTGCACCTGCGCATGGAGCGGCACAGCCAGAATGCGCTGACCATCGCCCAGCACCTGGCCCAGCACCCCGACGTCGCGTGGGTCAACTACCCGGGCCTGGAGGAGAACTCCCAGCACCAGGTGGCCAACCGGGTCCTGACCGGCCGCGGCTACGGAGGCCTCGTGAGCTTCGGCCTGAAGGCCGGACGTGAGAGCGGTTCACGCTTCGTGGACTCGCTGCAGCTGTTCAGCCACCTGGCCAACATCGGCGACACCAAGAGCCTGGTGATCCACAACGCCACCACCACCCACTCCCAGCTGACCGCCGACGAGCTCGCCGCCGCCGGGGTGCCGGGGGAGATGGTGCGCCTGAGCGTGGGCATCGAGGACGTCGACGACCTGCTGCGAGACCTGGACCAGGCCCTGGAGGCCAGCCGGTGACACCCCTTGCCGAGGGGCCCGGCGCCGAGGGCGTCGGGCTGGTGCAGACGCAGTACGTCGAGCTGTTCACCGAGGAGGCCCTGCAGCTGGTGGGTGGCGAGACGCTGTCCAACATCACCGTGGCGCACGAGACCTACGGCGAGCTCAACGAGGCCGGCGACAATGCCGTCTACATCTGCCACGCGCTGACCGGGGACGCCCACGCCGCCGGATGGCACGAGGGAGCTCGTCGCCCCGGCTGGTGGGACAACCTGATCGGCCCGGGAAGGCCCATCGACACCAACCGCTGGTTCGTGGTCTGCAGCAATCTGCTGGGCGGCTGTTCCGGCACCACCGGGCCGGGTTCCACGAATCCGGCGACGGGTCGGCCGTGGGGCCTGGACTTCCCACTGCTCGACATCAGCGACTTCGTGGAGGTGCACCGTGCCCTCGGCGCACATCTGGGGGTGCGCCGGTGGCATGCCGTGGTGGGCGGTTCGATGGGCGGAATGCAGGCCCTGGACTGGTCGCTGCGCTACCCCGAGGAGATGTGCAATGCCGCGGTGATCGCCTCCAGCAGCAGGCTCACTGCCCAGAACATCGCCTTCTCTGCGGTGGGACGTGCCGCCATCATGCGCGACGAGAACTTCCACGGCGGCCAGTTCGCCGCGGCGGGGGAGAATCCCGACGTGGGATTGGCGATCGCCCGGATGATGGCGCACATCACCTACACCTCGGAGGAGGGTTTCCAGGAGAAGTTCGGCCGACGGTCGCAGTTCGAGGACAGCCAGCGTGGTTTCGGCGTCGACTTCGCGGTCGAGAGCTACCTGCAGCACCAAGGAGAGGTCTTCCTGAGCCGTTTCGACGCCCTCAGCTACCTCTACCTGACCCGGGTCATGGACTACTTCGATCCCTTCGCCCGCCCCGAGGCACTGTCCCTGGTGCAAGAGCACCCGGTCAGCTACCTGGTGGTGAGCTTCGACACCGACTGGCGCTTCTCGACGGGGCACTCACGCCGCATCGTACGTGAGCTGGAGCGCGGCCAGCTGCCGGTGACCTTCCGAGACATCCGTTCTCCTTGGGGTCACGACTCCTTCCTGCTGGAGGTGCCCATCTACCACGACACGGTGCGGGCCTTCCTGGAGTGTGAGTCGGCCAGCCATCCACATGCCCATCGCTCCGGGCGCCCGGCCAAGAACAGTGCCAGCCCGCTGCGGAGCAGCAAGAACCAGGAGGTGGCGTGATGCCGGCCGATGCTCGCGGACTGCGCCCTGACCTGGCGCTGGTGGCCGACCTGGTCCCTCACGGGTCCCGGGTGCTCGATCTGGGCTGTGGTGGGGGAGAGCTGTTGGATGCCCTGGCTCGCACCAAGGGATGTCGGGGCACCGGTGTGGAGAAGGATCCCGAGCAGGTCTTGCGCGCCATTCGACGCGGCGTGCCGCTGATCGAGCTCGACCTGGATTCCCAGCTGGACGAGTTCGCCGACGACTCCTACGACGTGGTGGTGCTGAGCCGGACCCTGCAGGCGGTTCGGCATCCGCAGCAGCTGCTGGAGGAGATCTCCCGGATCGCTCCGCGGATGGTGGTCTCGATGCCCAACTTCGGGCTGTGGCGGCATCGTTTGCGGCTGTTGTCGGGCCACATGCCGCGCAGCAAGGACCTGCCCTTCACCTGGTATGACACGCCCAACCTGCACCACGCGACACTGGTCGATCTGGAGGCGCTGTTCAGCCGGCTCGGGCTCACCGTCGAACAACGCATCCCCCTGGACGAGAGCGGCCGACGGGGACGCTTCGGCGGGGTGGCGGCCAACCTGATGGCCGGCGCGGGGCTCTACGTCCTCACGAGGTGACGGCCAGGGCCTGGGTGATGCGCTCCACGGATCGGCCCAGCCCCCAGCGTTGGTCCAAGGCGGCCAGCGCGTCGTGGTCGATGCGGGTGATATCGCGGCTGAGCTGACCGCCGTCGAGTTCGGGCAGTGGCAGGTCGCGAACCACGGCGACCACCTCGCGTGCGGGGCCCAGGTAGTCGACCGCATCGGCCAGTTTCTTGCGCAGCGAGGGGCTCAGCGAGCTGGCGGGGTCCGCGGCGGCGGCGATCATCTCCTCCAGCGAGGCGAAGCGCGAGACCAGCTGCGCCGCGGACTTGTCACCCACGTCCTTGACTCCGGGGAGCCCATCGGACGGGTCGCCTCGCAGCACGGCGAAGTCGACGTAGCGCTGGGCGGCGATGCCGTACTTGGCCTGCACCCACGCGGGGTCGACCACGTCATGCTTGGCCACACCCTTGCCGATGTAGAGGACGCGGGTGCCTTCATCGGCGAGTTGGAAGAGGTCTCGGTCACCGGTGACCACCAGGCTTTCCCCGTCATGCTGACTGGCCAGCGACCCGATCACGTCGTCGGCCTCGTACCCGTCGCGCCCGATGACGGTGATGCCGAGGGCGTGGAGTACCTGCCGAATGACCTCGACCTGGTGTACCAGCCCCTCGGGGGATTCCTCGGCCAGGCCACCCGTGGCGGCCAGGGCTCCGGCGCCCACCACCCCCGACGCGGTGCCGACCGCGGGTTGCACGTCGGCCACCCGATGGGTCTTGTAGCTGGGCACCAGCTCGACCCGCCAACTGGGGCGCCAGTCGTTGTCCCAGGCACAGACCAGGCCATCGGGCCGGTACTGCTCCACCAGACGGGCGATCGAGTCCAGCAGTCCGCGCACCGCGTTGACCGGTTCCCCCTGTGGCGAGCGCAACGAGGAGGGGACACCGTAGAAGGCGCGGAAATACATCGATGCCGTGTCAAAAATCATGAGCTTGTGATCGATCACCACAAAATAGTGTCACGATGTGCCCATGGAAAGCACAGATCAGCGAATCCTGGCGTTGCTTGCGCGGGACGGCCGGATGTCCTACACCGACATCGGCCGTGAGACAGGTCTGTCCACCTCCGCGGCGCAGCAGCGGGTGCGACGACTCGAACAGCGCGGCATCATCGACGGCTACCACGCCACCATCAACCCGGAATCGCTTGGCCGCAACCTGACGGCCTTCATCTCGATTCGTCCGCTGGATCCCGGCACCGACGAGGCGACGCCGTCGCGGCTCGAGGCGATGACCGAGGTCATCTCCTGCTTCTCCGTGGCCGGCGACGCGTCCTACCTGCTGGAGGTGCAGGTGGGCACTCCCGCCGAGCTCGACGCGCTGCTCACCCGCATCAGGACGGTCGCCAATGTGACCACGGTGACGACCGTCGTCCTGACCACGATCTTCAAGAATCGCCCGATGCTGGATGCTCCCGCAGACTGAGCTCTCGCCGCGCATGCAGCGCGCCGCCGCCGTGGTGCTCGGGGCCATGGGTGCAGTGGGCTGGCAGTCCACCCACTGGTGGCCCACCACCTTCGTCGGCGTTGCCGGGCTCACCTGGCTCTTGCTGTGCAGCAGGCAGAGCCTGCCGCGTGCTCGCTCGGCCTTCGGCCTGGGGTGGCTCTTCGGCCTGGGGCAGGGCTTGGTGGCGCTGCTGTGGGTGCACGTGATCGGCTGGTACGTGGTGCCGCCCCTGCTGGCCCTCATGGCCCTGTGGAGCGGTCTGGTGGCGCTGGTCACCGTGGCCGGGGCGCGCCTGACCACGCGCTGGATGCCGCGGGCGGTGATCGCAGCCTGTGCCTGGTCGCTGGCCGAGTACGGTGCCAGCCGCGTGCCGTTCGGCGGCTTCGGTTGGTTGCGGCTGGCCTACACGCAGGTCGACTCCCCGCTGGCGGGGTGGTTCCCGGTCCTGGGCGTCGGTGGGGTCTCGCTCGTCGTGGCCCTGCTGGGCAACCTGGTCCTGGGTCTGTTCGTGTCGCGGGGGCGCGCCCGTTGGTTGGCGGGGGTCGTCTGCCTCGTGCTGGTGGCGGGCGCCCCGGTGGCCGGCCGGACCCCGGCAAGCCCGATCCTCGACCAGGAACCGGTCTCGGTGGGCGTCGTGCAGGGCAATGTCGATGGTTCGGCCGGTCCGGATGCGATGGGTTATGCACGCTCGGTCACCGACAACCACGTATCGCAGACGGTGACCCTGATGGCTCGCGCCCGGGCCGGGCTGGATCCTGCGCCCGACTTCGTGCTGTGGCCCGAGAACTCCACCGACGTCGATCCCACCCTCGACGCACAGACCGCCGGCCTGATCGAACGGGCAGCGGCAGTCTCCGAGCTGCCGATCCTGGTGGGGGCGGTCATGCGGGGTCCCGGCGAGGACGAGCGCCAGACCAGTGCGCTGTGGCGCACCGTGGACGGTGAGATCACCGCACGCTATGACAAACGAAACCTGGTGCCCTTCGGCGAGTGGATCCCCCTGCGTGACCAACTGCTGCCCATCCTGCCCGTCCTGGAACAGGTGGGGGCGCAGTCGGTACCGGGCACTGCGCCGGGCGTGCTCGACGTGCAGCTCAAGGACGGACGTCGCCTGACCATTGGCGACGTGATCTGCTTCGAGCTGGCGTGGGACTCCACGGTCTACGACACGGTGCAGAACGACGCGACGCTCTTGGTGGTCCAGTCCAACAACGGCACCTACACCGGTACCGGGCAGCCCCGGCAGCAGTTCGCGATCACACGGGCGCGTGCCATGGAGCTGCGCCGCGAGATCGTCGTGGCCACCACGAACTCCCTGTCTGGACTGGTGCTGCCCGATGGCAGCGTGCAGGCGCGCACCGACGAGGCGACGGCGGCCGCCCGCACCTTCACGGTGCCGCTGCGCGAAGGGCTCACGCCGGCGGTTCGGGTTGGTCCTGCGGTGGAGCTGGCCGCGGCGCTGGCGGCGGGCGCCGTCCTCGTCGCCGGGCTGCTGAGGGGCCTGCGCCGGCGCTTCTGGACGGCTGGTTAGACTGGCGAGAACCGCCACACAGCGTGCGTGGCAGAAGACCGATGGGGAGAATCATGGTTGATCGCAGCGAACCCACCGACAGGGTGCTGGTGGTGATCCCGACCTACAACGAGGCCGAGAACATCGAGCCGATCGTCGAGCGCCTCCGCAAGGCGGTGCCGGACGCGCACGTCCTGGTGGCCGATGACAACTCGCCAGACGGCACTGGTGACATCGCCGACCGCCTGCACGAGAAGCATCCCGAGCACGTCCACGTGCTGCATCGCAAGGGCAAGCAGGGGCTCGGAGCGGCCTACCTGGCCGGTTTCCACTGGGGACTGGACCGGGGTTACAACGTCCTGGTCGAGCACGACGCCGATGGGTCCCACCAGCCCGAGCAGCTGCCGGCCATCCTCGAGGCGCTGGAGGATGCCGACATGGTCAAGGGTTCGCGCTACGTCAAGGGCGGTTCGGTGGTCAACTGGCCCACCAGCCGCCTGCTGATCAGCCGAGGCGGGTCGCTGTGGACCAGGTTGTGCACCGGAATGAACGTCAAGGACATCACGGGCGGTTTCAACGCCTTCCGCGCCTCCACCCTGCGCGCCATCGACCTGGACGAGATCGCCAGTGCCGGATACTGCTTCCAGCTGGACCTGGCCTGGCGCGTGGCCAAGGCGGGCTTGAAGATCGTCGAGGTGCCGATCCAGTTCATCGAGCGCGAGCACGGTGAGTCCAAGATGAGCAAGGACATCGTCACCGAGGCCCTGATCCGCACCACCCTGTGGGGTGCGGAGTACCGGGCCGGGCAGCTCAAGGATCTGGCGATCAAGGGCCGCGACCAGCTGCAGCAGAAGCTGGACAAGGGCGCCTGAGCGTGGCTGCTGCGCGTCGCAAAGGTTGGCTGGGCCCGCTGTTGGTGGCCGTGCTGGTGGCGGTCCCCATCCTCGAGGTCTGGATCCTGATCCGGGTCGGACGGGTGATCGGTGGGCTGCCCACCATCGCGATCCTGGTGCTTGAGGCACTGTTCGGCGCCTGGTTGATGCGACGGGAGGGTTCTCGCGCCTGGCACGCCCTGAAACAGACGTTGGCCTCGGGCCGGGCGCCCGCGACGGAACTGACCGATGCGGCCTTGGTGCTGGCTGGCGGCCTGTTCCTGATGCTGCCCGGCTTCGTCACCGACATTTTCGGTTTCGTCTTCCTGCTGCCCTGGACCCGTCCCCTGGCGCGGCGCATCGTGGAGGCCTTCGCCAGCCGCCAGGTGGCGCGACACGGTCTGGATCCCGACCTGCTGCGTGCCCGCAGTGATCCCGGCATGACCATCGATGGCGAGGTGGTGGGGGAGGGCAATGGGTCCCACGCGAAGTCTCGCCCCGAGGACGACGACCAGGACCCTCCGGCCATCACCGGTCAGGTGATCTGACCCCGCTGTGGTCTGACTGCGCTGTGATCTGACGCTGTGTGGAACGACTCCGCTGTGGAATGACAGCGACTCCGCTGTGGAATGACAGGAGGCCAGCCGCCCTGACGGGCGCTGGCCTCCTGTTGGTTCGCCCGCCGGAGCGAGCGGTCAACCGTGATCGATCACTGGTCCTTGCGCAGCAGTTCCAACCGCTCCTCGAGGAGCACTTCGAGTTCCTTGATGCTGCGGCGTTCACGCAGCATGTCCCAGTGGGTGCGCACCGGCTTGGTCGCCTTCTCCTCGGGCTGGGTGCCGTCGCTGCGCAGGCTGTTGCTGCCGCACCGCGGGCACTCCCATTCGGTGGGGAGCTCCGCCTCCATGGCGAAGGTGACTTCGTAGTGGTGCTCGTTGGCGCAGTCGAAACCGATCGTCTGCCGCGCGGCGAACTCGATGCCTTCCTCGTCCTCGAAGCTCTTCGCCCCAAGGCCCATGCCTCTCAGTGCCCGGTCTGCCATGGTCCGTCCCTCCTTGTCGCCCCGAAACTCGCTGTCCTGGCGAAATTCGCGCCCCGATGCTCGGGGTGGTCCATCCCCTGTTCAACGTGTGGGGCGTGTGTTTTGTTCCCCAGCAGGCCCGGGCAACCCGTGCCACAGCCCACGATCTATCAGAACCTGCTTCAGTACGTCGATGGCGTCGGTGACGATGCCATCCACTCCCAAGTCGATCAGTTCATGCATCTGTGCGGGATCATTGATCGTCCACACGTGCACCACCTTGCCACGTCTGTGGGCCGCGTCAAGGAGCCAAGGCGTCAGCAGCTGCACTCGGCGGCCCCGAACCAAGTGGCTGGTGGGCATCTGCAGGGCGAGTCCGGGGCTCGCCAGCAGACGGGGGAGCACCGGCACCCGTGCGGTCCAGGCCACACCCACCGGGCCCACCGCCGTCGGTACGCGGCCGGCACTGAGCCGCCTGAACCGGGCCAAGCGCCGCTGTCCGAAGGAACCCACGCACACCCGGTCCTCAGCCCGGTGGCGCCGCAACGTCTCCGCCAGGGGCTCGACCGCGCCGGGAGCCTTGATGTCGATGTTCACACAGGCGTGCGGGAAGGACTCGAGCACTTCGTCCAGGGTGGGGACCGGGTCGATCCCGTGCACCCGGGCGGTGCGCACCTGGGCGAGACTGAGCTCCGAGACATGACCGCTCCCGTCGGTGACACGGTCCAGGACCGAGTCGTGGAAGGCAATGAGAGCACCGTCGCGGGTGGCGTGCACATCGGTCTCCAGATGGGTGTAACCCAGGGCCAGTGCCTGTTCGAAGGCGTGCAGCGTGTTCTCCCGGCCCGCGTTCTGCGGCAGCAGGGCCCCACCTCTGTGGGCCAACGCCGTGAAGCCTTGCTGGAAGTAGGGGAGGTTCCTCGCGTGCATGCGGCTCAGACTAGCGAGGGGCACGTCACCCGAGCCCTGGACCGGTCAGCCCCTGCCCGATCAAACCCGTGCCCGATCAAGCACTGCAGCGGTCACCGCTGGACGTAGGGAAGCTTCTCCAGCTGGACGACGATGCCTGCCGGCAGCCAGTCGGGCAGGCCGTACCAGATCGCGATGCCGTACCAGGTCACCAGGATGCCCAGGACGCACAGCACCGTGAAGACCCGCTTCCAGCGTGTCGGCAGCGCCTGGAAACGATCGAAGAAGCGCTTGAACCACAGCATCACGTTGTGGGCCCAGGTGAACTCACTGGAGAGCACCACCAGACCCAGCATGAACAGCGGGATTCCGCCGGGGCCCGGAAGCCAGCCGGTCAGGGCGGCCCCGAGCATCATCAGGCCGCCGACGAAGCCCACTCCGATCCGGTACCAGAACAGGGCGACGGGGTTGGCTCGAATCCTCTCCCGCCAGGCCCATCGCTCCCGGGGCCACTGCCTCTCGGCGCCGTCGATCGGATCGAAGTCGGAGCCCAGGTCCACCGGGATCGCATCACCCGCCACGTCATCGACCGACCGGTGTGGTGTCGGCTGGTCGTCACGTTCGGTGTGCATTGCACCAGATTGCCAGAGGGGAGAGTCGCCCCCCAACAGTCCTGGGGCGGATCAGGGTCCGACCATGGTCGCAAAGACACTCGACCAAACCCCTCCCGAGTGACACGTGCGTCCCAATCGGATCAAACTGGCCGCAAGTCACACGGTGCCGGGGCGACGAGTGGCAGTATTGGCGGGTGAGCACGATCCTCTCCATCCAGTCAGCCGTGGCCTACGGGCACGCGGGAAATTCAGCCGCGGTCTTTCCGCTCCAGCGGATGGGGGTGGAGGTCTGGCCGGTCCTGACGGTGACCTTCAGCAACCACACGGGCTACGGAGCCTGGCGCGGCCCCCTGGTGGCGGCCGACGACGTCCGCGAGGTCGTGCACGGGATCGACGATCGTGGGGTGCTGGGCCAGGCCGACGCCCTGCTCACCGGCTACCAGGGCAGCCCCGAGGTGGCGGCCGTCATCCTGGAGGCCGCCGAGCTGGTCAAGCAGCGCAATCCGAAGGCCGTCTACTGCTGTGACCCCGTGATGGGTGACGTGGGCCGAGGCTTCTTCTGTCTGCCGGGCATCCCCGAGCTGATGCGCGACCAGGTCGTGCCGCGCTGTGACGTGGTCACCCCGAATCTGTTCGAACTCGAATTCCTGGTGGGCCGCGAGACCACCTCGATCCCCGACGTCATCGAGGCGGCCCACTCCCTGCGAGCCCGCGGGCCCGAGACCGTGTTGGTGACCTCGGTGACCGCCGCGGGCGGTCCCGACGACGTGATGCGCATGATCGCGGTGAACGGTGAGGGAGCCTGGCAGGTGGAGACCCCGATGATCGACCGCGTCTTCACCGGCTCGGGTGACATCACCACGGCCATGTTCCTGGCCCACCTGCTGCAGACGGGCTCCGCGGAGCGGGCACTCTCGGCGACCGCCTCCATCGTCTACTCGGTGCTTCGCGAGACCGCCGACCTCGACCAGCGGGAGTTGGCACTGGTGAAGGCGCAGGATTTCGTCGTCAATCCCAAGCACACCTTCACGGCCAGCCAGATTGCCTGACCCACGGCCCGTTCCCGAGCCGCCACGGTGGCCCGGTCACGCGGTGCTGCAGGTGCCAGTCCTCCCGCTGGAGGATTTCGTACGCCGACGCACCCTGCACCACGACGACGGCTTCCTGGGGCATTCCGAGGTGGTGGGGGAGAGCTTCGTGCACGCGCACGTGACCCTCCTCGGCCCCTTCGACGCCGTGCCCGACCAGACGAAGGTCGGTGCCGTGCTGCGCGGGGTACGGGCCTTCGACTACCGGCTCGCAGAGCTCGACGTCTTTCCCAATGGCATCATCCATGCCGTGCCGAGCCCCTCGGAGGGCTTCAGCTCGCTCACCACGGCCTTGCGCACGGCCTTTCCAGCGGTCTTGCCCTACCGCGGACAGTTCCCGGTACGGCCCCACGTCACGCTGGAGGCGCTCTCCGAGCAGGTGACGCTGGCCAAGGTGCGGGAATGGACCAGCCGGGTGCTGCCCACATCCGCGACCGCCGAGGCCGTCGACCTCGTCTGGTACGAATCAGGCAACACCCGGCTGGTTCAGCGCTGGCGTCTGGCTAACCCCGGTTGAGGGTCGGCGTGCCGGTTCAGCTCACTCGTGGAAGACCTCGATGTGGGCGCCGAGCTTGTTCAGGCGCATCGGGAGATCCTCGTAACCGCGATTGATGACATAGACGTCGCGCAGCACGGTCTCGCCGCGAGCGGCCAGGGCCGCGAGCAGCAGGCACACCGCCGGACGCAGCGCCGGAGGGCAGACCAGGTCACGGCCACGCCAACGGGTCGGACCGGCCACGATCAGTCGGTGCGGATCCAGCAGCTGGACGCTTGCCCCCAGCTTGTTCAGCTCGAGCAGGTGGATGGCGCGGTTCTCGTAGACCCAGTCGTGGACCATCGTCGATCCCTCGGCCACGGCGGCAATCACTGCGAAGAAGGGCAGGTTGTCGATGTTGAGGCCCGGGAAGGGCAGGGGATGGATCTTGTCCTGGGCGGCGCGCAGCTGGGAGGGATGCACCGTGATGTCCACCAGTCGGGTGAACTGGTTGCGGCTGGGGTACTCCTCGCTCAGCGTGTACTTCAGCCCCATCTCCTCGAGCACGGCCAGCTCGATCTCGAGGAACTCGATCGGGCAGCGCGTGATGGTCAACTCGCTGTCGGTCACGATGGCGGCGGTCAGCAGGCTCATCGCCTCGATCGGGTCCTCGCTGATGTCATACTCCACGTCCTGCTCGATCCGGTCGACGCCGGTGATGCGCAGGGTGGTGGTGCCGATGCCCTCGATCTTGACGCCCAGCATCTGGAGGAAGACGCACACGTCCTGGACCATGTAGTTGGGCGAGGCATTGCGCAGCACGGTGACGCCCGGGGTCTGGGCGGCGGCCAGCAGTGCGTTCTCGGTGACGGTGTCACCGCGCTCGGTCAGGGTGATCCGACGCTCCTGCTTCACGCGGTCCTGCTCCACCCTGGCCTGGTAGTAGCCCTCGGTGGCCTCCACCTCGAGCCCGAAGGGGCGCAGCACCTGCAGGTGGGGTTCGATGGTGCGGGCACCCAGGTTGCAGCCACCGGCATAGGGCAGGCGGAAGTCGTGGTACTGGTGCAGCAGGGGCCCCAGGAACATGATGATGCTGCGCGTGCGGCGGGCCGCCTCGACGTCCATCGCCGCCAGGTCGAGCTCATCGGGGCGGCGCAGGGTCAGATCGGTGTGGTCGTCATTCCAGGTGGCCTCGACGCCGATGCTGGTGAGCACCTCGAGCAGACGGTTGACCTCCTCGATGCGGGCGATGCCACGAAGCACGGTCTTGCCCCGGTTGAGCAGGGATCCGCACAACAGGGCCACCGCGGCGTTCTTGCTGGATCGCACCTCGATCGAACCCTGGAGCTTCTCGCCACCCTTGATCCGGAAGTTCATCGTGCCGCCGCTGGCCGGCGTGATCAGGGGCGACTCGAGAGCCTCGGCGATGCGATTGATCATCTCGAGGCTCAGGTTCTGGTTGCCGGCCTCGATGCGATGCACGGCGCTCTGGGAAGTGTTCAACACGTCGGCAAGCTGGTTCTGGGTCAGTCCGCGCTGCTTGCGCGCGTCCCGGATCAGTCGGCCGATGGAAGCAGGAGTCGTTTCAGTCACGTTGGGAAGGATAACTCACAGTTGAGATATCCCAAGATGAACGCACAGGGACCCCTCAGATCTATGACCATCATCTCGCCGTGCACTGTTCATCTTCAGGTCCCCTACAGGCCCCCGGCTCGCGAACCAGTGACCCTAGCGTCGCGAGTGCACGCGCTGACAGCCCCGTAGGAGGCCCGCGCGGCTCCCCACCCCGCTCGAGACAGGCATGCTCATGAAGAAGTCCTTCCGTCTGGCCGCGGCAGCCGTTGCCCTGGCCTCCATCGCAGGCACCGGCATGGCCGGTGTCGCCCAGGCCAAGCGCGGCGAAGACCGCGAGATCCGCAATGTCATCTACCTGCTGGGTGACGGCATGGGCCGTACCCACGTCACCGCAGCCCGCGAGCGCTACTACGGCGCCGACGGCAAGCTCGTCATGGAGACCCTGCCCCACGTCGGGCAGAACCGCACCTACTCCATCGAGCCCGGCTCCGGCCAGCCCGGCGAGCCCGACTTCGTCCCCAACTACGTGACCGACTCCGCCTCGGCCGCCACCGCCTGGTCGTCGGGCGTCAAGAGCTACAACGCGGCTCTCGGCGTCGACGGCAAGGGCAAGTCCCACGCCACCGTGATGGAGCTGGCCAAGAAGGCGGGCTACCGCACCGGCAATGTCTCCACCGCCGAGATCACCGACGCGACCCCGGCCGGCCAGATGAGCCACGTGCTGATGCGCGGCTGCCAGGGGCCCGACTACTCGGCCAAGGCCTGCCAGAACACCGAGGTGACGGGCAAGGAGCTGCCCACCGATGACATCCGTGTCACCCCGGTGGCAGACCAGATCGCCCGCAACGGCACGGCCGACGTGATCATGGGTGGCGGTCTGGCCCGCTTCGATGCCGCCGACGAGCAGGCCCTGAAGGACCAGGGGTACACCGTGCTGGGATCCCCGGCCGCCCAGCGGGTTGCCACCGAGTCCGACATGAACCGCGTCAAGGCCAAGAAGCGCAAGCAGAACAAGGTCTTCGCCCTGTACAACAAGGGCAACCTGACCATCGAGAAGTCCAAGCGCGAGAATCCCGCCTCGGCCGAGGCCAAGGAGCCGAGCGTTGCAGAGATGACCCGCAAGTCCATCGAGCTGCTCAACACCAACAAGGGCAAGAAGGGCTTCTACCTGCAGGTGGAGGGCGCCCTGATCGACAAGCGCTCCCATGCCAACGACGCGGCGCAGACCTTGGAGGAGACCAAGGCCTTCGACGAGGCAGTGCGCGTCGCGCTGGACTTTGCCAAGAAGGACAAGCACACGATGGTGATCGTCACCGCCGACCACGAGTGCGCGGGCTTCAACATCATCGAGAAGGGCACCTACACCAATGCGGAGGCGGCCACGCCTCCCATGAACGTGGACTCGAAGAACACGGCCAACAACTCCACTCCCTCGCGCCCGAAGGGCGGCGCCGTGGATCCCAAGCGCTCCTCGGGCATCATCAATGGTGAGGGCAACGAGGACCCGGCCAACTTCGGTCCCGCCACCTTCCGCACCCCGGACGACCCCGCCGGCGTCACCGATGGCTCCGAGGACGCCAGCCTGTGGCTGAGCTACCTCTCGGGCAACCACACCGGCGCCGACGTGCCGGTCTACGGTTACGGCCCGGGCTCACAGAAGGTCTCCGGTTCCATCGAGAACACCGACCTGTTCGACATCGTCGGTCAGGCCCTGCGCGTCACGCGCTGACCACGACCGGCAACCCCACGGCGATGTGCGCGGCGTCATCCTGGCGTCGCGCACATCGCCTATCCCAAAGAAGGACCCCTTGAAGGACCCCATGAACCAGTCGCGCTCCCGTACCAACCTCTACGTCCTGGCCGCCACCATCGGGCTGGCGATGCTCGCACTGTCCGGATGCGGGGCTGGCGAACCAGAGGCGCCGCCCGAACCGTCCAGTGCCGTCGCCACCAGCCTTCCCGGTCTCACCGCCGCCAGCGGCGATCCCACCCCGACGTCGATGATGACGGTTCGTCCGGCAGCCGGGTCGGTGCAGCAGGCTCCTGGGCCCTTCGACGACCGCTTCGAGCTCAAGGACCTTCGTCTCACCAAGACCCAGGTCAGCGGCAGCGTGACCGTCACCAGCGACATCTCCGAGTTGCTCGAGCTGCAGGTGGTGGCGGGCTTCCATGACGCCTCTGGCCGACTGCTCGGCACTGAACGCTTCACCCACCATCTGGACGGCACCCACGCCCACGGCGAAGGGGAGAGCGAACCGCCGGTCACCCCCGGGGTGGAGCACTACCACTCCGAGGAGTTCACGATCACCGTGCCCCAAGAGCTGCGGGGCAAAGTGGTCTCGGCCAGCGTGGCAGTCCCCGTCCTGGTGAACGAATAGTTTTCCCCTCCTGATGGATGAATGGCAGTGCTGTGAGTGCAATAGAGTGTGACCATGAGCTCTCACTTTGACGTCGTTGTCCTTGGCGCTGGCCCCGGTGGCTATGTCGCTGCTATCCGTGCCGCTCAGCTCGGCAAGAAGGTTGCCATCATCGAGAAGGAGTACTGGGGCGGTGTCTGCCTCAATGTGGGCTGCATCCCCACCAAGTCGCTCCTGCGCAATGCGGAGATCGTGCACATCGTGACCAAGGATGCCGACAAGTTCGGTCTCAAGGGTGAGATGAGCGCCGACTACGGCAAGGCCTTCTCGCGTTCGCGCCAGGTCAGCGACCGCATGGTCAATGGCATCCACTACCTCATGAAGAAGAACAAGATCCAGGAGTTCTCCGGCTGGGGCACCTTCACCGATGCCAAGACCATCAGCGTCGCCAAGGAGGACGGCTCCTCCGAAGAGGTCACCTTCGACGCCTGCATCATCGCCGTTGGCGCCACCACCAAGCTGCTGCCCGGCACCGAGGTCAGCGAGAACGTCGTGACCTACAAGGAGCAGATCCTCGCGGACAACCTGCCCAAGAGCATCATCATCGGCGGCTCGGGCGCCATCGGCACCGAGTTCGCCTACGTCCTCAACAGCTACGGCGTGGATGTCACCATCGTCGAGTTCCTCGACCGCCAGGTGCCGGCCGAAGACAAGGACGTCTCCGCTGAGCTGCAGAAGGCCTACAAGAAGCTCGGCATCAAGGTGCTCACCTCCACCGCCGTCAAGGGCGTCGAGGACACCGGATCCGGGGTGAAGGTCACCGTCGCCCCCGCCAAGGGTGGCGAGGAGAAGGTGCTGGAGGCCGACAAGTTCCTGCAGGCGATGGGCTTCGCCCCGCGCACCGAGGGCTTCGGTCTGGAGAAGACCGGCGTGCAGCTGACCGACCGCGGTGCCATCGCCGTCGACGACTACCTGCGCACCAATGTGGACGGCATCTACGCCATCGGTGACTGCACCGGCAAGATGATGCTGGCCCACGTCGCCGAGGCACAGGGCGTCGTTGCCGCCGAGACGATCGCCGGTGCCGAGACCTTCCCGGTCAACTACGACTTCATCCCGCGCGCCACCTACT
This sequence comes from Luteococcus struthionis, assembly GCF_048595755.1. Taxonomy (GTDB): domain Bacteria; phylum Actinomycetota; class Actinomycetes; order Propionibacteriales; family Propionibacteriaceae; genus Luteococcus. The sequence goes on from NZ_CP184360.1 coordinate 2,649,043, forward strand.
GCCAGCCGCAGATCGGCTCCATGGGCTACTCGGAGCAGCAGGCCAAGGACAAGGGCTACGAGGTCAAGGTCGGCAAGTTCCCCTTCACCGCCAACGGCAAGGCGTGGGGCATGGGCGAGGCCGTCGGCTTCGTGAAGCTCGTCGCCGACGCCAAGACCAACGAGATCTTGGGCGCGCACATGGTTGGCCCGGAGGTCACCGAGCTGCTGCCGCAGTTCGTCCTGGCCCAGCAGTACGAGCTGCGCGCCGACGAGATCGGCCGCACCGTCCACGCACACCCGACCCTGTCTGAGGCCATGAAGGAGGCCGCCGAGGGCGTCGTCGGCCACATGATCAACTTCTGATCGCCCGGCCCCGAGCCTGGCGGGTCGTTCCCCGAGCCTGTCGAGGGGCACTTCCAGATCCCCGAGCTTGTCGAGGGGCCACGAGGTCCCGCGGAGTCATCCTCCGCGGGACCTCGGGCATTTCTGCGTGGAATGGCGCGTGGATCGGGCGGGGGAATTGCGGCCTCGTAGGCACCGTCCGATAGCGTTCCAGTCATGCGCCTTCCCCAAGCACACAGAAGTCTCGCTGCGCTGCTCGTGCTGTCGGCCACCCTGACGGCAGGCTGCAGTGGCCAGGGCCAGAGCGGCCCAGACGTCGCGGGCTCGCAGACCCCCGGGGCGAACGGGGCGAGCGCGACACCCACTCCCACTCCCAAGCCGAGTCCGGAGCTCCCGCGTGGGGGACGCAAGATCTTCCCCGCCTACCGCCTGTTCGGCTATTCCGGTGCACCCGGCGCCGAGGGCCAGGGCCGCCTGGGCATCGGCAAGCTCGACGACCGGATGGTCGAGATGGAGCAGCGCGCCAAGCCCTATGCCAAGGGACGCAAGATCATGCCCGTGATGGAGCTCATCGCGACCACGGTGCATTCCAAGCCCGGCAAGGATGGCTTGTACCGTTCCCACGTCGATGACGCGGTGATCCGTGAATGGCTCACCACGGCGCGCAAGCACAAGGCGATGTTGTTGTTGAACATCCAGCCCGGCCGCTCCAACTTCCCCGATGAGATCAAGGTCTACGAGAAGTGGCTGCGGGAACCGGACGTGGGGCTTGCGCTGGACCCCGAATGGCGCATGGGCCCCGACGAGATCCCGATGAAGACCTTCGGCCATGTCTCGGCCGCCGAGCTGTACGAATCGGCCACCTGGGTCTCCCAACTGGTGGCCAAGCATGATCTGCCCGAGAAGGTGGTGCTCTACCACCAGCTCAACGAGGGCGTCGTTGGCAACGAGCCCCAGCTCAAGCCCGCCAAGGGGGTGGTGTTGATCAAGTCGGTGGACGGGATCGGCTCCCCGGGAGCCAAGGTGGACACCTGGGAACGCGTGGTGGCGAAGAAGCCACGCCACGTCCACCCGGGGTTCAAGCTCTTCTACCAGGAGGACGTAGAGACCGGGGGACGCCTGATGACTCCCGCCGAGGTGATGGCGCTCAAGCCGCAGCCCGAGTACATCCTGTTCGAGTGATGCGCGTCCCCGCCGGTTGCACCGCTGCGAACCGGGCGCCGCGTCCCTGGCCGGGGGCGCACGGCAACGCCGTCCGAGTTTGTCGAGGCCCTAGGCTGGCGTCATGACGAGCTTCCACCTCACCGGAGACGCGAATGCCGACGAGCTGTTGGCCACCGATGACAATGCCTTGCTGGCCGGCATGTGCCTGGACCAGCAGATCCCCATGGAGAAGGCCTTCGCTGGCCCCTCGGTGATCGCCGAACGCATGAGGGGCCAGTTCGATGTACTGGCCATTGCCGCGATGCCGCAGGAGGAGTTCGTCGACCTGTGCGCCGCCAAGCCGGCGGTGCACCGCTTCCCCGGATCGATGGGTGCGCGCTTGCACCAGCTGTGCCAGGTTCTTGCCGAGGAGTACCAGGGTGATGCGTCCCGTTTGTGGGCCGACGGGGATGGCGCCGAGATCCTGCGCCGTCTGAAGAAACTTCCCGGCTTTGGAGACCAGAAGGCTCGGATCTTCCTGGCACTGCTTGGCAAGCGTCGCGGTCTGGACGCAGCCGGATGGCGTGAGGCGGCGGGGGAGTACGGGCAGGATGGGTACCGTTCGGTCGCAGACATCACCGATGCCGAGAGCCTGCAGAAGGTGCGTGAGACCAAGAAGGCTGCCAAGGCAGCGGCCAGGCAGGCGGAGGAGGGCGCGTCACGGTGAGCCTCGACGCTGGGCCCGACGCGGGGCGGCGGCTGGTGGTGGCCGCCGTGCTGGTGAAGGATGGCCGGGTGCTGGCGGCCCGACGATCCCGGCCCGCCAACCTTTCCGGTCTGTGGGAGTTCCCCGGTGGCAAGGTGGAACCAGACGAGTCACCCCGCTCGGCGCTGGCGCGAGAACTTCGCGAGGAACTCGGGTGTCGGGTGGAGGTCCTGGACGAGCTGGTTGGTGACGCCGAGACGTGGCCCATCGACGACCGCTTGGAGATGCGAGTCTTCGAATGTCGCCTGGCTCCGGGGAGTGAAGACCCGTCACCGTGGGACAGCCACGACGAGTTGTGCTGGGTCGAGCCCACGAAGCTGACCGCGCTGTCGTGGCTGCCGGCCGACATTGCGGTGGCCCGGGCAGCGTCGCGTCCCGGGGCGCTCCAGAGCTTGCTCGGCCAGGCAGGCAGCGCGGGTGCACCCCGACGACCGGTGCTGATCGCCAACCCCATGGCCGGCCACCACGGCCAGGTGCTGCTCCAGGTCCGTGAGCGTGCCGCCCGGCTGGGGTGGCCGCCGGTGGAAGTGCTGCCCACCACGGCCAGCGACTTCGGTGCTGGCCAGGCCCGTGCGGCGATGGAGCTCGGCGCAGACCGTGTGCTGGTTGCGGGCGGGGACGGGACGGTGCGTCAGGTCGCCCAACAGTTGCGGGGGAGTGGCGTTCCGCTGGGCATCATCCCGGTGGGCACGGCGAACATCTTCGCTCGCAACCTGGGCTTGTCGCCCCACCGTCTGCCCGAGGCTGTCGAGGCCGCCATGGCCAACGAAATCGCCAAGCTCGATCTTGGGGTGGCCCGGTTCGCTCAGGAGGGCGACGATGACCAGGCCGAGGAGCTCTTCCTCGTGCTCGCCGGCATCGGCCACGACGCCAACACGGTGGCGCAGACCAGGGCCGCGCTCAAGCGACGCATCGGCTGGATCGCCTACTTCGAATCGGGGCTTCGCCACTTGTTGCGGCGTCCGGTGCACATGTCGCTGAGCGTCGACGGCCAGGCAAGCCAGAGGGTCTTCCTGTGGAGTCTGCTCGTCGGCAATGCGGGGCGCATCCCGCTGGGCATCCAGGTCTTTCCCGGGGCCGATCTGCGAGACGGCTGGTTGCGCACCCTGCAGACACGGGTCGAGCGCTGGTGGCACTGGGGAGCGGTGGCGCTGGCCGCCGTCTTCCCGCACAGGGACAGCCCGGTCCTGGTGCGCGGCCAAGCCCGCACCGTTTCCGTCAGCCTTGAAGAGCCCTGCATCATCCAGCTGGACGGCGACGTCTTTGGACCAATCGTTTACGCCGAAGTGTCGGTCGATCCCGGGGCACTGTCGGTGTGCGTACCCCAGGGATTGCATTCGAGTGAAGGGAAAAGGTCATGACCGCCGAAGGAACCCATGCCTCCTTGGGGCTCGTGGATCGTCTCCTGTCCGAGCGCACCGACGCCGAGGACGAGGCCCGCATCCTGGAGATCGTCAGTCACCTGTCCACCGAGGCGTTGAACGCGCTGCTCACCGACGAGCGGGCGGATCGCCTGATGCAAGCCCTTGACAACCACTGGTTCGGCCCGAATCACCGCGACGCCCTGATGGAGCTGCTGACGGTTCGGCGAGCCCACGAGCTGGGGCTGCACGCCCGCGCCAATCTGGTCTATTCCTTGCAGACCGGACGCACCAGCTCTGAGCAGGAAGAACGGATCGCAGACCTGTTCTGCGCCGTCACTGGTGAGGAACTGACGCACTTCAAGAACATCATCAACCTGCGCAACGACCACCATGACCTCGAGGACCTGGTCTTCGTCGACATTGATTCGGTCCAGGTCCGGCAGCGAATCCTCGACCACATCGCCGAGCAGGCTCAAGGTTTCCAGCTGGACGAGGCGAAGGTGCTGTGCGACATCGATGACACCGTCTTCTGCAAGCTGCACGATCGGCGCTATCCCCGTGGGACCCTCTACCCAGGTGTCCTGGCCTTCCAGGAGGCTCTCGACCAAGGGCCTCATGACGAGCCACGTAGCCAGGGAGACCTCACCTTCGTCACGGCACGGCCGATGGACTTCTTCGGTCTGCTCGAGAACCACTCCCGCGCGAGTCTTCGGCAAGCAGGCGTCTCTGACCTGTCGGTGATGTCCGGCAGCCTGCGAGCCCTGCTCACCCACGAGTCGATGGCCGACAAGAAGGTCGTCAACGTGACCCACTATGTGCAGCTGTACCCGGAGTACCGCATGATCTTCCTTGGCGATTCCGGCCAGGGGGACGTCCAGGTGGGGGAGCAGTTGTGGCAGATGTTCCCCGAGACCGTGGATGCAGTCTTCATCCATGACGTCACTGGCATCGACGAAGATGAACGCACGCGACATGCAGAGCACAAGATCTGGCTCCATGACACCTACGTGGGTGCCGCCACGAAGGCGCATGAGCTCGGATTGATCACGCAGAACGGCCTGCGCAGCGTAGTCGTGGAGGCGCGGGAGGAACTTGGCCGAATCGAGTGGGACGACGAGCAGCAGGCCGACGCGATGATGCAGCTCTTTGCCCGGGACTTCGCCTTGGCTGAGACGGTCTTGTCGCGGCACGCCTGACCTTGGGGTGGGGTGTCCAAGGCCCTCGGTGACAGGGCCCGATGAGCAGATGTGCGAATCGCGACGCGATTGTGTATGCTGATCCAGCTCTCGCAGCCACGGCCTCGGCCCGGCAAGCGGAGCACGGGCCACGATCGGCCACCCTCCCAAACTTTGGAAGCGGTGTTCGTCATGCCCGGGGAGGTCTTCGAATCCTCGATTTGAATCGATGAGACGAAGGATCTAAAGTTCTTCGAGCTGCAGGAAACAGCAGCCCAAAGAACTCCGAAAGTAAGAATGAAAAATTCTTCCTTTCGGAAATCCGAAGAAACACCTCGGTTTGACCAAGGTCAAGGACTTCGGTAAGTTTGATCGAGTCGCCCCAAGCGGATCTCACCTGGTGGTGGGTGGTGTGCGGGTCGCGCCCGGATCTTGAGAACTCAACAGCGTGTCTAAAGTCAATGCCTTATTTTTTCCCGTGCCATTGATTGGATGTCTGCCGTCTTTGTGGTGGTGGGTGTTTGGTTGGTGGTTGGGTTTCTTTGAGTATGATTATTGATTGGAATGCCAGTTTTTGGTGTTCTTTGTCAGTGGTTGGATTCATTGTTGATTGACGACGTTCCTGCCTGCTTTGTGTGGGTGGGTGTCGATATTTTTCAACGGAGAGTTTGATCCTGGCTCAGGACGAACGCTGGCGGCGTGCTTAACACATGCAAGTCGAACGGTAAGGCCCTTCGGGGTACACGAGTGGCGAACGGGTGAGTAACACGTGAGTAACCTGCCCCAGTCTCTGGGATAACCGCCGGAAACGGTGGCTAATACTGGATATTCAGTGCCTGCCGCATGGTGGGTGTTGGAAAGCTCCGGCGGATTGGGATGGACTCGCGGCCTATCAGCTTGTTGGTGAGGTAATGGCTCACCAAGGCTTCGACGGGTAGCCGGCCTGAGAGGGCGACCGGCCACATTGGGACTGAGATACGGCCCAAACTCCTACGGGAGGCAGCAGTGGGGAATATTGCACAATGGGCGCAAGCCTGATGCAGCAACGCCGCGTGCGGGATGACGGCCTTCGGGTTGTAAACCGCTTTCAGCAGGGACGAAGCTTTTGTGACGGTACCTGCAGAAGAAGCACCGGCCAACTACGTGCCAGCAGCCGCGGTGATACGTAGGGTGCGAGCGTTGTCCGGAATTATTGGGCGTAAAGAGCTTGTAGGCGGTTAGTCGCGTCGAAAGTGAAAACTCAGGGCTTAACTCTGAGCCTGCTTTCGATACGGGCTGACTAGAGGAAGTTAGGGGAGAACGGAATTCCTGGTGGAGCGGTGGAATGCGCAGATATCAGGAGGAACACCGGTGGCGAAGGCGGTTCTCTGGGACTTTCCTGACGCTGAGAAGCGAAAGCGTGGGGAGCAAACAGGCTTAGATACCCTGGTAGTCCACGCCGTAAACGGTGGGTACTAGGTGTGGGTCACATTCCACGTGATCCGTGCCGCAGCTAACGCATTAAGTACCCCGCCTGGGGAGTACGGCCGCAAGGCTAAAACTCAAAGGAATTGACGGGGCCCCGCACAAGCGGCGGAGCATGCGGATTAATTCGATGCAACGCGAAGAACCTTACCTGGGTTTGACATGTACTGGAAACACTCAGAGATGGGTGCCCCTTTTTGGTCGGTACACAGGTGGTGCATGGCTGTCGTCAGCTCGTGTCGTGAGATGTTGGGTTAAGTCCCGCAACGAGCGCAACCCTCGTCCAATGTTGCCAGCACGTTATGGTGGGGACTCATTGGAGACCGCCGGGGTCAACTCGGAGGAAGGTGGGGATGACGTCAAGTCATCATGCCCCTTATGTCCAGGGCTTCACGCATGCTACAATGGCCGGTACAATGGGCTGCGAGCCTGTAAGGGTGAGCGAATCCCAAAAAGCCGGTCTCAGTTCGGATTGGGGTCTGCAACTCGACCCCATGAAGTCGGAGTCGCTAGTAATCGCAGATCAGCAACGCTGCGGTGAATACGTTCCCGGGGCTTGTACACACCGCCCGTCAAGTCATGAAAGTCGGTAACACCCGAAGCCAGTGGCCCAACCCTTGTGGGGGGAGCTGTCGAAGGTGGGACTGGTAATTAGGACTAAGTCGTAACAAGGTAGCCGTACCGGAAGGTGCGGCTGGATCACCTCCTTTCTAAGGAGCTTGCACAATCCCCTTGGTGGGGTTGTCATTTCATCTGGTTCCACAACATGTGTTTGTGGCTGGGTGGCTCTGGTTTGTGGAACATTGACTGATGCACCTGATGTTTTGGAGTGTGTTGTGAGTACAGCCCCTGCTGTGGTGGGGGAGTGGAAAGTGGCATGGTCCGGGGTTGGGTGTGGCACGCTGTTGGGTCCTGAAGGGCTGGTCGCTTTGCGGCGGTCTTTCTGTCGGGCCACGAACTGATCGCCTGGTTGGTGTGAGGTTGTGGTGCCGCCCGTATTTTGAGAACTGCACAGTGGACGCGAGCATCTTTGTAGATTTTTACAAGCTACTAAGTGCGATCGGTGGATGCCTAGGCACCAAGAGCCGATGAAGGACGTTGTAACCTGCGATAAGCCATGGGGAGCTGGTAAACGAGCTGTGATCCGTGGATTTCCGAATAGGGAAACCTTGAAATGACCGGAGTCATGTCCGGCAACCTCTGCCTGAATGTATAGGGCAGTTGGAGGGAACGTGGGGAAGTGAAACATCTCAGTACCCATAGGAAGAGAAAACAACCGTGATTCCGTGAGTAGTGGCGAGCGAAAGCGGAAGAGGCCAAACCGTGTGTGTGTGAGAGCTGACAGGCGTTGCACATGCGGTGTTGTGGGGCCGCTTGGACCATACTGTCATGTGGTCGGCAAGTAAGAAATGATCGATGAAGTTGAGCTGTCTGGGAAGGCAGACCAGAGAGGGTAAGAGTCCCGTAGACGTAAGTTGATCACTTGTGAGCGTTACCCCAAGTAGTGCGGAACCCCTGAAATTCTGCATGAATCTGGCGGGACCACCCGTTAAGCCTAAATACTCCTTGGTGACCGATAGCGGACAAGTACCGTGAGGGAAAGGTGAAAAGTACCCCGGGAGGGGAGTGAAATAGTACCTGAAACCGATCGCATACAATCCGTCGGAGCCCTGCGGGGTGACGGCGTGCCTTTTGAAGAATGAGCCTGCGAGTTAGTGGTGTGTGGCGAGGTTAACCCGTGTGGGGAAGCCGTAGCGAAAGCGAGTCCGAACAGGGCGTTTGAGTCGCACGCTCTAGACCCGAAGCGTAGTGATCTATCCATGGCCAGGTTGAAGCGACGGTAAGACGTCGTGGAGGACCGAACTCACTTGGGTTGAAAACCGAGGAGATGAGCTGTGGATAGGGGTGAAAGGCCAATCAAACTACGTGATAGCTGGTTCTCCCCGAAATGCATTTAGGTGCAGCGTCGCGTGTTTCTTTCCGGAGGTAGAGCACTGGATGGTCTAGGGGGCCCAACAGCTTACCGAAATCAACCAAACTCCGAATGCCGGAAAGTGAGAGCGTGGCAGTGAGACTGCGGGCGATAAGGTTCGTAGTCGAGAGGGAAACAGCCCAGATCATCAGCTAAGGTCCCTAAGCGATAACTAAGTGGAAAAGGATGTGGAGTTGCGCAGACAACCAGGAGGTTGGCTTGGAAGCAGCCATCCTTGAAAGAGTGCGTAATAGCTCACTGGTCAAGTGATTCCGCGCCGACAATTTAGCGGGGCTCAAGTTATCCACCGAAGCTGTGGCACTCACACAATAACCTCCATTCGTGGCAGGTGTGTGGGTGGGTAGGGGAGCGTCGTGTGCGCGGTGAAGCGGCGGGGTGACCCAGTCGTGGAGAGCACACGAGTGAGAATGCAGGCATGAGTAGCGAATGACGGGTGAGAAACCCGTCCGCCGAATATCCAAGGGTTCCAGGGTCAAGCTAATCTGCCCTGGGTAAGTCGGGACCTAAGGCGAGGCCGACAGGCGTAGTCGATGGACAACGGGTTGATATTCCCGTACCGGCGAAACAACGTCCATGCTGAGGCGCATGATGCTAAGCACGCGAGCTGTCACGGATCCTTCGGGTGATGTGGTGGCGAGTCTGTGAACCAAGTGTGTAGTAGGCAAGCTGCGGAGGGACGCAAGAAGGTAGCTCATCCCGGGCGATGGTTGTCCCGGGCCAAGTGTGTAGGGTTGACGGTAGGCAAATCCGCCGTCTGTGTGCCTGAGACATGATGGGGAGTCCGACTGTGTCGGATGAGTGAGTGATCCTATGTTGCCTAGAAAAGCTTCGTGAGCGAGTTGTGAGCCGCCCGTACCCCAAACCGACTCAGGTGGATAGGTAGAGAATACCAAGGCGATCGAGAGAATCATGGTGAAGGAACTCGGCAAAATACCCCCGTAACTTCGGAATAAGGGGGACCTGATGCGTGAACCCACTTGCTGGGGGAAGCGTTGATGGTCGCAGAGACCAGGCCCAAGCGACTGTTTACTAAAAACATAGGTCCGTGCCAACTTGAAAGAGGACGTATACGGACTGACTCCTGCCCGGTGCTGGAAGGTTAAGGGGAACTGTTAGACGCTAGTCGAAGCGGTGAACTTAAGCCCCAGTAAACGGCGGTGGTAACTATAACCATCCTAAGGTAGCGAAATTCCTTGTCGGGTAAGTTCCGACCTGCACGAATGGAGTAACGATTTGGGCGCTGTCTCCACCATGAACTCGGCGAAATTGCATTACGAGTAAAGATGCTCGTTACGCGCAGTAGGACGGAAAGACCCCGGGACCTTTACTATAGTTTGGTATTGGTGTTCGGTACAGCTTGTGTAGGATAGGTGGGAGACTGTGAAGCGGCCACGCCAGTGGTTGTGGAGTCATCGTTGAAATACCACTCTGGCTGTTCTGGATATCTAACCTAGGACCATGATCTGGTTCAGGGACAGTGCCTGATGGGTAGTTTGACTGGGGCGGTCGCCTCCCAAAAGGTAACGGAGGCGCCCAAAGGTTCCCTCAGCCTGGTTGGCAATCAGGTGTTGAGTGTAAGTGCACAAGGGAGCTTGACTGTGAGAGGGACACCTCGAGCAGGGACGAAAGTCGGGACTAGTGATCTGACGGTGGCATGTGGACGCGCCGTCACTCAACGGATAAAAGGTACCCCGGGGATAACAGGCTGATCTTGCCCGAGCGCTCACAGCGACGGCATGGTTTGGCACCTCGATGTCGGCTCGTCGCATCCTGGGGCTGGAGTCGGTCCCAAGGGTTGGGCTGTTCGCCCATTAAAGCGGCACGCGAGCTGGGTTTAGAACGTCGTGAGACAGTTCGGTCCCTATCCACTGCGCGCGTAGGAATCTTGAGAAGTGCTGTCCTTAGTACGAGAGGACCGGGACGGACTAACCTCTGGTGTGCCAGTTGTCCTGCCAAGGGCACGGCTGGTTGGCTACGTTGGGAAGTGATAACCGCTGAAAGCATCTAAGCGGGAAGCACGCTTCAAGATGAGGGTTCCCACAGATTAATCTGGTAAGGCCCCCGGCAGACCACCGGGTGATAGGTCGGATGTGGAAGCACAGCAATGTGTGGAGCTGACCGATACTAATAGGCCGAGGGCTTGTACTACCTACAAAGATGTTACGCGTCCACTGTGTGGTTCCCGAGATACGGTCGGGAACCAACCCCCACCACCAGGTGGGTGTCTGGTTACGAGATATCTCCATAGTGTTTCGGTGGCCATGTCAAAAGGGAAACACCCGGTCCCATTCCGAACCCGGAAGTTAAGCCTTTTAGAGCCGATGGTACTGCAGGAGGGATCCTGTGGGAGACTAGGACGCCGCCGGACTTATAATATTCACCCCTTCGGGAGTGTTCACTACGGTGACCACCATCCCGGAGGGGTGAATTACGTTCACGACCAGTTTCCCATCCAGGCCCGCCACGGCAGGGGAGTACGACGTGCGGTCTGACCATTGGCTGCTGGTCTGGTGCCTTGCCGCAGCGCGGTCTTCCGACTGGTGCCGGGGCTCGGAACGGAATAGTGTTGTGGAAGCCCTGGGCCGTAGGTGCGTCGACGCACCTTGCAGTCATCGGGGTTGCGCGATGACGTACGAGACACTCGTCTGGCTATAGGCGGAGCACGTTGGCATCGGGCCCGGATACAGGTATTCGTGAGGAGAAGTTGTGGCGTTCGGTAAGCGCAAGCCCAGCAGGTGGCCCGTTGAGGCCGAGGAAGTTGACGTCGCCCTCATCGGTGGCGGTGTCCTGAGTGCCACGATCGGTTTGATTCTGCACCGTCTGCAGCCTGACTGGAAGATCGTCGGCTACGAGCGTCTGTCGAAGGTTGCGAAGGAATCGTCGAACCCGTGGAACAACGCTGGTACGGGCCATGCCGGCCTATGCGAGCTGAACTACACGCGTGAGAACCCCGACGGCTCGATGAACAACACCAAGCCGATCGAGATCAACGAGCAGTTCCAGCAGACTCGTCAGCTCTGGGCCCGCATGGTGGAGATGGGCATCCTGGGTCTGCCCGAGACCTTCGTCAACAAGTGCCCCCACATGTCCTTCGTGCGCGGCGAGGACGACGTGGACTTCCTGCGTCGCCGCTGGGAGAGCCTGCGCGACAACCCGCTCTTCGCTGCGATGGAGTTCAGCGACGACCACGAGAAGATCCGCGAGTGGGCTCCCATGCTGGTCGAGGGTCGCGATCCCAATGAGAAGATCGCCGTGACCTACGATCCCACCGGGACCGACGTCGACTTCGGCTCAATCACCACCCAGATCTTCAACTACCTGGCCTTCCATGGCGTCAATGTCGAGACCTCCCAGGAGGTCACCGACCTGAAGCAGAACACCGATGGCACCTGGACCCTACGCATCGTCGACCGTGGCGAGTTCGGTGGCAAGAAGGGTACGGAGAAGTTCGTCCGCGCCAAGTTCGTCTTCAACGGCGCCGGCGGCTGGGGTCTCAAGATGCTCCAGAAGGCGGGCATTCCCGAGGTGGCCGGTTACGCCTTGTTCCCGGTGACCGGTGCCTTCATGTCCACCGATGATCCGTCCGTGGTGGACCAGCACAAGGTGAAGGTCTACGCCAAGCCGCCGGTGGGTGCCCCGCCGATGTCGAACCCGCACATGGATGCCCGTGTCATCAACGGCAGCCGCTCGGTGCTCTTCGGTCCCTATGCCGGCATCGATCCTCGATTCCTGAAGTACGGCTCGCTGCTGGACATGCCCAAGATGATCCGCACCGACAACATCGGTGCCGTGCTGAACGTGGCCAAGGACAATGTGCCGCTGATCAAGATGCTGGCCACCATGATCTTCATGACCCCGGCCCAGAAGCTTGCCGAGATGCGTGCCTTCGCGCCGAATGCCAGCATCGAGGACTGGCACATGATCAAGGCCGGCCAGCGTGCCCAGATCATCAAGACCGACGCCAATGGCAAGGGTGGTTCGCTGCAGTTCGGCACCGAGGTGCTGACCTCGGCCGACGGCACCCTGGGCGCCGTGCTGGGTGCCTCGCCTGGCGCCTCGACTGCCGTGCCGATCGTGCTTGACGTCCTCAAGCGCTGCTTCCCCGACAAGATGGGGGAGTGGGAGCCGCGCTTCAAGGAGATGATTCCCTCGTACGGTGAGAAGCTGTCCGAAGATCCGGACCGCGCCTACGAGGTCATGTCCAAGACCGCCGAGGTGCTCAAGCTCCACAAGCCGGTCAAGGTCAACAAGGCCTGAGCCTGAGTCTGCTGAATGGGCGTCGCACCAGTCGGTGTGGCGCCCATTCGGCGTGTTCGTGGACCCACGAAGGGCTAGGCTTGTAGCACTACAAACAGGGGAGAGCAATCGTGACGGAGCAGGCATTCGTCCTCACGGTGGACCAGGACTCATCGGTACCGCCCTACGAGCAGATCGTCGCGGGGGTGGTCCGGGCGCGCCAGGACGGCCGCCTGGTCGCCGGGGCCAAGCTCCCGACGGTGCGTGCCCTGGCCGCCCAGCTCGGGGTGGCGACCAATACCGTCGCGAAGGCCTACCGGCAGCTCGAGGCAGAGGGGCACGTCCGCACCGAGGGGCGTCGGGGGACCACCGTGCAGGACCTGGGACATCACGACGAGGTCTCCCGCGCCGCCGCCATGTTGGTGAGCACCGCGCGTCGTCACCGGCTCTCAGTCGACGACGTCCAGGGCCTGATCCGCAGCATGTGGTGAATCAACCCTGCGGGTATTCGATCAGCACCACCACGCTCCACGGGTGGACCACGTACTCGTCATCGATGATCGTGGCCTCGGATTCTGGCCAGCAACACGAGTCCGGCTCGGCGTGATGGGCCGTGTCGATCACGCGTCGCCACCGGCTGGTTGATTGTGCCGCCGGCACCGCGAACCTCACCTGGTGGGGCTCACGACGGTGGGGTTGGTGTCTTCCGGGCAATGAGCCGTCCCGAAGTTGTCGTGGTAGCGCCACTGCGGTTCGTCGGGATCGACCGGCAGGGCAGTGGGGGCATTGCTGGACAGCATCGCCCAGTTGTTCCACAGGCGCGGACCGCGTCCCGGTAACGGCCATTCCATTCGCCCCATCCGGTGGGGAAGTTGCCGACCTCATAACCCCACAGGTCCCATGCCTCGGCCACCACCTCGACCTCTCGCTCGGCCGCCATCTGCTCGATGTCCACCAGGAGGGGATGGTCGTCGAAGAAGTGCCGCTGGCGTCCCCAGTCGTCGCGCTCGGCATGGTCTGGTTGGCGTCCCAGGACGGGGGCCAGATCCAAGCGGAAACCGTCGACGCCCATCGTGTCCGCCCAATGGGCGAGGGAATCGAGGACCAGGCGGCGCACCACCGGTCGGGAGGCATTCAGCTGGTTCGAGCAGCCAGTGGCACCGTCCACCAACCGGTGGTCGGGGGTCAGCAATCCAAGGTGGTGAAGCCCATCTCCTTCAAGTGGGGGGCCAGCAGGGCTGCACCCGCATAGGTGCCTCGAAGGTGGTCGGGAACGCCGAGCAGCGCCGACGACGGGTGCGCGGACAGGCTCTTGACATGGGCCTCGTAGATCGCCGTGTCCTGCGGCGCCAACCGCGGGCGAGAGCCGGTGTCGGTCTGGTCGATGACGACGATGCCCTTGGGCGCCCATCGTGCGGTGTCGAAGTTCCTCCGCGGTTGGCCGTGGTAGTCCTCGCCGCCGGTGCCGAACCTCCCGTCGTCGAAGCCGTCTGCGAAGACTTCCTCGTCGGAGAGGAATCCGGCGTCACTGCCTCCCGGAGCCCATTCACCGACGCTGGGCCAATTGGGCCCCGAGACACGAAACCCGTAGTGGGAGCCGTGTTGGACGCCTTGAAACTGGCCCCGCCAGGCGCCGTCGTCGCCGCGGGCCAGGTCGATGCCGCGCAGCGCTGCCTGCCCGGTGGGCTCGGCGAAGAATTCCAGCCGGACTCGGGTGGCCGCGGGTGCGTGGACGGCGAAGGTGGTGTGCCCTCCGCACCTGACCGATAAGCTACATTATGACAATATGCGACAACTTGGCCCTCACTTGTCCCTCACCCACTCCCGGGCCACCGCCACCGATCCGATGGCCTCTCCCTTCTCATCGGTTACCACTGCGAAGGTCATTTCCACATAGGCCGACGATCCGTCCGGACGCAGCGCCTTGGTGCGGCGAGCCTTGCCGTCGGAGCTCAGCCGCCCCTGGTCCATGGCTCGCTCGAAACCCGCGTCGTGGGCCGCCCGCAGACGCTCGGGGATCATCACCGAGACGCTCTCCCCCAGCACGTCCTGGGTGCGATGGCCGAACAGCTGTTCACAGTGACGATTCCAGAAGACGATTCGCCCCTGCCGATCGATGGCGATGATCGCGTCGCCAGCCTGGTTCGCCGCCTGAGCCACCAGGCCATCGGGCCAAGGAAGCTCGAGGGGTGCTGATGCATTTGTCTGGTCCATGCCACCACGCTAGATGGCCCCGCCTGGGCTGCCCAGCCCCGACGAGCGATTTTGTCATGCGTTTCCCATGCTGGACTGCCCACGGGTTCCCGCTACGGTTGAGGAGTGAGCGGATACTTCTCGATGGGCAACGATCTTCGCGACCACTGGTTCAAGATCGGTCGGACCGAGGTGGGCAGCACCCTGTTCGTCGTGGGTGCGGTGATCATCTCGTGGCTCGTCGCGGCAGGCGCCCCCGCGTGGCCGGCGATGGCCGCGTTCAGCCCCGACGCCATCCTTGGCGGCCAGTTCTGGCGCTTGTTCACCTGGCCGCTGGCCAACGGCATCAGCCTGTGGAGTGCTCTCTACCTGTTCTTCTTCTGGATCTTCGGCACCGAGCTGGAAAGCGGCCTGGGCAAGAAGCGAATGGCCACCCTGCTCGTGGGCGTGTGGGCCGCGCTCACCATTGCGTCCTTGCTGGTCGGGTTGGCACTGGGCTCTGGGACCCTGCTGGCCGGATTCGGCATGATCCAGTTCATCATCCTGCTGCTGTGGATCGCCGAATACCCCAACCGGCCCTTCTTCTTCAACATCCCGGCCTGGGTCATCGGTGCCGTCCTGGTCGCCGTGCAGTTGCTGTCCATGATCGGCGCGCGCGACCTCGTCGGGCTGCTTGGCATGCTGCTCGCCTTCGCCCTGGTGGCCGTGCTGGCCCGCCGTCTCGGCCTGTTGCGCGACCAGAAGTGGATCCCCGGCGCCCGTGCGTCGCGCCCTACGCGTCCATCGAAGGTGCAGAAGGCGCAGGCGAAGCAGCGTGAACAGCGGGCCAAGGACGACGCTCGCCTCAACGCATTGCTCGACCAGATCAGTGAGCGTGGCATGGACTCACTGACCCCCGCCCAGCGTCGTGAGCTGATGAAGTTGCGCAACCGGCGCTGACTTGCCCTCGCGCTCCCCCCAGCTTGCGCTTGGGGCGTACTTGGTTGGGGCAGACATCCGCCCCAGCTCTCGCTAGATTGGCGGGGTGAGCAACACCGAGCCCAAGGCCCCAGTGACCGCAGCGGAGGCAAGCCAGACCGACGAGGTGACCGCGGAGGGAACCCCGTTGGAGGACATCCTTCCCGAGACCAGTTTCGAGCAGCAGCGCTTTGCGGCCCGCCCTCCGATGGTGCGCCCCAAGGCCACTCGTCACCGCAAGGGCCGCGCCACCAGCCCGTTGACCCCACCTTTCGAGGCCGACGGCCGTAACCGTGCCTATGTGGACTGGCTCGAGAGCCAGTCCATGCTGCACGATGCGACCACGGTGGCCCGTCAGCTGGCCGGCAGCCACCAGATGTGGTCCAACCCCTTCGCCGCCCCTGACCCCCGCGCGGCCCTGCAGACGGCTTCGGTGTGGTTCACCGCCTATCCCCTCAGCATGATCACCGAGAACGGCCAGTCCTTCCTGGGGGCCCTCGGGTCCGAGGAGCTGTGGGAGGTCTTCGAACAGATCGGGATCGACGCGATCCACACCGGCCCGGTGAAGCTCGCCGGCGGTCTCAGCGGCTGGAAGCCCACCCCCAGCGTCGATGGGCACTTCGACCGCATCAGCATGGCCATCGACCCTGTCTTCGGCACCGAGGCCGAGTTCCGCACCATGTGCGAGAACGCAGCCCGCCACCACGGCACGATCATCGACGACATCATTCCCGGTCACACTGGCAAGGGCGCAGACTTCCGGCTGGCCGAGCTGAACTACCACGACTACCCCGGCATTTACCACATGATCGACATCCCCGAGGAGGCCTGGCATCTGCTGCCCGAAGTGCCTCCCGGCAAGGATGCGGTCAACCTGGATGCCGCGTCCGAACATGCCCTCTCCGAGGCCGGTTACATCATCGGAGAGCTGCAGCGCGTCATCTTCTACGAGCCGGGCGTCAAGGAGACCAACTGGTCAGTGACCCCCGAGATCTACGACTACAAGGGCGTCAAGCGTCGCTGGGTCTACCTGCACTACTTCAAGGACGGCCAGCCGTCGATCAACTGGCTCGACCCGACCTTTGCCGGCATGCGCCTGGTGATGGGCGACGCGCTGCACTCACTGCTCGACCTCGGGTCGGGCGGCCTGCGACTGGACGCCAACGGCTTCCTGGGCGTGGAGAAGTCGGTCGACCAGGCCCCCGCCTGGAGCGAGGGGCATCCGCTGAGCCAGGCCGCCAACCAGCTGATCGGCTCCATGGTGCGCAAGGTGGGTGGCTTCACCTTCCAGGAGCTGAACCTGGGAATGGACGACATCAAGAACACCTCGGGCGTCGGCCCGGACCTCAGCTACGACTTCGTCACGCGCCCTGCCTACCAGTACGCGATGGCCACGGGAGACACCGAGTTCCTGCGTCTCACGCTGCGTGAGAGCGCGCAGATCGGCATCGACCAGGCCTCCTTGGTGCACGCCCTGCAGAACCACGACGAGCTCACCTATGAGCTGGTCCACTTCGCCAACAACCACAAGGACGACACCTACCACCTGGACGGCCGCGACTGGACTGGTGCCGACATGGCCGAGCACATCCGCGAGACCATGCGCCAGCACCTCACCGGCGATGCCGGGCCCTACAACGCGGTCTTCACCCAGAACGGGATCGCCTGCACCACCACCTCGGTGATCGCCGCAAGCCTGGGGATCACCGACCTCTCGGAGGTCGGCGAATCCGAGGTCAAGCGCATCACGAATGCCCACCTGCTGCTGTGCATGTACAACGCCTGGCAGCCGGGCGTCTTCGCGCTGTCCGGTTGGGACCTGGTGGGCGCACTCCCCCTGGATCGCAAGCAGGTCTCGGCCCTCATCGAGGCGGGAGACACCCGGTGGATCGAGCGGGGCGCCTACGACCTGCTGGGTTCGAGTCCGGACGCCACGGTCTCCCAGTCGGGAATGCCCCGCGCCACCTCCCTGTACGGTTCGCTGCCCGAACAGCTCGCCAGCCAGAACTCCTTCGCCACGCGACTGGCTCAGATCCTCAAGATCCGAAAGCGCAACGGCATCGCTTCGGCCGAGCTCGTCGACACCCCCGACGTCGCCCACAAGGCACTGTTGGTGATGGTCAACCGACTCGAGATCGGTGCCACCCAGATCACCGCGCTGAACTTCGGCCCGGAACGGCTCAGTGCCCGGGTGCAGTCCGACCAGATCCCCGAAGGACGCGTCTTCGACCTGTCCACCCGCCGCAAGGTCGACAACGTCGATGCCCTGGGCGGTTTCACCGTGACCCTGCCTCCCTTCGGTGGCATGGCCATGATCGTTCGGGAATGATTGCGGCAACCAACTGACACGGCCCGCTCCCCCATCGCGTCGGGGGTGCGGGCCGTGTCACGTCGCCAGGCCTTGGTCAGGTGGCTCCCATGCCGGAGAGCAGCATGATGGCCAGTACCGGAGTGCAGGCGCCCAGCGCCAGCGCCCAGACACCGCGGCTGTAGCCCAACGGACGCCGCGCAAAATGGATGCCGGCAGCAACCGCGACCACCGCGAGGACCGCGGCCAGCACATAGAGCCCCACACCCGTCACCATCCAGGACTTCGCGGCCTGACCCGCGGCCGTCTCGGGAATCTCGTCGAGCCGGGGAATCGGGCCGGGTATGCGGGCCAGGGCCAGGTAACCCTTGAACAGGACGCCTGAGGCCACCGTCGTGGCAACCACCGCCGCGGCACCCACGACCACGGCCCACCGGCCCTCAGTCTGCTGTTCGCGCTGGCTCATTGGTTGTCCTCACCTCATGATCATGCCCGGCGTGCGCACGCCGCGCACACCGACGCACAGCCTAGCCTGCTGCCACCGCACGAGCGGTGGACGGGCCGAGTTGGGGCGATGGTCCACACTGGTGGGGTGAGCATGATGATGGATGCCCCCGGTGATGCCGAACGGCGGGTGGAATTGCGCAGGATGCGCATACTGGCCACTGGCCTGCTGGTACTGGCCGCGGTCCTCTATCTGCTGACCCTTCGTGACAGCCGAGTCGGCTGGATCGGCTGGGTCAACGCCGGCAGCGAGGCCGCCATGGTGGGCGCCCTCGCCGACTGGTTCGCCGTCACGGCGATCTTCCGCCATCCCTTGGGGCTGCCCATCCCCCACACCGCGCTGGTGAAGCGACGCAAGAACGAACTCGGCCGCAGCCTCCAGCAGTTCGTCACCAACAACTTCCTCACCCGCGACATCATCCAGGAGCGAGTTCGCGACGCCGAGGTCTCACGACGAATCGCGGTGTGGCTGGAGTCCGGTACCAATCGTCGTCGCCTGCTGGCCCAGGTGGTGCGCGGGGCGCGGATCCTGCTCAACCGGGTGAAGGACGACGACGTCCAGGTCTTGGTCACCGACACCGTCATCCCTCGCCTGCGTTCCATGGAGATGAGTCCCATGGCCGGTGCGCTGCTGTCCGACGTCGTCCAGGATGGCTCACACCAGCAGCTCGTCGACGTCCTGGCTCGAGAGCTCCACGACTGGTTGCAACGCAATCCCGACACCGCACGCCATGTCATCGGAGAGCGAGCCCCCAGCTGGAGTCCGCGCTGGATCGACAAGCAGGTCTCGGGCTTTGGCTACTCCCAGGCGCTGGAGTGGACGATGGCGGTTCGCATGCAACCCACCCATCCCTTCCGCAAGGCCGTCGACACCTACCTGGCGAAGCTGGCCGATGACCTGCGCCAGGATCCGACGATCATGGCCAAGGCAGAGCGCATCAAGGAACACCTGCTGGACAACCCGTCGATCGGCCCCGCCGTGGTCGAGTTGTGGCAGAGCGTGCGTGATTCCATCGGCCAGGCGCTCGACGACGAGGATTCCCAGGTCTGGGAACGTGCCGATCGGTGGCTGGCCGAGGCAGCCCAGCAGCTGGCCAGCGACCAGGAGATGCGCACGCGTCTGGACGAACGCGTGGTGGACGCCGTGGGCTTCCTGGTGGACACCTACGGCGAGGAGGTCGCCACGGTGATCTCGACCACCGTCGATCGGTGGGATGCCGACGAGGCCGCCAACCGGATCGAACTGTTCGTGGGCAAGGATCTGCAGTTCATTCGCATCAATGGCACGATCGTCGGCTGCCTGGCGGGGCTGCTGATCTACGCGGTGAGCCAGCTGGTCTGACCCTTCCAGGCTCAGCCGGGCAACAGCCAGTCATTGGGAGAGAAGAGCTCATAGTGCACTGATTCGGCGGGCACGCCCAGTGCGTCCAGCTGGTCGCGCAGGTTTTGCAGGAAGCCATTGCCGCCGCACAGGTAGTACTGGGCCCCACTGGGCAGCGCCACCTGAGACAGTTCCATCCGGCCTGCGCGTGAGTCGTCCCGCTGGCCGTGGCTGAACCACAGGTGACTGCGTCCCCCGGCCTCACGGGTGGCCTCCAGCAGTTCGTCCACCAGCGGGGCCGTCGCGGCGTCGTGGTCGGCATGCAGGGTCAGAAGCTCTCGCTGCTCGCCGCGGGCGGCCAGGGCCCTGGCCATTCCGAGCATCGGGGTGGCGCCGATCCCCGAACTCACCAGCACCACCGGCTCGGTCCCTGGCTGCAGCACCAGGTCTCCGGTGGGCCAGCTCACCTCCAGCTCGTCACCCTCGTGGAGGCCGTCGATGATCGAGCTGGACACCTCGCCGTCGGGGCCTTCCTCGCCGACGATGCGCTTGACGGTGATCTGCCAGCAACCGTCCTCCCCCGTGTTCGACAGGCTGTACTGCCGCAGCTGACCGGCTCCGTCGGCCATCGTGCGTCGTACCGAGATGTACTGTCCGGGTTCGAAACCGCCCAGCGCCGGCTCGCCCTCCAGGGCGCCCAGCTCGAAGCTGGCTGCGCCTCCCGGGTGGTCGATGCGACGGGTGACTCGAACCGTGTGGAAGACATCGCCTTCGCGCACGCCGAGCTCCCGGTAGCGCTGCCGTTCGAAACGCACGAGGGCACGGGCCATGATCCAGTAGACCTCATCCCAGGCCTCGGCCACCGGCTGAGTCACCACATCGGACCCCAGGACTTCGACGATGGCGGCGAACAGGTGTTCGTGGACGATCTCGTACTGGCTTTCGGTGATCCCCACCGAGACGTGCTTGTGGCCGATGCGGGCGAGCATCTCGTCCGGACTGGGGGCTCCCGGTGTCACCAGCAAGGACGCGAAGGTGGCCACCGAGGCGGCCAGTGCCCGCTGCTGGGCCCCTTGCGCCTGGTTGCCCCGGTTGAAGGTGTCGCGCAGCAGTTCTGGATGGGAGTGGAACATGCGCTGGTAGAAGTTGGGAGCAATCTGGTCGATCTTGGAGCCGACCAGCGGCAGTGTCTGCCTGATCGTCTCGGCGTGCTCGGGGCTGAGTTCTTCGGTGGTGAAAGTGGTCATCAAGGCATCTCCTGCGTGGACTGCAGCACGGTGTTCTCGTCACGACAGTAGCATTTCCACGCTACCTGTCTTGTTTATTCGTGGAGTGCGTGACAACTGGGTGGCGCCCAGGGAAACTCTTGCAACCGCGCGGACGAGGGCTGGCCGCGCCCACGGCCGCTGCCTAGGATCGATCAAGGCGCGAGACCCGCGTCGATCTTTGGGGAAGAGCGATGACCAAGAAGAACAGCGAGTACCGCGAATACATCGACCGCCTGCGCGCCGAGGGCTACACCGTGGCGCCCGACATTGCGGGCAGCGACCCGGATCTGATCGATCCTGGTGGCTCGGCCGTCGAGACCTGGCGGGAGGACTACCCCTACGACACCCGCCTGGAACGCCAAGCCTACGAGGAGGAGAAGTACGCCCTCCAGGTCGAGCTGCTCAAGTTCCAGTACTGGACCCAGGACAACGACCTGAAGCACATCGTGCTCTTCGAGGGTCGCGACGCGGCCGGCAAGGGCGGCACCATCAAGCGCTTCGAGGAGCACCTCAACCCGCGCTACCTGCGCACGGTGGCACTGACCAAGCCCTCCAACAAGGAGCTCGGCCAGTGGTACTTCCAGCGCTACATCGAGCACTTCCCCACCAGCGGGCAGATCGTCCTGTTCGACCGCTCCTGGTACAACCGGGCCGGAGTCGAGCGCGTCATGGGCTTCTGCAGCGACGAGGAATATGACCAGTTCCTGGTGCAGGCTCCCCTGCTGGAGAAGATGATCACCAATGCCGGGATCTCGCTGACCAAGTTCTGGTTCTCGGTCACCAGGCAGGAGCAGCGCACTCGTTTCGCCATTCGGCAGCTCGATCCGGTCCGACAGTGGAAGCTCTCCCCCATGGACATCGAAAGCCTCGACCGGTGGGAGGACTACGGCGCCGCCAAGGACGCCATGTTCGCTGCCACCGACACCGACTACGCACCATGGTGGTCGATCAAGTCCAATGACAAGAAGCGCGCGCGCATCAACGCGATGCGCTTCTTCCTCAACCAGTTCGACTACGAGGGCAAGGACACCTCGGTGGTCTTCGAGCCCGATCCGTTGATCGTCACCCGCGGGCGCGAGACCTTGGGCTGAGCTCCTGGACGGTACGGGGGTGGGTTCCGATCTTCCGGAACCCACCCCCGCCCTCACCGGGCTGTGCTCAGCTGCCAGAGGCGGCGTCACTCACAGCAGCGCCCCGCTGCTGCCATGCCCCTGCTCCACCCGCTGGTCATGGATCTCCTGGGCACGCTGGAAGAGTTCGCGCAATTCCCGCTGGTCCCTGATCTCGTCGCGGTACTTGGGCTCCAGCAGTTCGATGGCTGCTTTCTCCTTGGTCAGCCGGGCATAGATGCGCTCGCGCACCTGCTGGTCGCTCTCCCAGTCGAGGTCCACGTACTGCTGGGCGTGCATGCGGGCATTGTTGACCGCGGTGTGGGCCTTGCCCTTGGGGGACAACAGCGATCCCACCACGGTCACCAGCAGCACACCGAGGATGACGGTGAGGCTGAAGCCCGTGCTGATCTCGACGACATTGACCGGCTGTCCGTCATTGATGAACCACAGGGTGTTCTCGTGCAGCGCGTGCAGCACCAGCTTCACGCCGATGAAGGCGAGGATCGCGGCCAGACCGTAGGAGAGGTAGATCAAGCGGTCCAGCAGCCCGTCGATCAGGAAGTAGAGCTGTCGCAGACCCAACAGGCTGAAGGCCGTGGCCGTGAAGACGATGAAGGTGTTCTGGGTGAGGCCGAAGATGGCCGGGATCGAGTCGAGAGCGAACAGGATGTCGGTACCACCGATCGCCGCCATCACCAGCAGCATCGGGGTCATCACCTTCTTGCCGTCGACGACGGTGAACAGCTTGTCACCGTCGTAGTGCTCACTGGTCTTGAAGAGCTTGCGCGCCAACCTGATCATGATGTTGTCCGCCCCGTGCTCGTCGCCCGAGTCATTGGGCTTGAGCATGTTTCCGGCAGTCACGAGCAGGATCAGCCCGAACAGGTAGAAGACCCAGGACCAACGATTGATGGCGGCGGCACCCACCAGGATGAAACCGGTGCGGGCGATCAGCGCAAAGACGATCCCGAACAACAAGACCTTCTGCTGGTCAGCGCGTGGCACCTTGAAGCTGGCCATGATGATCAGGAAGACGAACAGGTTGTCAACGCTGAGCGCCTTTTCGGTTATGTAGCCCGCGAAGTACTCGGTGCCCATCTGGCCACCGCCCAAGGCCCAGACGCCGATTCCGAAGAGCACGGCGATGCCCACGTAGATG
The DNA here is from genome assembly GCF_048595755.1 of Luteococcus struthionis. Lineage (GTDB taxonomy): Bacteria > Actinomycetota > Actinomycetes > Propionibacteriales > Propionibacteriaceae > Luteococcus. The sequence continues at coordinate 2,672,329 of NZ_CP184360.1, forward strand.
GCCGACCAGATGGCGGCTTCACGCAGGGTCGGCACGTGCGCCTGACGCACGTGGAAGAAGAAGTCGAACAACAGCAACCCGACGATGAAGACGATCGTCAGGCCCCAGATCATCGGGGACACGAGCACGGATGAACTCCCATGAGGATGGTGGACGTGCTCGGGTACGGGTGGCACCCGAGCCGGTTCATCGTCGGTTCTCCACCGAAGGTGGAATACCGAGACGAGACCACAGGGTCGTTCGTCTCGACAGTGGGAGTGGATCACGGTCATCGACCGTTGATCGTTGAAAAAAACGGTACCAAGTTCGACGGATGTGGCAAACTTCACTGCTGAGAATCGGCTGGCAAGGTGGTGGCAGAATCGAGGCCATGGACACTCTCACCGAGATCCTCGCCGACGCACACCGTGTGGTCTTCTTCGGTGGTGCCGGAATCTCCACCGAGAGCGGCATCCCGGACTTCCGCTCCTCGGCTGGTCTGTACGCCAAGGCCACCGCTGGCTCTCCCCCGCCGGAATACCTGCTGAGCCATGACTGCTTGGTCCTGGATCCGGAATCCTTCTTCGACTTCCACCGCACCGCCCTGCTGCACCCCGAGGCGCAACCGAATCGGGCCCATCGTGCCCTGGCCAGACTGGAGGAGGCCGGGAAACTTCAGGCCGTCGTGACCCAGAACATCGACGGTTTGCACCAGGCGGCAGGATCGCGCACGGTACTGGAGCTGCACGGATCGGCACAGCGCAATGTGTGCGTCGGCTGCGGCCGCGAAGAGCCGGTGGATTTCATGCTCCACAGCACGGGCGTGCCCAGCTGCCCGCAGTGCGGCGAGATGGTCCGCCCAGACGTGGTCCTCTACGGCGAGGGCTTGGACCAGCGGGTGATCGACCAGTCGATCGAGCACATCATGTCCTGCGACGTCCTCCTGGTCGGCGGCACGTCACTGAATGTCTACCCCGCCGCGGGGCTCGTGAACTTCTTCCGCGGCGACCACCTCGTGCTGGTCAACCGAGACGCAACCCCCTACGACGACCAGGCTTCCCTGGTGCTGCACAGCGACCTCGGCCCCACCCTGGGCGAGGCGGTCGACGCCGTGCTGGCCTGACCTCGGGCCAGCGCGGCGGCCCCTCTTGCGGCGGTTCGTTCACAGCCCCCACTGCTTGGCCAGTTGCTTGGCGCGCTTGCCGGCCGCTCGTCCGCCCCACCAGCCCTGTGCATCCGACAGGCGCTCCAGGGTCTCGACGAGTTCCTTGCCATGGGTTCCGGGGTCCTGCTGCGCCAGCGGTTCGAGCTCCTCGACCAGGCTCTCCAAGGCACCCACGAGCTGGTGCTTGTCCCCGCTGAGCTCGGCCTGACGCACGGCCTGACGCGACCGCTCCACAGGCTGCCGCAGCCGCTCCTGTTCAAGACGAGCGGCTTCCTCGGCCTCACGTCGGGCCGCCTCCGCAGCCTCGGCCTCACGTCGGGCCGCCTCCGCAGCCTCGGCCTCACGTCGGGCCGCCTCCGCAGCCTCAGCCTCGGCCTCACGCCGCGCCGCCTCCGCAGCCTCAGCCTCGGCCTCACGCCGCGCCGCCTCCGCAGCCTCAGCCTCGGCCTCACGCCGCGCCGCCTCCGCAGCCTCGGCCTCCTCGACCTGCTCCTGGGCTACCCCGGCCTGGGCGGCAACCTCGCGCTCCGCGGCCTCACGCGCCTCCCGTTCAGCACGCAGGCGTGCGCGCCGCTCGGCCTCCTCACGGTCCCGCTCGGCCCGCTCGGTTGCAGCCTTCAACTCAGCAACGGCACGCTCACGCGCCTCCTGCTCACGCTGCTCGTCGATGCGGCGCATGGCTTCCTCGTCGCTCAATTGCTCCGCGGGGCTGTCCAGCTGGGTTGGCGACAGCAGTGCCATGGCATCCGAAACCTCCCAATGGGGCGTGGGCTGCTGGCTCGGCAAGGCGATGCCCCGCACCAAGGCGTGGGTGAAGGGCAATGCCTCCACCCCGGAATGGTGCTGGCGGACTGCCTCCGAATCCCGCAGGGCGGCGACCAGCTGGTCGGCTTGGGCGCGCGCCTGGTCAGCACCGGCCTGGTCCTGCAGACTGTCCAGGACCTCCGCACGTACCAGCAGCGCCAAGGCACGGGATGCCTCCGGCACCGACACCTGACGGTGCGCCTGCAGTCGGTTGAAAGCCTGTTCGATCGTTCGGCTTGCAGCGCCCTGCTGTCCGGCCGCCAGCTCCGCATGGGCCTTCGATGCACACACGACCACCTGGGTCGCAAGGTGCTTCCCCACGGGCTTCTCGGACTTCAACAGGGCGTTGAGTGCCTGCTGTGCCGCTTCACCCGTGCGCAAGGACTCGGCGGCTCGGCCAGCATCGGCGAGCAGCCATGCCTGGTCCGAGCGAGCCAGAGCAAGGTCCACCCGCCCGGGCTCCCCACGTCGAGCTGCGCTGCGGTGCATCAACGTGCCCCACTGCTCGGCGACCTCCAGGGCCTCGTCGCCGCGACCCAGCTGCCAGAGCGCGGCGACCAGTTCCCGGTGGATCGCAAAGGCGGGCGCGACCATCCGCTCCAGATGGGGCTTGGCCATCCGGGGAAGCTGCGCCAGGTCTTCGTGGGTCCACTCATTCCAGATCTCGACGGCCTCGCGCAGCAGGTCGACGGCCTGGTCGACCAGCCCGACGCTGGAGCGGGCATGGGCGACACTGCGCAAGGCCTCCAGCAGCACGACCGTCTCGGCATCGTCCAAATCACTGCCCCGGGCCAGCCCCAGGGCGGAGTCGGCCATGGCATTGGCACGAGCCAGGTCGCCGTGGGCCAGGCCGCTGTGGGCATCGGCCAGCAGCGCCCAGACCGCCGTCCGGGGCGCCAGCTGCTGCGCCATGCCGTGCGCGGTGAGTTGGTCCTTCCATCCCATCGCTGCGCCGATGGTCATCCCGGCAGGCTCGCTCAGCCCCATGCCCAGCTGCACCGTGGCCACGTGCACCAGGGCGGTGAAGTAGCGCGCCGCGTCCACCACGGGCGTGTAGGGACCAACAGGGCCGCGTGAGCGCACCAGCTTGTCAGCCGCACTCACGGCCTCGGCTGCCTCCGGGGCGGCCTCCGCCCACGCGCGCGACAGCAACCGCAGACCGGTGGCCCGGTTCAACGTGTCGACGAACTCCTCGGTCCGGCTGGGATCGCTGGCCATCCAGCCCCGCAGCTGCTTCACACTGGAGACGGTCTGCTTGAGCTGCTTGGCGTGGTCGTCACGGGGCTGATTGTCTGCCATGGCGCCCATTGTGTCAGTTGCGGCGAGCAAGGCACATCGACCGGCGCCCGCGCAGTGGTCCCGGGCACGGGACGCCGGGTCCTCGGACAGCTGATCCGTGATTGTCTTGTGCCATGCACCTTGGCATTGATTTCGGGACCACCCGCACCGTGGTCGCTGTGGCCGACCGGGGAAACTACCCGGTGGTCGACTTCCAAGACCCCGAGTCTGACTTCCACAGCCACTTCCCTTCGCTGTCGGCCTACCATGATGGGGCCCTGGTCCACGGTTTCGAGGCGCAGGCCGCCATCGATGCCGGCGCCACGCCGATCCGGTCCGTCAAGCGGCACCTGGCACGCCCCGACCTGACCCTGGAATCAACCATCGAGCTGGACGGCCACACCATCGGCCTGCTGCACCTGGTGACCGGCTACCTCACCGCCCTGCGCGAGGCGCTGGAGCAGGCCTCAACCCTTGATGAGCGCCAGATCAACGGCGTGGTCGTCGGCGTGCCTGCCCATGCCCACACTGCCCAACGGCTGCTCACCCTCGAGGCCTTCCGACGAGCCGGGTTCCCCGTGCGCGCCATGTTGAACGAGCCCTCCGCGGCGGGTTTCGAGTACACACACCGTCAGGCTCGAACCATCACCTCGCGCCGCAACCGGGTCCTGGTCTATGACCTGGGAGGCGGAACCTTCGACGCCTCGTTGGTCGCGGTCGAGGACGGTGCCCACGAGGTGCTGGCCAGCGTGGGAATCAATCGCCTGGGCGGTGATGACTTCGATGAGGTTCTCGCCGATCTGGTGGCCGAACAGGCCGGGGTCGAGCGTGGCGACCTGTCCCGCCAGCAGCAGGCCGATCTGGTCGACGGTTGCCGCCATGCCAAGGAATCCCTGACCCCCCAGACCCGGCGGATGGCCATCGAGGTGGCCGACCAGATGGTCCCGGTGGACGTGTCGCGCTTCTATGAGGCCGCGGCACCCCTGGTGGAACAGACATTGACGGTCACCGAACCACTCGTGGGCGGCCTTGACCAGGTCAGCAGCGACATCGCTGGGCTCTACCTGGTGGGTGGCACCTCCAGCCTTCCGTTGGTGCCCCGCGTCTTGCGGGAACGTTTCGGGCGACGAGTGCACCGCTCCCCCTATCCCGGCGCCTCGACGGCCATCGGCCTGGCGATCGCCGCGGACCCCGGATCGGGATTCACCCTGGCGGAGCGCCTGTCCCGGGGCTTCGGTGTCTTTCGGGAGGGCGAGGCCGGGCGAGAGATCCGCTTCGACCCGATCCTGTCACCCGACCATGCCGTGAGCGTGACCGATTCCCTGGTGGTCACCCGACGCTACCGGGCGGCCCACAACGTCGGCGTCTTCCGCTTCGTCGAGTACGCCGGCCTTGATTCCGTGGGCCAGCCGCGCGGAGACCTGTCGCCTCGCGGTGAGCTGGTCTTCCCCTTCGACCGGGAGCTCCAGGAGCCTGGCGCCCTGTCCGAGTCGACACCGGTGCATCGTCTGGACTCCGGACCGCTGGTGGAGGAGATCTACACGATCGATCCGCACGGCATCATCACGGTGCGCATCCAGGACCTGGACACCGGTTTCACGCACAGCGGTGACCTGGCCTGAGCTGACCTGGGGCCTCGTACACATGCGTGTGGCCCGCTTCCTCGGGGAAGCGGGCCACACTCTTGTCTCAGGACGCTCAGCTGTCTCGGGACGATCAGCCCAAGGCTGCGATGGCGGCGTCGTAGTCCGGTTCGGTGGTGATCTCGGGCACCAGCTGGCTGTGCAGCACGGTGCCCTGCTCGTCGAGCACCACGACGGCACGGGCCAGCAGCCCCTCCAGGGGGCCGTCGAGCTGCAGCACGCCGTAGTCGGTCCCGAAGCTGCCCCGGAAGTCCGAGCCAACCTTCACCTTGTCGAGACCCTCGGCGCCACAGAAGCGCGCCTGGGCGAAGGGCAAGTCCTTGCTGACGTTCACGACGACGGTGTTGTCCAGGCCAGAGGCAAGCTCGTTGAACTTGCGCACGCTGGTGGCGCAGACGCCGGTGTCGACGCTGGGGAAGATGTTGAGCACGATGCGCTGACCCTTCAGCTCATCGGAGGTCAACGGGGCAAGGCCCTCGCCGACCAGGGTGAAGGAGGGGGCGGTGGAACCGGTGGTGGGCAGCTCGCCGGAAGTGTTGACCGGGTTGCCCTTCATTGCAGTGGTAGCCATGCGACCTGTCTAGCACAACCACCAAGCACACCACAGCGACAAGCGTGAAGGGTTTTGCCTTACAATCACGATATGAAGGATCAGGACTTCACTGACTTCGAGAGCGCGTTCGCGATCACGTTCGACCAGCGTGGTTCCCGGACCCATCGCGACGCCGTCCCCACGGCCCTCGAGGCGCTGCGCCGAGCCCTCCCCTCCCCCAGCCTGCCGCCCGAGCGCACTGCGGGCGACGAGGTCCAACTGCTCGTCCGCAGCGCCCAAGAGGTGGTCTCGGTCGTCGAGGAGCTCACCCGACAGGGGCAATGGTGGATCGGCATCGGTCTTGGTCGCGTCGAGCTGCCCCTGCCCAGCTCCACCAGGGAGGCCCGGGGTGGCGCGTATCTGGCGGCGCGGGAGGCCGTGGAGCAGGCACGACACTGCCCCGGGGGTCTCAGCTTGGGGGTGCACGAAAGTGTCGGTGGCGCGCCCTACGCTGGAGCTGCAGCGCGCCAGGCGGAGAGCGCACTGTGGCTGTGGCAGGAAGTCCTCGGCCGACGCACAGCGGAGGGATGGCAGATGGTCGACCTGCTCAACCAAGGTCTCAGCGTGGGGCAGGCAGCCACCAAGCTGGGCATCAGCCCCTCGGCGGCCAGCCAGCGGCATCGTCGTGCCGCCTGGGAGGTCACACGACGCGGCCGGGAGTTGTGCGTCACCCTGCTCGAAGAGCTGCTGGAGGAATCGACATGAGCCCACTCCTGCTCAGCCCGTGGCTGGTCACCGGGCTGCACGTCGTGACCGTGATCGGCTTGGGCGCGCTGGTGACCATCGCCGGAGGCGCCGTGGTGCAGGGCGTCTTTCGCCGGGTGGATGCCCGTTCCCGGCGTGACCATGAGGACGCGCAACCAGCGACCACCGACGGCGGCGTCGTGGCCGCGGGACAACAACTGCGCGGAGGGGCGTGGATCGGTGCCCTGGAGCGCCTGGCGATCTTCGCCGGTCTGATCGCGCACTACCCCGAGGCCATTGCCATCTGCCTGGCAATGAAAGGCCTGGCGCGCTACCCCGAGCTCAAGGCCACCACCACTGGTGCCGCAGAGCGTTTCATCATCGGCACCTTCGTGAGCGTGCTCTTGGCCTGCGGGGCCGCTGGCCTGGCGCTGTGGTTGAACGGTCTGTACTGATGCTGCTGATCGACACGCCTCGCTGGCCGGCCCACGGCACCCTCTACGGTCACCTGGTCTCCGACGAAAGTCTGTGGGAACTGCACGAGGGGGCTCGCGCCGCGGGCCTGGACGTGCGCGCCTTCGACCATGACCACTACGACCTGCGCGCCGATCGCGTCACCGCGGCGCTGGGTGCCGGGGCCCGTCAGGTGGATGAGCGCGAGCTGGTGAGACGGCTGCGTGCCGGAGGACAACGCATCCTGCCCGCCGAGCACGCTCCGCGTCGCAGCCGGGCGCGCGCCGAGGTCAGGGACCAAGTACTGGCGGTCCTTCCTCGGCAGGACTCCACTGCCCGGGCTCTGGTGGAGACGGTGCTGGACCGCCACACGGTCGAGACCCGCCGCTACCACGATGTGCGGCATCTGTGCGAGATGTTGCGCACCCAGCGACGCCTTGCAGAATCGGACGGCCAACCGATGCACCGCACGCAGGTGCTGGCCACCCTCTTCCATGATGCGGTCCATGACGGCGTGGGTGGCCAGGACGAACGTCGCTCCGCCGATCTGGCCTGCGAACTCCTGCCCACGCTCGGGCTGCCCGGCTCCGAGGCGCGTGAGGTGGAGCGGCTGGTGATGCTCACCGTCCACCACCAGCCCGAGGCCGACGACCCGGTGGGCCAGCACTTCAGCGACGCCGACATGGCCATCCTGGCAAGCGCACCGGGGCGGTACCACGTCTCGGTGCGCGACATCCGTCGCGAGTACCAGCGCTTCGACGACCAGGACTGGCGCCGTGGCCGGCGGCTGGCCCTGACCGGCTTCCTGGACAGCCCCCACATCTTCCACGGCGCCACTGCCAGGCGCCTGTTCGAGGACCGGGCACGGGAACGGGTCGCCGACGAACTCGCGCACCTGGAGGCTTCCTTCCTCGAGGAGCTCTAGAGTTCTGGGCATGGCTTCCCTGCTACCGCTGCTGCGCGCAATCACCCACCGCGTCAATGTGCCCTTCGGCGTCTACAACCTGCGTCCGGTCACCGAGACCACCCTGCCCGGCAACGGTGTCTACCGCTCCTCGTTGTTGTGGGGTGCGAAGGCCGCGGACCGGCGCCGCCTCCAGGAACTGGGGATTCGTCTCGTGGTGGACCTGCGCACCCAGAAGGTGGCCGCCAATTTCCCCGACCCCCGGATCGAGGGGATTCGCAGCGCCTTGGTCGACGTGCATGGCACCGGCCATGCCACCCCTGGGGAGCGGATCACCGAGGCCGACACCATCGAGGCGATGAAGGCCCGCTACCGCCGGATGGTCACCGACCCCGGACAGCGCGAGCGCATCGCACAGGTCTTGCGAATGATCGCGGAGGAACCGGGCGCAGTGCTCTTCCACTGCACCGACGGCAAGGACCGCACTGGCTGGATCGCGGTGCTGCTGCAGCACCTGCACGGCGATTCGCCGCAACAGATCATGCGGGACTACCTGGCCTCGCAGCCCCTGGTGGAGCACATGGCGCGATTTCGTTGGCGCACCGACAGTCTGCGTGGGGGCCGGGCCCTGGCCTTGCGCAACCGCCCGATGAATGTCGTCGACGAGGCCTTCCTGCAGGCTGGTCTGGACCAGGTGGAGACCAGCTATGGGACGCTGGATGCCTACCTGAGTGACGGGCTGGGGATCGACGAGGCCACCATCACCCGCCTGCGCGCGAAGCTGTGACGCTCAGGCGTCCTCGCCCAGCAGCCGGGCGTGCTCGTCGGCTCGCAGCCGCGACTCGGTGGTGACCGCACGCGCCAACAGTGCCACCAGCGGCAGTGCCAGCAGCAGGATGGTCGCCAGGGCGAACAGGATCTGTCCCGTCATGCCCCCAGCCTAGTGGTGTGGGCGCCCAGCGTCCCCGGGCGCTCCCTGATCTCACCCGGAAGTGCGGCGCGGACCGGCCCTGGCAGCACCGAAGAGGGGCACCATTGAGGCATGAGCAACTACTCCTACGGTCCCGGCCAGCAGCCCCAACCCAACTACTACGGCGCCCCTCCGCAGTCCTGGGGGCACCAGCCCTCCGCGATTCCCCCGGAGGACCGCAGCGCCGCTGCCCTGGCGCACGCGTCGACGCTGATCGCCATGGTCGTCAGCGCCGGCTGGCTCAGCTTCGTCGGCCCGCTGGTGATCTGGATGCTCTACAAGGACAAGTCCCCCTATGTGCGCCGCGCCGCGGCGGGGGCCTTCAACTTCAACATCTGGGTCAACATCGCCATGGTGATCGGGTGGATCATGTGTATCACCATCGTGCTGCTCCCCTTCGGCATTCCGCTGATGATCTTCGCCGCATTGATCCAGATCTTCGCCCACATCCGCGCCTGCCTGCGCGCCCTCAATGGCGAGGACTACACCTACCGCAAGCAGTTCCGCATCCTCACCTGAACCGCCTCGGTCACTCAGGCAGGCATCGGTAGTGGTAGCGGTGGTGCTCGGTGAAGCCGAGCCCCTCATACAGCCGTAGCGCCTCGTGGTTCGAGGCAAGAACCTGCAGGTAGCAGTATCTGGCTCCCAGCTCACGTGCCCTGGCCATCATCGCGATGGTCAGGGCACTGCCATGCCCGGCGGTGCGCAGCGTCGGGTCGACGAACAGGCAGGACAGCCCGGCCCAGTCCTGGGTGAGTACCACACGCCCGATGCCGATCGGACGCCCCAGGCGGAGGGTGGCGTAGTGGGCCGGCGCCGACGTGAGCACCGGCACTCTCGCCGGATGGTCATTCGGGTCGACGTCCAGCCACTCGTCCCCGGGAGTCTGGGACCAGGAGACAGTGGACGCCGCGTCGGCCTCCGACCGCTCGAATCGGTCGAGGTCAGCACGCTCGAGATCGGCCACCAGGAAGACACTGGGATGCTCCAGTCGCCAGCCCCGTGCCGCGAGCAGTTCGTCCAACCTGGTGGGTTCGTCGTCGCCGCGGCCAGTGCGACCAGACAGCTGGAAGCACGGTTGGAGTCCTCGATCCCGGTAGAAGGCAGTCACCTGCTCGACGGCAAGCACCAGCTCTCGTTCCGGGGTCCCGGTCGGATGACAGGAGTTGGCCCGCCGGGAGTGTCCACCACCGGTGTGCAGTTCCCATCCGCCCATCCGGACCACACCGGTGCCCGGCCACCCTCGCGCCGCCAGCCGCACCAGGTCATCGACCCGTGAGGTGGGACGCACCACTCGCGGGGGCACCTTGCGCATGGCGCGAATCTGCTCGCGCGGCACCCGGACCGGGCCGCGTCCAGCCGGCAGGACCACCACCTCCCGGTCGTCGGCGCGCACCAGATCACCCACCAGGTCACCACCATCCCCATCGGGGCCGGTCCAGAGCAGGGAGACACGAGGAGGCTGCGCGGTGGTCATGGCAGCCCACGGTAGTCGCAGTTGCCTACCATTGCGCTCGTGACCGACCCGAAGTGCACCGACTCCTGCCAACAGGACGATCTCATCCCCGACGACGACCTGCGCACCAGCTTGCGCCGTACGGTGGTGCTGGTTGCCCTGCTCAACCTCGCCTACTTCTTCATCGAGGGCGGCGTGGCAGTGGCGATCGGCTCGGTCAGCCTGTTCGCCGACTCGGTGGACTTCTTCGAGGACTTCGCCGTCAACAGCCTGATCGCGCTGGCCCTGGGCTGGAGCCTGCACCGGCGAGCGATCGCCGGCAAGGTGATGGCGCTGATCATCCTGCTGCCCGCTCTGGCGGCGATCTGGCAGGCCGTCACCAAGTTCTCCAATCCCGAACCGCCCGAGGTGCTCTCGCTGGTGCTGACCGCCGGCGGTGCGGTGGTGGTCAACATGATCTGTGTCTGGTTGCTGGCGCGGTGGCGCAGCCACGGCGGCTCGATGACCACTGCGGCCTTCCTGGCGGCCCGCAATGACGTGATCGCGAACGTGGCGATCATCGCCATGGGCGTGCTGACCTGGTACACGCGCAGCGGTTGGCCCGACATCGTGCTCGGACTGGTGATCGTGCTGCTCAACGTCACGGCGGCCCGCGAGGTGTGGGAGGTCGCAGAGAACGAGAAGCTCGCCGCGAAGGCACTGGCCGGCGAGAACGTCGACCCCTGCTGTGGTGACTGAACGTCTCAACCGATGGTCGTCCTGTTGACGTCAAGAGATCGACGCTAGCCTGCCGCTACGGCAAGGACGCCCGGCGTGGGCCCTGTCGCTCCCGATCCTTGAGAAAGGCACGAACGTGACCGAATCCGTCACCATCGGACCGGACCTGGCCCGGTCCTGGCTGCTCGTCAATGGCCTGCACACCGACCGCTTCCAGCACGTGGGAGAGGCCGACATCGTGGTGCTCGACATCGAGGATGCCGTGGCGCCAGCCCACAAGGAACAGGCCCGCCAGAACGTGGTGGAGCACCTGAGCAGCGGCGATCACCATGCCTGGGTGCGCATCAACGGATTCGGCACCGAATGGTGGGAGGCCGACCTCAAGAACCTGGCGGAACTGCCGGGGCTAGACGGCATCTTCCTGGCGATGGTCGAAGGGCCGGAGCACGTCATTCGCACCGCCGCCCTGCTGCCCGAGAACACACCAATCGTCGCACTGGTGGAGACCGCCCGGGGGATCACGCACCTTCCCCAGATCGCAGCCAGCCGCAACACCTTCCGGCTCGCCTTCGGGCTGGGCGACTACCGCCGCGACACCGGCTTCTCCGACGATGCGACCACGCTGGCCTACACCCGAAGCCAGTTCACGATCGCGTCCAAGGCCGCCGGGCTGCCCGGAGCGATCGACGGTCCGGCCGTCGGCGCCACCGGAGTCGCCCTGGCCACCTCGGCCGGCGTCACCAGCCAGTTCGGCATGACCGGGAAGATCTGCCTGATGGCGGAGCAGACGCACACCGTCAACGAGATCCTCTCCCCCAGCATCGACGACATGTCCTGGGCCCTCGACTTCCTGGCGGAGTTCAACGCCGAGGGCGGCCAGATCCGCAATGGGTCCGACCTGCCCCGACTGGCTCGCGCCAACAAGATCCTCTCGCTGGCCCGCTCCTTCGGGATGACACCGCCCGAGGGCTACCACCACTTCCCCGCGCCCAGCGACACCTACCACTGCTGAGCACTCTGAGAACGCACCACCGCCCCGTCGACCACGGATCGACGGGGCGGTGGTGATTGTTCAACCGCACAGCTGGGTCACTGCGCGGACAGACCACGCCGCGCCAGCAGCGGTGCGATCTCGGCGTCGCGTCCGCGCAGCTCCCGGAAGCTCTCCAGCGGATCTCGCGTGTTGCCACGCGCCAGCACCGTGCGACGGAAGTGATCACCATTGGCCCGGGTGAGCCCCCCGTTCTCCTTGAACCACTCCACGGTGTCGGCGTCCATCACCTCGCTGAACAAGTAGCAGTAGTAGCGGGCGTCATACCCGCCGGCAAAGGTGTGCGAGAAGTAGGTGCTGCGGTAGCGCGGCAGGACCAGCGGGTTCGCCAGCCCGATGCGCTCGAGCGCCTCCTGTTCGAAGGCCATCACGTCCTCCACCACGGCGCCGGGAGCGATCCGGTGCCACTCCTGGTCGAGCAGTGCCGAGGCGAGGTACTCGGTGGTGGCGAAGCCCTCGTTGAAGGTCTTGCTCGTCTCCAGGCGTTCCAGCACCTCCTGCGCAATGGGCTCGCCCGTCTCGTGGTGCCGGGCGTAGTGGTTGACCACCTCGGGCCAGGTGATCCACATCTCGTTCACCTGGCTGGGGAACTCGACGAAGTCTCGCGGCACATGGGTGCCCGACAGGCTCGGGTAGCGTGCCTCGGACAACAGACCGTGCAGGGCATGCCCGAACTCGTGGAACATGGTGACCACCTCGTCCATGCTGAGCAGCACCGGCTCACCCGGGGCCGGCTTCGGCACGTTGAGGTTGTTGCAGATCACCGGCAGTTCGTCGAACAGGTGGTTCTGGTCCACCAGATTGTTCATCCAGGCACCCCCACGCTTGGAGTCGCGCGTGAACACGTCATGGATGAACAACCCGAGCAAGCTTCCGTCGTGGTCGAAGACCTCGAAGGCGCGAGCATCCGGATGGTAGGTCTGCATGTCGCTGCGCTCACCGAAGGTGATCCCGAACAACTGCGTCGCAGCCCAGAAGACGCCGTCCACCAGCACCTTCTCGTAGCTGAACCAGGGCCGCAGGGCGGCAGTGTCCACGTCGTAACGCTCGGCGCGCACCTGTTCTGCCCAGTAGGACCAGTCCCACGGTTGGAGTGGGTAGCCCTGCTCCCCCTGGGTCAGCTGGTGCTCGTCCAGGTGCTGCTGCAAGACCTGTGCCTCCCGCTGCAGATTGGCCAGCGCCGGACCCGCCAAGGGATAGATCATCTGGTCGATCGCCTCTGGCGTGCGGGCGGTTTGGTCGGTCAACACGGCAGAGACATGGTTCGGGTGCCCCAGCAGTCCGGCCCGCTCGGCCCGAAGCGCGGTGATGCGCTGCACCAACGCGGTGTTGTCGTGCTCGTTGCCGCGGCTGCACCGCGCGATGGAGGCCTCGTAGATCCTGCGACGGCTCTCCCGGCAGGTGAGCTGGGCGTTGTAGGGGTGATCGGTGAACAGGCTGTGGGTCACCAACCAGCCTTCCAGGCCACGCTCGGCCGCGGCCTGGGCGCAGGCGCTCAGCTGTCCCTCGTTCAGCCCGTCCAGCTCGGCGCGGTCGGTGAACAGGACTGCGGAGTCATTCGTGTCCGCCAGCAGATTGCGCTGGAACTGGGTGGTCAGCGACGACAGTTCCTGGTTGAGCTCGCGCAGGCGCTGCTTGCTCTGGTCGTCGAGCGCGGCGCCTGCCATCACGAAGTCGAGGTGGGTCAGCTCCACCAGCCGACGGGTCTCCTCATCCAGATCGAGGCTGCCGAGCTGGGCGTGCACCGCGGCGACACGTTCGAAGAGAGCACTGTCCAGACGGATTGCGTCGGAGTGGGCCGCCAGTTTGGGGGCCAGCTCGCTTTCCAGCTGCCTCAGTTCGTCATTGGAATCGGCAGCGCTCTGGTTGAAGAAGAAGCGCGATGCGCGCTTGAGGGTCCGCCCGGAGCGTTCCAGAGCCACCACCGTGTTCTCCACGTCTGCCGCCTCAGGATTCTGGACGATCTGCTCGATCTCTGCCCGCTGTTCGTCCATGCCCAATTCGATCGCCTCGCGATAGTGCAGGCTGCGCACGGCTGAGAAGTCGGGCAGGCCGAAGGGCCTGCTGCTGGTTGCGATCAAGGGATTGTGCGACATGAGCGCAATCCTAGGGGCCTCACTCTTCGAAGGGCGAGGGGTCCCCACTGCCGTGACGCGCGATCCGCACCTGTTCCCCGGTGAAGTCCACCACCGTGGTGGGGCCCACGCCCACATCGCCCGAGTCCAGGACGAGGTCGACCTCATGGCCCAGGCTGTCGGCGATGGTCCACCCGTCGGTCATCGGATCCTCCTCGTCCGGCAGGATCAGCGACGAGGTGGTCAGCGGTTCGCCCAGTTCCTCCAGCAGGGCCAGGGCCGTGACGTGCTGGGGAATGCGCACCCCCACCGTCTTCTTCTTGGGGTGGAGCATTGCCTTGGGGAGATCTCGTGTCGCGCGCAGGATGAAGGTGTACGGGCCGGGGGTGGCGGCCTTGATGGCCCGGAACTCCCAGTTGTCCATCTCCACCCAGTGCCCCAGGTGGGCGAACTCGCTGACCATCAGGGTGAAGTGGTGCTTGTCATCCAGCCGCCGCAAGCGCTTGATGCGGTCCAGTGCGTCCTTGTCCCCCATGCGACAGCCCAGGGCGAAGCCGGAGTCCGTCGGATAGGCGATCATGCCGCCATCACGGATCACCTGGGCGGCCTGCGCCAGCAGGCGCGGCTGCGGATTGGCCGGGTGGACGTCGAGGTAGCGTGCCATGACGAGAGTCTAGGCGTTGGCGGCATCGGGCGGAATGGCTGTGCTTGTCCCATTCCCACTTCGGGCTTGGCTGTTCAGCCTCGCCGAAGTTCCCCGCTCGCACTGCCCTGCGCGTGCAAGACCTTCACTCCCAGCAGGCCAAGGAAGGTCGTGCTGGCCTCGGCTCGGGTGGTGACCCGCAACAGACCATCTTCCATGGCCACCTCACCGTCCATCCCCTCGTCCGACAGCACCTGTCGGGCGGCTCGCACGGCCTCCGCCGTGCCGTCTCGTCCCACCAGTCGGGAGGCCGCCCCGGCGTCACAGCCTGAACGCACTGCACGGGCGGCCACGACCTCCGCGGTCCGGTGCGCCTGCACCCGTGCGGTGCCGTCGACCACCAGCCCGGCTGCCAGGAAGATGGCAAGCATCACTGCGCCCACGAAGGTGCTCAGGCTCACGCCGCGTTCGTCGGTGACCATGCCGCTCACTGTGGCACTGCCCGGCCGACTATGACCACCGGCAGCGCCGAGACCCAAAGGCCCCGGTCCGGCCCGTGCCGGGACTCAGGGTTGGCTAGGCTGGCAACGTCACATCTTCAAGGAAAGGTCCGACCCCATGGTCAAGAAGGTTGCCCTGCTCACCGCCGGAGGCTTCGCCCCCTGCCTGTCGTCCGCCGTCGGTGGTCTGATCGAGCGCTACACCGAGATCGCCCCTGACGTCGAGATCATTGCCTACAAGCACGGCTACCAGGGCCTGCTCAAGGGCGACTACTTCACCGTGACGCCCACGGTTCGCGAGAATGCCGCCGTGCTGCACCAGTACGGCGGGTCCCCCATCGGCAACTCCCGCGTCAAGCTCACCAATGCCGCCGACCTCGTCAAGCGCGGCCTGGTGCAGGAGGGCGACAACCCGCTCAAGGTGGCCGCCGACCGTCTGGTGGCCGACGGGGTCGACGTGCTGCACACCATTGGTGGCGACGACACCAACACGACCGCCGCCGACCTGGCTGCCTACCTTCACGAGAACGACTACGAGCTGACCGTCGTCGGTCTGCCCAAGACCATCGACAACGACGTCATCCCGATCAAGCAGTCGCTGGGCGCCTGGACCGCCGCCGAGCAGGGTGCCGGCTTCGCCCGCAACATCGTCGGCGAGCACAACTCGGGCTCCCGCATGCTGATCATCCACGAGGTCATGGGCCGCAACTGTGGCTGGCTGACCGCTGCCACTGCCCACAAGTACCGCGAGTGGCTGGACAGCGTCGAGACCTGGGTGCCCGAGATCGGCCTGAGCAAGGAGGCCTGGGATGTCCACGCCGTCTACGTTCCCGAGGCCGAGCTGGACCTGCAGGCCGAGGCTGAGCGGCTGAACAAGGTGATGGACGAGGTGGGCAATGTCACCATCTTCCTGTCCGAGGGTGCCGGCCTGGAGTCGATCATCGCCGAGATGGAGAAGGCTGGCGAAGAGGTTCCTCGCGACCCCTTCGGCCACGTCAAGCTCGACAAGGTCAATCCCGGCAAGTGGTTCGGCGAGCAGTTCGCCAAGCTGCTGAACGCCGAGAAGGTCATGGTGCAGAAGTCGGGCTACTACAGCCGTGCCGCGGCCGCCAACGAGGCGGATCTGGCCCTGATCAAGCAGTGCACCGACCTGGCGGTCGACTCGGCCCTGGCCGGCAAGCCCGGTGTGGTGGGCCAGGACGAGGAGAATGGCGACCAGCTCACCGCCATCGACTTCAAGCGCATCAAGGGTGGCAAGGCCTTCAACATCAACGAGCCCTGGTTCGTGGAGATGCTGGAGACCATCGGTCAGGGTGCACCGAAGCCGGTGCAGCACCTGCCCGAGCACTGAGCAGGGCCCGCGGCTGACCAGCCGCCGCCCTGAACAATCTGGCCCTGACCAACCTGGCCCGGAGCAACACGGCCCGTCCCGAAACTCTCGGGGCGGGCCGTTCAGCGTCGCCCGAACAGGCGCCGGTGACGACCGTGCTCGGATTCCAACCGCTTGGCCTCCTCGCGCCGCAGCTTCTCGCGTTGCCGGGCCTTCTCGTCCTTGAGGCGGGCGGCCTCTGCAGCCTCCCAATGGCCCGGAACCGTCATGACGTCCGAACGGCGACGCAGTGGCAGGTCAACCTCTGAATATCGACGCGGGATGGCTGGCTGGTAACTGGTGGCGATCCAGGCCGCGGCAAACAGGATGAGCCGGGCGAAGAGGTTGAAGAACAGCATCACGATGATGATGTTGCCGAAGACGACGGTGGACAGGCTCCGGCTGAGGACCTCGATCACCTGGGTGGTGCCGTACAGCAGTCCCGTCATGACCACCCCGGACATCACCGAGCCCTTGATCATGTCCTTCATCGGTGCGCGGTACTGCGGCAGGACGTGGAAGAGGAACCAGAACAGCAGGCTGGACAGCACCACGGTCAGCAGCATGGCTCCCAGCGTCAACAGCTTGGCCACGCTCGGGCTCTGCCCCACCCCCAGCCAGCGCACCAGCCGGTCGGCGAAGTTGCCCGAGAGGGTGACCACGGTGAAGGAGACCCCCAGGGCGCCGATGAGCGCCAGGAAGTAGAGCAGGTTCACGAAGCGCTCGGCCAACCAGTTACGGCCGGGTGGGCTCATGTCGAACTCCGGACGCCACTGGGCGCGCACCGCCCCACGCAGGTTGCCCATCCAGCCCGAGCCCGAATAGGCGGCGGCCAACATGCCGATCAACAGCACGGTGCGCCAGTTGTTCAGTGCCCGTTCGATGAGCCGAATCGCCTGGTATCCACCGGCGACGGCACCGACCTCCCGAACCGCGACGTCCTTGATCTGCACCAGCCAGTCAGGCCGGAAGACGGTCAACAACCAGCCGAGGAAACTGAAGGCGAACATCAACGCCGGAACCAGGGTCAGCACAGAGAAGTAGGTGATGCCCCCAGCCAGCTGGTTTCCCATCCGGTTCTGGAAGCGGTCGTTGGCGCGGATCAGGTGTGCCGACCAAGGAGTGCGCTTCAGCCAGCGCCACAACCCCATGGTTCTCCCTTCCGCGACGGACGGCCATCGGTGAAGAGGCTAGCGGCACGGCGGCCCGCTGTGCGACTGCGGGCCGCCGTGGCGTGCCGTTCAGTCCTGGTAGCTCTCCAGCGGTGGGCAGGAGCACACCAGGTTGCGGTCACCGTAGACGCCGTCGATGCGTGCCACGGCGGGCCAGTACTTGTCCTGCCCGACGCCGGCGATGGGACCGGTGTGGCGCCCTGCGGGATATCCGGCCTCGGCGCGACCGTAGGGGTGCGTCCACTCCTGCGCCGTCAACCGGGCCAGCGTGTGCGGCGCGTTCACCAGCGGATTGTCCTGCTGGCTCCACTCCCCCGACTCGACCTTGGCGATCTCGGCCCGGATCTTGATCATCGCGTCGCAGAAGCGGTCGAGCTCGTACTTGCTCTCGCTCTCGGTGGGCTCCACCATCAGCGTTCCCGCCACCGGGAAACTCATCGTCGGGGCGTGGAAGCCGTAGTCGATGAGCCTCTTGGCCACGTCGTCGACGGTCACGTGGCTGGTCTTGGTGATGGGACGCAGGTCGAGGATGCACTCGTGCGCGACGCGCCCGTCGTCGCCGGCGTAGAGCACCGGGAAGTGCCCCTCGAGGCGCTTGCCGATGTAGTTGGCCCCCAGCATCGCGTGCAGGGTCGCACTGCGCAGCCCATCGGCACCCATCATCGCGATGTAGGCATAGGAGATGGGCAGCACGCCCGCCGAGCCGTAGGGGGCCGAGGCAACCGGACCATAGGAGGTCTGGGGGCCGGCCTCGGCGACCAGCGGGTGGTTGGGCAGGTAGGGAACCAGGTGCTCGCGCACGCCGATCGGACCGACACCCGGCCCGCCACCGCCATGGGGAATGGCAAAGGTCTTGTGCAGGTTCAGGTGACTGACGTCGCCACCGAACTTCCCCGGCTGGGCCAGCCCGGTCAGGGCATTCATGTTTGCACCGTCCACGTAGACCTGACCACCGGCCTCGTGCACCAGGCTCGCAAGCTCGGTGATGGTGTCCTCGTAGACGCCATGGGTCGAGGGATAGGTGACCATGATGGCGGCCAGCTCGTCGCGATGCTTGTCGATCTTGGCGCGCAGGTCGTCCATGTCGATGGAGCCGTCGGTGCGACTCTTCACCACCACCACCTTCATCCCTGCCATGGCGGCCGAGGCGGCATTCGTCCCGTGCGCCGAGGAGGGGATCAGGCACACGGTGCGCTGCTCGTCGCCTCGTGCCCGGTGGTAGCTGCGGATGGCCATCAGCCCGGCATATTCACCGGCCGCACCCGAGTTGGGCTGCAGGCTCACCCTGTCGTACCCGGTGATCTCGGCGAGCCAGGTTCCCAGGCGATGCACCAGTTCCTCGTAGCCACGCGCGTCCTCGGCCGGCGCGAAGGGGTGCAGGTCGGCAAAGCCCGGGTAGCTGATGGGCTCCATCTCCGCGACCGAGTTCAGCTTCATGGTGCACGAGCCCAGCGGGATCATGCCCCGGTCCAGGGCGAAGTCCCGGTCGCTGAGGGCACGCAGGTAGCGCAGCATCAGGGTCTCGGAGTGGTAACTGTTGAAGACTGGGTGCAGGAGGTAGTCCTCCCCACGCTGGTGATCGGCCAGCGACCCGTGGCTCGCCTCCGCGTCCAGGTCCAGACCGAAGACCTCGGCCAGCGCCGCGAGGTCTGCTTCCTCGACGTCCTCGCCGATGCTGATGCCCACCTGGTCGGGGTTGACCAACCTGAGGTGCAATCCATTGTCCCGGGCCTGCCGCACCAGTTCCTCGGCGCGCCCCGGGGTCGTGACGGTCACCGTGTCGAAGAAGTGGTCACTGGCCAACTCATAGCCCGCCGAGCGCAGGCCAGCGGCAACCATCCTCGTGTTGTGGTGGATGGCATCTGCGATCTCGCGCAATCCCTGGGGGCCGTGGTAGACCGCGTACATCGATGCCGTGACGGCCAGCAGGACCTGCGCGGTGCAGATGTTGCTGGTGGCCTTCTCGCGCCGGATGTGCTGCTCACGCGTCTGCAGGGCCAGACGGTAGGCGGTGGCACCGTCCGCGTCGACCGAGACGCCCACCAGTCGCCCGGGCAGCGAACGTTCCAGACCCTCCCGGACGCTGATGTACCCGGCATGGGGTCCGCCGTAGAAGAGCGGAACACCGAAGCGCTGGCTGGAGCCCACGGCGATGTCGGCGCCCCACCCGGCCGGTGCCTCCAGACGGGTCAGTGCCAACAGGTCTGCGGCGGCGATCACCATGGCGCCGTTCTCGTGGGCCTTGTCCGCGATGGCGCGCAGCTGCGAGACGGGGCGGATCGCACCGCTGGCGCCGGGCACCTGGACGACCACGGCGAAGGCCTCATGCTGCTGCAGCCCCTCGACGAGGTCATCGGCCTCCACCACCTGCCAGCCCATCGCCAGCGCGCGAGTGCGCACCACGGCGGCCGACTGGGGCAACAGGTCGGCGTCCAACAAGACCACCGAACCCTTGCGGACGCCCCGCCGAGCAACACCGACGGCCTCCGCGACGGCCGTCCCCTCGTCGAGCAGCGAGGAACCAGCGGTCGGCAGACCGGTCAGGTCACTGATGACGGTCTGGAAGTTGAGCAGCGCCTCCAGACGCCCCTGGCTGATCTCGGGCTGGTAGGGGGTGTAGGCGGTGTACCAGCTGGGATTCTCCAGGACATTGCGACGCACCACCGGCGGCGTGACGGTCCCGTGGTAGCCCAAACCGATCATCGCTCGTCGGGGGCTGTTCATCGCTGCCAGCTGGCGCAGGTCCACCAGTACCTGTTGTTCGGTCATGGCAGGAGGCAGTTGCAGCGGCGCATCCATCCGAATGTCGGCCGGCAGGGCCTCCACGAGCTCCTCAAGGGTGCTCAGACCCAGCTCGGAGAGCATCTCCTGCTGTTCGGTGGAATCAGGCCCGATGTGGCGGGACCTGAAGACGTGGGCATTGGGCTGCGTGACCATGAAGTCACACTAGCGGGTGCCTCAGACGGCCCGAAGGACAGGCCGTTCGGAGTTGGTGGGGGATTCCTCGGCCTCGGCCACTCGCTCGGTGGGAAGCACGCTGAGAGTGCCCTCGATGTCTCGCCAGACTCCCCCCAATGCGATGGCGAACATGCCCTGTCCGCCGCGCAGCAGGTCGACGACCTCCATGTCGGAGGTGCACTCGTAGACCGAAACCCCGTCGCTCATCAGCGTGACCTGGGTCAGGTCCTCCACCCCTCGTTGCCGCAGGTGATCGATGGCAACGCGGATCTGCTGCAGCGAGATGCCGGCATCGATGAGGCGCTTGATCACCTTGAGCATCAGGATGTCGCGGAAGGAGTACAGCCGCTGCGTGCCCGATCCCTCGGCTCCGCGAATCTCGGGCGTGACCAGCTTGGTCCGTGCCCAGTAGTCGAGCTGGCGGTAGGTGATGCCTGCCGCCTTGCAGGCCACCGGACCACGAAATCCCAGGTCGTCGGGAAGGGGCGAGAAGTCCCCGTCGAACAGGGCTTCCTGGGCAGCGACGGGCATGGCGTCAAGTGCGCTCGCCTGGTTCTCCACGTGTCCTGCCCCTCCACTTCGACATCGACGTGATTCCACGTCTGTGATCCCGACCGTAACCGCCCGGGCGTGGCCGGGGCAATGAACACGCCGCGGCGGCGCCGGGAGTCTCAGGGAACACTTGAAACTTGCCGTGACTAGGCCCTATGTCAGTTGGTGGGGGTGAAGGCGAAGTTGAGTGTTGACCCTGACAACCAGTTATGGAGTCTCGAAGTCGTCGGGATTGACCTGGTCGAGGAACTCCTTGAAGCGTTCCACCTCGTCCTTGGCCGGCTCCTCCGACTCGATGCCCACTTCCTCGAGCAGATCCTCGGGGGCAGTGATCGTGATGCCACTGCGCACGGCCAGCGCGACCACGTCGGAGGGCCTGGCCGAGATCACCTGACCGTCGATCTCCAGTTCCGCGTGGAAGACCCCCTCGTGCATCGAGACGATCCGTGCCTTGATGTCGTCGTGGCCCAGGCGCGACAAGACCTCGATGAACAGGTCGTGGGTCAATGGACGCGGGGGCACCAGTCCTTCCAGGGCGTGGGCGATCTGGCTGGCCTCACCCGCCCCGATCCAGATCGGGAGCATCCTGCTGCCACCGCGTTCCTGCAACAGAAGGATGGGCGCATTGGAAGGCATGTCCACCCGGACACCGATCACGTCGAGTTCCCGCATGGCACCAACAGTAACGTGCCTGCCCAGCCCTCCCGATCAGCGCTGGATCAGCGAGTGCATCATCGCGGCATGGGCGTGGATCACCAGCTGGGTCACCTCGCGGGCAGCCTCGGCCGCCTCGGACTTCTGCCGTCGCAGGAAGGGTTGCACGGCCTGCTCCACCAGGCCGGCCTCTCGCTCGGCCGACTGCTTGATCGCGCGCAGGTGACGAGAATCCATCCCGTAGAGCTGCAGTTTGCGGGCCACCACGCAGATGGTGAGCGCCTCTCGGCCGTAGAAGCTGGACTGGCGACGGGTGCTCACCAGCTGTTGCCGCTCCAGGTCGATCAGGACCGCCTCGCTGATGCCGGAAGCCGCCAGCAATTCGCGTCGAGTCATGCGCAACGGCTTGCGTCCCGCTGCGCGCACCGGGCGTGCGACCTCCCCTGCTCCCTGCACGGGGCGGACGGGCTCATCGGCCTGTTTGGGTACGGCCACCGGCGCGGGGGTCTCCAGATTGGGCGGCTGCTCCCCCCGGTCCATCAGGTCCAGGTGTTCCCGGATCACCTTCAGCGGCAGGTAGTGGTCGCGCTGCACGCGCAGGATGTAGCGCAACCGGTCGATGTCAGCCTGCCGGTAACGACGGTAACCCGAGGGGGCCCGCTCGGGTGAGAGCAGGCCCTCGCTCTCCAGGAAGCGAATCTTGGAGATGGACACGTCGGGGAACTCCGTCTTGACGATCGAGAGCACCTGACCGATGGAGCGGTGAGGCTGTGGCATCAGCGCAGACCAGGCTCGCTCACGAAGAAGATCATTCGGAACTTGCCAATCTGCACCTCATCCCCCTGACGCAGCATCGCCTGTCCGTCCACCAGGGTTCGGTTCACGTAGGTGCCGTTGAGGCTGTTCTGGTCTGCGACGTGCCAATTGCCATCGACCAGCGTGAACTTCACATGGTGGCGCGAGACGGTGATGTCGTCCAGGAAGATGTCGGAATCGGGGTGCCGGCCCACCGTCACCTCGTCGTTGTCCAGCAGGTACCGGGCACCGGCGCCGGGCCCACGCTCGACGATCAGGAGCGCATGCTCCTGGGGCAGGGCGTTGACCGCCGCCATGTCGTCCGCGCCAAGCTCCAGGGTGCCGGTGCTCTCGGTGACCACCGGAATCATGCGGGTGCTGTCACCCGCCGGGGTTCCCTGCGGGGCAATGCGCCCGCCGCAGTTGGAACAGAAGTTTGCGTCTGCGGCCAACTCCGTGCCGCATTGGGGGCATTCGACCATTGCTCAGCTCTCCATCTGTCCGGCCCGGTGGCGATCACCACGGCACCAGACTGTTGTCGCACACGGGGGATGCGGCACAGGTTAGCCCCTCGAGGCGGCCTGTGATGATCCACTTGGTCCCGGGTAGGGCGCCAAGTGGATCTCCGTCCCATTCTGTCAGTTCGAGTACAGGACCCGAAGCATCACTCGCCGACGAGTTCCGCGTAGGCGTCACTGTCCATCAGCGAATCGACGTCGGCATCTGCGGCAAGCTCCACCTCGTACAGCCAGCCGTCGCCATAGGCATCGGCATTGACCGTCTCGGGGGCATCTCCAAGGGTCTCGTTCACTGCGGTGACGACGCCGGAGACCGGCGAGAAGACGTCGGAGACGCTCTTGGTGCTCTCCAGCTCACCGCAGGAGTCACCGGCCGCGACCTCTTCGCCAACGGTGGGCAGCGAGACGTAGACGATGTCACCCAGCTGCTCGGCGGCATAGTCGGTGATCCCGATCCGGACGGTGGTTCCGTTGCCGGCGCGCACCCATTCGTGCTCCTCGCTGTACTTCAGGTCCTCAGGAAATCGGGCCATCGCAAATGCTCCTTCACAAGGTCTCCCGGGCCATTTCCGGGGCTGGCAACCCTAGCGTAACGTGCCCGGTCGGCCGGTGATGCTCCCCCCGTCATGCCGGTTTTGCGAACTCTGGCGCACGAGTGGTGTGCAGCGCCCGGATCTCCACCTGCTCGAGCCTGCTGATCAGGACGCGTCCACCGACCTCCTGCGCCTGCACCTGGCTCACCAGACCACCACGAAAACGAGCCCCCTCGTCGAGGGCGTGTTCATCACCGATCACGTCCAGCACATAGGGCGCCTGCAGGGCGACCCCGTCCACCACCAGGTCATCGCCCTTGCGGGCGAACCAGCTGCTCGCCACCACCCGCACCTGGTCGTTGACCTCGATCGCCTCGGCGCCGGCATCGCGCATCTCCTCGACCGCGTCGAGCAGTGTCTCGGGCGTGACCTTGCCCTGGGGATCCGCAATGGTGATCCGCACCCCCGGCCCGGTGGCCGGCAGGGTTCCGGCCAGGATCCCCAACTGGTCCAGGCGCTTCTGGTTCTCCTGCTCCGCCACACGTCGTGCATCGGCGCCGGTGGCCAGCTGTTCCCGGGTGCGCTCCAACCGGTTGCGCTCCTGGGTGAGCCGCGACTCCTCGGCGTTGAGCTGGTCCAGCAGCTGCACCAGGTCGGTGCGTCGCATGGAGGCATAGGCATTGTCCATGTCCTTGCTGCGCACCTGGGTGACCAGCAGGATTCCCACCAGGCACAGCACGACCGCCACCATGGCCTGCCCCCAGCTGGGCCGGAAGAAGTCGGACAGCACACGGTCCCACGCCGGGTACTCCTGCCTCAGCCTTTGCGCTCGGCTCTCGCGAGCGCGGCTGGGGCCTTCACCCCCTGCGGCCTCCTGTTCCTGGCGCTGCCGAGCCCGACGCTGGGCGGCGCGGCTGGCCATGGGATTGGGCCGGTGCAACCGCCCGGTCTCACGCCGACGGCGCGCCCCGCGAGGATGGGTGGGCTCTGTCCCGGGCTGGTTCCTCGGCGTCTCAGGCATGGATCAACGCCCGTCGGATGGCGGCGGAATTGGTGAAGATGCGAATGCCGAGCACCACCACCACGGCCGTCGACAACTGGGAACCCACACCCAGCAGGTCACCCAACCAGACGATCAGTGCCGCGATCAGGACATTGGAGATGAAGCTCACCACGAAGACCTTGTCGGTGAAGGTGCCTTCCAGATAGGCGCGCAGGGCCCCGAAGAGGGCGTCAAGGGCTGCCACGATGGCGATGGGCAGGTAGGGCTGCAGGGCGGCAGGCAGCGTGGGCTCCAACCAGAAGCCAAGGACCAATCCGGCCAGCAGGCCCAGGATTGCGATCATCGTGATGCTCCAGTCGTCGAGGGGGTCGGTGGGAAAGGCGAGTGCCGGGGATCCATCAGCGTCTCACCGCAGGGGGCGGGCGACCGTGGTGCCCAGGCCGGGGTCGGCACTCAGGGTGAGGTCGTCGGCGATGGTCACCTCATAGGCCAGGCGGTAGTTGTCCTTGAGGAAGCTCCACCAGTGTCCGCCCGCAGAGTCGGACAGTTTTGATCCGAGCGTCTTCGGGTCACCAATCGCCTCGACCCGGTAGGGATGGTTGAGGGACCGGTAGTCGACGGTGATGGCCGAGCCTGCCGAACGGATCGGTGTTCGGGAGGTGATCCGGTGTCCGTTGACTGCCACCGCCTCCGCCCCGGCGGTCCACAGGCCGTTGACCAGCCGTCGCAGGTCCTGGTCCGTGACCCGGGCGGCGCTCTGTCCCGCCAGGCTGGGTGCATCGTCCACCACCACCACGATGCCGGGGCCGCTCACCGCCTGCATACCCGCCGCTGCAGCGAGGGCCCGCTGCTCTTCCTGGGGCTCGGGCAGCACGTCCTGCTGCAGCCCCGAGACTTCCTGGCCCAGCTGGGAGACCTCGGTACGCAGGTCGTCCTGCTGCCGCTGCGCCGCCTGGACACGCCCGATCAGATCCGCTCGTTCCGCCTGCGCCTCTGGCGCCTGGCGATTGGTCTGCAGCGCGGCCATGACCAGCAAGGTCACCGCCAGGGCGATGCCGATGGCGCGCAGCACTGGTCGGGGGGTGGGCGCGGGCGAGTCGCGCAGGGCACGTGCGTAGTCGGGGTCGACGGCATTGCGCTGGATCGTGGTCAGCAGATCCATGCTGGCGTCGGGGCGACGCGGGCTGGCCTTCATCGTCGCGGCGCCGCCGGGGACTGCATCAGGTGCCAGGTCTGGCGCACGTAGAGCAGGCCGGCCCACCAGTAGAGCGCCGTGCCCCAGATCGCGAAGGACCAGCCGGTGATCCGGGCAAGCAGTGCCACGCCGGACTCGCCGGCGCCCAACAGGACCAAGGGAAAGGCATAGAGCAGGCAGAAGGTTGCTGCCTTGCCGATCACGTGCACGGGCAGGCTGGTGTAACCCCGGGTGCGCAAGAACGGCACCAAGGCCACCAGCACCAGGTCTCTGGCCACCAGCACGATCACGAGCCACCACGGGATGATGTCGCGAATGGCCAGACACACCAGGGTGGATCCGATGTAGAGCCGGTCCGCCACCGGATCGAGCATCTGGCCCACGCGTGAGGTCTGCTTCCAGGCCCGCGCGAGGTACCCGTCGAGCCAGTCACTGAAACCGGCGGCCATCAGCAGCAGGACGGCCCACCCGTCCGAGCGCGGACCCAGGATGAGCCAGACGAACAAGGGCACGCCCAGCAACCGCAGGAAGCTCAGCGCATTGGGCAGCGTGAGCACCCGATCGGTGTCGTAGAGAGGCTCAGGGCCGGAATTGCTCACACCCTAAGCCTAGGTCCTCACCGAAGTCGGCGTCCGCTTCGAGGAACGGGCGCGTCGATAGACCTCTTCGATGCGGGGGCCCACCTTGTTCCAGTCGAAGGACGCGGCACGTCGGCGACCGCGTTCCAGGTGGAGGTCGCGCGGCTGCGCCAGGCTGGTGAGCAGCGCGGTTGCGAGGTCTCGGGAATCCCCCGGGGCGAACAGGTGCCCCACGGGCCCCTGCGCATCGCTGAGCACCTCACGAAAGGGAGGCAGGTTGGCGGCAACCACCGGCGTGCCGGAGGCCAGGGCCTCCAGCAGCACGATGCCGAAGCTCTCGCGCCCGCGGTGCGGTGCTACATAGGCATCGCCAGTGGCCAGCACGCGGTTGCGGGCCTGGTTGCCCAGCGGCCCCAGGAAGGTCACACCGGGTGCCTTGCGGGGATTGCCCTCCCCCACCACCACCAGTTCGAGATCGGGGTGCACCTTTCGCAGTTCGGGCAGGGCATCGAGCAGCAGATCGAAGCCCTTGCGCGGTTCGTCGTAGCGTCCGACGAAGACCACCCGCGGATGGTCCCCCTCACGCCAAGGCCCCCTGGTGGGTGGGGCGAGGTGGGACGCCACGCCGATGCCATTGCCGATCACGGTGCTGCTGGGGCCACCGTGGGATTCCACCACCTCGGCGGCCAACTGGGACACGGCGATTGCTCCCGCCAGGCGACGGCCGGCCGAGGGGACCAGTCGGTAGGCCAGGCGCATGCTGCGCGAACCGGGGGTGGCCGTGTGGAAGGTGGCCACCAGCGCAGAGCGTGACTGCAGCAGCCCCACCAGCGACACCGACGGGGTCATCGGTTCGTGCACGTGGATCAGGTCGAAGTCGCCGCGACGCAGCCAATTCCTGGTGCGGGCCGCCGCCACGGGATCCAGGTTCACCCGGGCGACCGAGCCGTTGTAGCGCACCGGCACCGCCGGCCCGCTGGAGACGACCGCCGAGGGGGGAAGTCTCGCCTCTTGCAGCACCTGACTCGCAACACGCCCCGGGCCGAAGACCTCCACGTCGTGTCCCCGTTCCAACAACCATCCCGCGAGCCCCAGTACGTGGTTCTGCACCCCGCCGGCCCGGGAGAAGGAGTAGGGGCACACCAACCCCACCCGCAAGACCTCGCTCATGAAGCCTCGTGCTCGGGAAAGAATCGTTGCAGCATGTGCCAGTCGACCGGATTCGAGGAGACCTGTGACGCGAAGAAGGCCGCCAACTGCTGGTTGAGCGAGGTGACCGGATCGGCATGCGCGGCGGGTCTGAGTGCTGGGGAGACCACGAGGCGCATCTTGCGCCCCTCGTAGTGGCAGGCGATGCCCAGCAAGGTCGCCCCCGTCTGCAGGGCGATGGTCGCGGCTCCTGCCGGCAGGCGCACCGGCAAGGGTCCCGTGGGCGTCGGCCATTCCACGGGCGTGCCACCCGAGCCCAGCTTGCGGTCGCTGAGCAGACAGACCAGATGGCCGGCGCGCAGGTCTTCGGCCAGGGTGGGCACCAGGTGACCGGCGCGGTGCCCATGCACCTTCATGCCGATCCGCTGACGAGCAGCGACGAAGTAGTCGAACTCGGGAATCTGTTCTGCCACGGTGGACACCGGCATGCCCATGCCACAGGCCCAGGCCCCGGCCAGGTCCCAGGAGCCCATGTGCGGCAGGGCCACCACCGCACCCCCGTCGCGGTGTGCTCCCAGCAGTCTGGCGCGGTCCTCGTCGCTGATGATGATCGTGTCCGCCACGCGTTCGGCACTCCAGTGCGCCAGTTGTGCCGACTCCCCCAGGTTGCGCGCCCAGCTACGGATCGCCCCCGCGGTCTGGCGGCGCGACGGTGCCTGGCCGGTGGCCACCATGGCATTGACCTGCCACTGCCGCACCGGCCGGGGCGGGCGAAAGGAGAGCGCCTCTGCGGCCAGGGCGCCGGCCCCCGCGAGCAACCAGGCGGGAGTCCGTTCGGCCAAGCGCAGGGCCCGCCCGGTGGCGGTCACCGACGCCGCAGGCGCTGTTCGGCGGCGTGCTCGGCGGCGACGGTGGCCTGTGGATCCACGACGGTGATGCCGTCGGCCTCGGCCTGCCTGGCCTGCTTCTTCACCTGCCCCATGCGCTGCAGGACGGTCCAGCTACTGGCGCACAACAGGTAGCCCAGTGCCAGCGGCAGTGCCCAGGTCAGCCCCAGTCCGGTGAGCAGCATCCCCACCAGCAGGGCCAGCAGCCGGTCGCCTCGCGCGGCCAGACCGCCCCACACCTTGAAGCCCAGGGCCAGCCCGCGTGCCTTCGCGTAGCTGGTCACCTGCCCCATCACCAGGGCACCGATGGCCACGCCGGACAGCAGTACCGAATCGCCGGCTCCTGCGTACCACAGCGCAACCGCGCCGAAGATGGCGCCGTCGGCAATGCGGTCCAGTGTCGAGTCCAGGAAGGCCCCATAGGAGGAGCCGCGGCCCGACATCCTGGCCATCTGCCCGTCCACGCCGTCGGTGAGCACGCAGACGGTGATCGCCAGTGCGCCCTGCCACAGGTATCCGTTGGGGACCAGCCACATGGACAGCACCACCACCAACAGGGTTCCCAACCAGGTGACCTGGTCCGGGCTCAGGCGCAGGGCCAGTGCCAGCCTGGCTGCCGGGGTCATCAGGGCGGCGTACAGCTTTCGGAAGCGTTCAACCATGGGTGAGGATCAACCCCTGTTCGTAGGCCATGCCTCGGCCAGTGCCTGACGGGCGTCCGCGAGCAGTTGCGGAACGGCGCGGGTGCGGCCGATCACCGGCATGAAGTTCGAGTCTCCTTGCCAGCGCGGGACCACGTGTTGGTGCAGGTGGGCGGCGATGCCCGCTCCGGCCACCTCGCCCTGGTTCATCCCGATGTTGAAACCTGCCGGGCCCGAGACCTTCATCAACACCTGCATCGCGGTGCGTGTCAGGCTGGCCATCTCGGCCACCTCGGCCTCATCCGCGTCGGTGTACCAAGAGATGTGTCGGTAGGGGCAGACCAGCAGGTGGCCGGGCGAGTAGGGGAAGAGGTTCATCACGACGAAACAGGACTCTCCCCGGTGCACGATGAGCCCGTCCTCGTCGCCCACGCGGGGCTTCACGCAGAAGGGGCACTGCTGCTGGCTGGAGTCAGCAGGCTTGGCGTCCCCCTTGATGTAGGCCATGCGGTGGGGCGTCCACAGGCGTTGGAAGGCGTCCGGAATGCCCGCCATGGATTCTGCGAATTCCAGCCTGGCCTGGCCCGCCTCCTCCGGGTCGTCTCGATGCTCGACCATCGCTCAGGCCCCCGCCTGCTCGAGGGCCCCGAGCCCTTCCGCACTGGGCGAGTCATTGCGACGCGACGCCAGCCAGTCGACGATCAGGTCGAGCGCCTCGGCCACCGGCACTCCATTGCGCTGCGAACCGTCTCGGTATCGGAAACTGACGGCACCGGCCTCGCGGTCCTCGCCACCGGCAATCAGGATGAAGGGCACCTTCAGCTTGGTGGCATTGCGGATCTTCTTGGGGAAACGGTCGTCAGAGGTGTCCATCTCAACCCGCACGCCCCGCTTCTCCAGCTGCGAGAGGACATCCGCCAGGTAGTCGTTGAACTCTCCTGCGACGGGGATTCCGATCACCTGGATCGGGCTCAGCCAAGCCGGGAAGGCCCCGGCGTAGTGCTCAACCAGAACGCCGAAGAAGCGCTCGATCGACCCGAACTTGGCCGAGTGGATCATCACCGGCTGCTGGTGGCTGCCGTCGCTGGCGGTGTACTGCAGCCCGAATCGTTCCGGCTGGTTGAAGTCGTACTGAATGGTCGACATCTGCCAGGTGCGGCCGATGGCATCCTTCGCCTGGATGGAGATCTTGGGGCCGTAGAAGGCGGCGCCGCCCGGGTCAGGCACGCATTCCAGGCCTGACTCCTCGGCGCACTGCCGCAGCACTTCGGTGGCCGTGGCCCACTGCTCGTCGGAGCCGATGAACTTGTCCTTCTTCTTGCCGTCCTCGTCCCGGGTCGACAGCTCCAGGTAGAAGTCGTCCATGCCGAAGTCGCGCAGCAGCTGCAGGACGAACTGCAGCAGGTGCTTGATCTCGGCCGGCGCCTGCTCGGGGGTCACATAACTGTGCGAGTCGTCCTGGGTGATCGAACGAACCCGGGTCAACCCCTGGAGGACACCCGACTTCTCATTGCGGTAGACGGTGCCGAACTCGAACAGGCGCAGCGGCAACTCACGGTAGGAACGGCCGCGGGCGCGGAAGATCTCGTTGTGCATCGGGCAGTTCATGGCCTTGAGCCGGTAGGCGGTGCCGTCGTCGTCCATCGCCGGGAACATGCCCTCGGCGTAGTACGGCAGGTGTCCCGAGGTGAAGAACAGGTCTTCCTTGCTGATGTGGGGCGTCTTCACGTAGATGAAGCCGTTG
The DNA here is from genome assembly GCF_048595755.1 of Luteococcus struthionis. Lineage (GTDB taxonomy): Bacteria > Actinomycetota > Actinomycetes > Propionibacteriales > Propionibacteriaceae > Luteococcus. The sequence continues at coordinate 2,702,991 of NZ_CP184360.1, forward strand.
TCGATGTGCGCCTGACGGACGTAGTCCTCCATCTCGCGGATGATCACGCCACCCTTGGGGTGGAAGACCGGCAGGCCGGCACCGAGGGTCTCGGGGAAGCTGAACAGGTCCAGCTCGGCGCCCAGCTTGCGATGGTCGCGCTTGGCCGCCTCCTCGAGACGGTGTTGGTAGGCCTTCAGATCCTCCTTGGTCGCCCAGGCGGTGCCGTAGAGCCGCTGCAGGTGGGCCTTGGACTGGTCCCCACGCCAGTAGGCGGCCGAGCTCTTGGTCAGTGCGAAGGCGTTGATGTAGCCGGTGTGGGGCACGTGGGGTCCACGGCACAGGTCGTACCAGGCCACCGAACCGTCACGTCGCACGTTGTCGTAGATGGTCAGCTCGGATCCGCCGACCTCCACCGAGGAACCATCCTCGTCATTGCTGCCGCCCTTGTCCTGGATCAGTTCGAGCTTGAATGGTTCGTGCGCCTCCGCTTCCAGCGCCTCTTCCTCAGTGACGACGCGGCGCACGAAGCGCTGGCGCTCCTTGACGATGCGCTGCATCTGCTTCTCGATGGCCTTGAGGTCTTCGGGAGTCAACGGATCGCACTGGAAGTCGTAGTAGAAACCGTCGGTGATGGGCGGGCCAATCCCCAGCTTGGCGTCGACGAACAGGTTCTGCACTGCCTGGGCGGCCACATGGGCCGCGGAGTGGCGCACGATCGACAGTCCCTCGTCGCTGGTCATCAAGACGGGCTCGACGGCATCGCCGTCATGGAGTTCCCGGTGCAGGTCGAGGGTCTCGCCGTTGACGCGCATGGCGACGATGGAACGATCCTGGCCGAACAGGTCCAGCCCGGTCGTGGTCTCCTCGATCACCTGCTCGACTCGCTGATCTGCTTGTGCGACGGTGATGGTCAGTGACACGGGCTTTCCTTTCGGGTGATGCGCGCCCAGACAAGGGACGAGCACATGGTCGGGCCTGGGGCTCGACGCGGCTTGGACTCCCCCATTCTGCCTGATGCCCGCGATCCGGGGCACATGCCTCGCCCGGCACGACAACGCAGGGGAACGACGAAGAAGGCCCCGAACAGTGTTCGGGGCCTTCTCCTTGTGGTGGGCGATACTGGGTTTGAACCAGTGACCTCTTCCGTGTCAGGGAAGCGCGCTACCACTGCGCCAACCGCCCGAGGTGGAGACGGGATTTGAACCCGTGTACACGGATTTGCAGTCCGTTGCCTCGCCTCTCGGCCACTCCACCGTGAAGATAGTCCTCACCGGTCTGGATGGGGCGAGAGCCTCTCCGAGCGGACGACGGGATTCGAACCCGCGACCCTCACCTTGGCAAGGTGATGCTCTACCAGCTGAGCCACGTCCGCATGTGCCTGAGATCCACCCTTGCGAGCTTCCCTCGTGCTGTGCACCAGAGGAGCTTATCGGATTCTTTCGAACCTTCCAAATCCTCACCCGGCTTGTCTTCTGGAGGAAGACGCCCCGCGTTCGGTGCGTTGAGAACACTAGCGGAACGGTTTCGGCGAACGCAAATCGAGACTCACACGAGCGTGATTCACCCGGGGTTCACCCTTGCGTCACCCGCCTCGCAAGGTCGGCTCGATGGGCGACATGGCACTGAATTCCCCTCCCCCTCGCGAGCGGGCGCCCCGAAGCAGCAGGCTTGGGCCGCTCCGTGCAGTAAGAGGTGACCGCAGCGTTAACTCGCCGTTGAACGCAGCCGCCCACACCGTCCACATCCCTCGATTTGCGCGATGGGAAAATGGTCCGCTAGTGTTTCTCTTCGCAAGGGCGATTGGCGCAGTGGTAGCGCGCTTCGTTCACACCGAAGAGGTCACTGGTTCGAACCCAGTATCGCCCACCCTTGTAAAGAGCCCTCGGCTTCGTCTCCGACGAGTCGGGGGTTCTGTTTTTTCGTTGACAGGCGCTGGGTGCCACACGGTGAGAATCAGCGATACTCCGATCCATGAACAACGACAAGCACGAGATCGCCTTGGCCAATGAGCGCATCATCGAGGTGGACGGAAGCGTGACCCTGCTGCCAAGTGGCGCACTGAAAGTGGAGCCACGCCGGGCAGACGCGTACTACCTTTCCCCCGCAGGCTGGTGGTCCTGGTCGCCCGCGGACAGCCCGCGTCCCAGCCGCTGACGACATGCTGAATTGGAACCTGCCCGCACACTGACAGCAAGAATTGCTGCGGGATCTGTTGAGTGGGCCTTCAAGCCCGCCCTCGCGTTGCCCTCAACCCCCTCGGGCCGGAAAATTTCTTGCGGTGAGGATATTTTCCCGCGCGGCGGCCGCACGGCCACAAATCCTCCTTGGAATACACTCCAAGTCACGTCACGCGCTGAACAATTCGAAGCATGTCGGCAGATCCTGCGGTCGCATTCTTAAGCACACATGGGAATTTCCGACCACATCCTGAGACGCAATCTCATATTTCGGGATTTCGCTTGTGGGTGTCGACCTCGGAAGGTCACTGTTACACCACGGCAAGGGAGCCGCGTCCACAGTCCATCACCCGAGAAATCGAAGGTTCACCATGACCGCTCCGGCCTTGATCCTCCTCGCACGCGGCGCCACCCGACCCGAGCACACGCGGACGCTCCACCAGATGCGCAAGAGCATGCAGCAGGCACGCCCTGAGCTCAACGTGGCCCTGGCCTTCCTCGACAAGTGCCCTCCCTCCGGCCCGACCGTGGTCTCGACCCTGGCCGCGCGCGGAGTGAAGGAGATGGTCTTCGTGCCACTCGACATCACGCACGCCGTGGAGACCATCGATGACGCCAATCAGATGGTGGAACGAGTTCGCGCAAGTCACCCTGGCATCGCGGTCACCATGTCGCGTCCCCTGGGGCCGGCCACCGATCTGCTCAATGTCCTCGACACCCGCCTGCGCGAGGCACTGCGCCAAACCCACGCCATCGAGCTGGATGCGCTGGTCATGTCCGCTCCCAGCAGCGGCGACACCCGTGGCAATGCCCTCCTGGCCCGCCGAGCCCGCCAGTGGTCCTCGCACCACAAGCTGCCCTGTGTGGTGGCCGTGAACGACGGCACCGGCGCATCGGTCACCCAGGCGATCTCCACGCTGCGTTCCCAGGGGCGACGTCACATCGCGGTGGGCAGCTTCTTCATCTGTGGCGACGAGGCCTACCTCGCCCAGCGTGAGTCCGCACTCAAGGCAGGCGTCGAGGCAGTGTCCGAGCCGATGGCCGACCACGAGTTCATCCTCGATCTGATCATGGCCCGTTATGTCTTCGCTGCCATGGAACTGCTCGACACCCCGGTGGCCGAGACGGAATCCCAGGCCGATGCCGAGACGGCCACCACCCCCGTCACGGTCCTGCACCAGGCCGTCTGAGGCCGCCTTCAGTACACACGGCACGAGGGCTGCACCCCAACGGGTGCAGCCCTCGTCGCCTGTGCGAGCAAGGTCAGCTCTTGTTGACCCGTTCGATCTCCTTGGCCACGTCGAAATCCGCCGCCGGCCAGCTGAGGTCCATCTCCTCCAAGGTCTCCAGCAGGAGCTGGGCGACGGCCCAGTTGCGGTACCACTTGCGGTCCGCCGGGACCACGTACCACGGTGCCTCATCGGTATTGCACTGCTCGAGCAGCACCTCATAGGCCTCTCGGTAGTCGCCCCACTTCTTGCGCGCATCGACGTCACCGGGGTTGTACTTCCAGTACTTCTCCGGATTCTGCAGACGCTCGAGCAGGCGCCCCTTCTGCTCCTCGTGCCCCACGTGCAGGAAGCACTTGATGATCTTGACGCCACTGCCCGCCAGATCGGCCTCGAACTTGTTGATCTGGTCGTAGCGCTTCTCCCATTCCTCCTGGGGCACCAGGTCCTCGACACGCACGACCAGCACGTCCTCGTACTGGGAACGGTCGAAGATCCCGATCATGCCGGGGCCGGGCAGCGCCTTCTTGATCCGCCACAGGAAGTGGTGCTTCCTCTCCTCCTCCGTCGGCTGCTTGAAGGCCTTCAGGTCGATGCCCTGTGGATCCACCATGCCAATCGCATGACGAATGACACCGCCCTTGCCAGAGGTGTCCATGCCCTGGAGGATCACCAGCACTCGCGGGAAGTCAGGGTTCTCGCGCCCATTGGCGTACAGGCGCTCCTGCAGCTCGCTGAGCTTCTCCCCGATCATCTCGGAGCGGGCGGGAGCATCATCCTTGCCCTTGCCCGGGTAACCGGGGGCAGCGCCCGAATCGAAGGAGGTCAGATCCACCGGCCCCTGCGGCAGCCGCAGCAGGTCGCGCAGCGAGGAGTTCTTGCCGACGATGGGCTCGGCTTCCTTGCCGGACTTCTCGGCCTTGTCGGACTTCTTCTTCTTTGCCATGCCGGTCATTGTGGCCCACACCGACGCGTTGCGGAAGGGAATCGATCCCTGCCACGCCAATCCTCAGCTGAGGGCGATCAGCGCCCCGCGCGTGCTCGGCTGGGCTGGACCCGGGGCGGCTCACCGGGCATCTTCGGGTAGTCGGGCGGGTAGGGCATCTCCCCCTCCCCCGCCTCGGCATCACGCTCATACCACTGCAGTGCAGTCCCCAGGTCGCCAGGCTCGCTGGTGTACATCGGTGCCCAGACATCCCCCATCTCGTCCCACCGATCTTGCATCGTGACGACGGTGAAGTCCGCCGGATCCACTTGTGCCACCTCGTCCCAGTGCAGCGGAGCAGACACCTGCGCACCGCTCACCGGTCGAATGGAGTAGGCGCTGGCCATCAAACGGTCACGGGCCATCTGGTTGTAGTCGACGAAGATGCGTTGCCCACGCTCCTCCTTCCACCAGTTCACCGTCACCTGGTTGGGCATGCGACGTGACAGTTCCCGGCCGATGGCGATGGCGGCATGACGAGCGTCGATGAAGTCGACCGGCCTCACCGGACTGTAGACGTGCAGCCCACGACCACCACTGGTCTTGCACCACGACTCGAGTCCGGCCTCGGCCAGCACCCTGCGAAGCTCCAGTGCCGCCTGGGCCGCCTCGGCAATGCCCGTCCCGGGTTGGGGGTCCAGATCGATGCGCAACTGGTCCACCAGGTCCACCTCTGGTGCGGTCACCGGCCAGGCATGGAAACGCAGCGTCCCGAGGTTCACCATCGCCACCAGGTCGGCCACCCGCGTCGGCGTCACCTGGACCGCCGTCCTTCCGGACGGATAGGTCACCTCAGCGGTCTCCACACCGTCGGGCAACCCCTTGGGCGCCCGCTTCTGGTAGAAGGGGTCACCGCGTCGTTCCGGACGTACTGCGGCACTCAGCCCCTCCGTCACCCCCGACGGCCACCGTTCCAGTGTGGTGGGACGATGCTGCAGCGCGGCCAGCAGCCCCGGTCCCACCGTCATCACGTATTCGGCCACGTCGAGCTTGGTCAGCCCGAGCTGGGGGAAGTAGATCTTGTCCGGACTGGACAGACGCACGGGGGTTGCCTCGACGTCCAGGATGATCGCGCTGCTCGGCATGGCTCGAAGCCTACTGGGCGGCTTGGCGGCCCCGGGTAGCCTTTCACCTGCGTCGACCCAGAGAGGATCCACCATGGAGCAGCACCAGAACAGCGAAGCGGACGGACTCAACCCCGTGGGCAAGGTGGTGAAGTCCGAGGCCGAATGGCGGGCGCAACTGGACGATCTGGAGTACCAGGTGCTGCGGCAGGCAGGGACGGAGCGTCCCTTCACCGGCGAGTACACCGACACCACCACCGCCGGGATCTACCGCTGCCGCGCCTGCAACACCGAGCTCTTCCGCAGCAACCAGAAGTTCAGCTCCAACTGTGGCTGGCCGAGCTTCTTCGCGCCACTGGCCGAGGACCGCGTCATCTACCTGCACGACGAGAGCATTCCTGGCCGTCCCCGCACCGAGGTCCGTTGCGCGGCGTGCGACTCTCACCTGGGTCACGTCTTCGCCGGCGAGGGCTACGACACCCCCACTGACCTGCGCTACTGCATCAACTCGGTCTGCCTGACGCTGGAGGAAGGCGACGGCTGATCAGCCCAGCACCTTGACCTCGACCGCCTTGAGTGGATCGACCTGGGCGGTAAGCAGCCCGGCCTGGCGCATGAAGGACTCCATGGCGATGAACTTCTCGCTGCTCAGCCGCAGCGAGGGTTCCTCCTCCTCGCCCTTCCACAGCGGGATGGTGGCCTTGAGGGTCGCCATGGCACCCTGACGCGCCTTCGCCCCTCCCAGCCCGGGGATGTGGTCCACCGAGACCTCCAGGGCAGCAGCCGGGTCCGCGACGACGGCCCCGACACCGGCCACCACGCCCTGGCAGACCGCACGCACCAACTGCGGCCGCTGCTCCAGGGTGGTCCGCGTGGTGACGACACTGCTGCTCACCAAGGGGATGTCACTGCCGATCGGAATCTGGCGCACGGCCATCGCGGACTGACGAAACTGCACCACGTCGTTGTTGCTGAACCCGACGATGACGTCGACCTTGCGGGTGGCCAGGGCCGCCTGTTGCGTGTACCCGATCGAGGTCACCGTCACCTGCGAACGATCCAGTCCAGCGTTGGCCAGTGCCACTTGGAGGCCGAACCAGGTTTCGCCGTACTCCCCCGGCACGCCGATGCGCTTTCCCTTGAGATCGGACAGCGCCTTGATCGGCGAATCCTGCGGCACGATCAACACCACGGGATAGGACTGGTAGTAACCCGCCACCGTCACCAGGTCGAGTCCTTCGGCCTGAGCCTGCAGCACCTCGTCGCCGCCCGCGATCGCGAAATCCTCCTGGCCCGCGCCCAAGGCGGTGAACAAGCCCTCATTCGCCCCGTGGTGGCGCAGTGTCGCCTGCACGCCGCGTTCGGAGAACTCCCCCCGCTCGGCCGCCCAGTAGAAGGGCGCGAACTGGATGTTGGGAATGTAGGTGAGGCCGATGGTCGCCTTGCCCACCGAGGACGGGGCACCCGCAGTGCTGGAGGGCGCCGCTGCGGACTGCTCGGCCTTGCGCACCGCCGTGCCATTGCACCCACTCAGGGCAACCGCGAGGCCGCTGGCCCCCAGAGCGAACAGGCGACGTCGAGTCAGTTGATCCACTCTGGAGATCCTATCCCCTGCTCGGCCCTCACACGGCCGCGTCAGGAGGCGGCCAGCGCCCGGGCCCGGCCCTCGACGGCACGAATCAACATGTAGATCGTCGAGGCCACGGCACAGAGCACGAAGATGGTGGCGAACATGCCCACCGTGTCCACCTGGTCGCGCTGCACGCTGAGCACCTGCCCCAGCCCGTCGCCGCCCATCACCATCTCGCCCACCACCGCACCGGTGATGCTCAGGGTGAAGCCATTGCGCAAGCCTGCCAGGGCACTGGGCAACGCCAGGGGAAGTTCGATCCAGTACAGCTGCGCCGCCCTGGTCGCCCCGTCCATCCGGCTGGCGTCCAGCACCTCGGCGTCGACATGCCTGAGCCCCACCAGGGTGGTCACCAGGATCGGGAAGAAGACCATCAGGGCGCACAGCACCATCACCGCCGGCATGCCGTAGCCCACCCACAGGACCAGCAACGGCGCCAGCGCGATGGCGGGAATCGCCTGGGTGGCTCCCAGGAAGGGATTCACCGCAGCGGAGAACCACCCCGAGACATGGATCGCCACCGCCAGGGGCAGCCCACACAGCGCCCCGATCAGGCAGCCGCCCATTGCCTCGAGCAGGGTGGTTCCCAGCCGCTGCCACAGGGCGGCCGAGGCCAGGTCCTGTGACAGGCGCTGGACGACCGCCCCGGGTGAGGGCAGGACGAACTCGGGCCAGGCGGTACCCATGACCAGCAGTTGCCAACCCAACACCAGGGCCAGGGCCAGCCCCAGCGGGGCGACCACGGCCCGGGTGGTGTGGCTGCTGCGGCGGCGGGGACGGCTCAGCAGCAGCATCCGTCCTCGGAGCGGGGCGTGCCCCAGCTGGCCACGATCTCGGCCAGCTCGCGGCGGCGTCCGGTGAAGAAGGGCTGCTCCTCACGCATGTGGCGTCGAGCCTCGGACCCGCGCAGGTCGCGCATCAGGTCGACGATGCGGTGCAGCTCGTCGGCCTCGAAGGCCAGGATCCACTCGTAGTCACCCAAGGCGAAGGAGGCGACCGTGTTGGCGCGCACGTCCGGGTAGGGGGCAGCCATCCGGCCGTGGTCGCGCAGCATGGTCTTGCGGTCCTCGTCGGGCAGCAGGTACCAGTCGCTGTCACGCACGAAGGGGTAGACGCACACGTGCTTCTTGGCCTGTTCCCCCATCAGGAAGGAGGGGATGTGGGCACGGTTGAACTCGGCCGCGCGGTGCATGGCCATCTGCGACCACACCGGCACCAGGGTCTCGCCCAGTTCGGTGGCCCGCAGGGCCAGGTAGGCGTCCTGCAGCGTCTCCGAGCTGGGGGCATGCCACCAGACCATGACGTCGGCGTCGGCGCGGAAGCCCGCCACGTCATACCAGCCGCGGATCACCAGGTCCTTTCCTTCGGTGGCCTGCTCGACGGCCTCCAGGGCCTGCTGGACCGCCTCGGGCCTGACGGCACTGGTCCGGGCGAAGACCGAGACCATCATGTAGTTGGTCTCGGAGTTGATCGCCTCATGGTCGACGCGCTTGCTCATGTTTCCTTCTTCCTTCGCAGTGTGGGTTGGGAGTCAGCAGCCCGCTTCGGCGCGCAGTGCCGGCCCCTCGGTGTGGATGAGTTCGACGATCCGGGTGAGCACCGTGGGATCGGTGGTGGGAGGCACGCCGTGCCCGAGGTTGAAGATGTGACCGGGGGCCTTGGCACCCGCACGGATCACCTCACGCACGCGCTCGGCCAGGACATCCCAGGGCGCCAGCAGCAGCGCCGGGTCCAGGTTGCCCTGGACCGCCTTGTTGGCTCCGATGCGGGCCGAGGCCACGTCGAGTGGCGTGCGCCAGTCGACACCCACCACGTCACTGCCGGCCTCAGCCATCGCGCCAAGCAGCTCGGCGGTGCCCACCCCGAAGTGGATCGTGGGCACGTCCCCCTCGAGCGCCCCGAAGACCTGGGTGCTGTGCGGCAGCACCTGGGCGCGGTAGTCACGCTCGCTGAGCGCTCCCGCCCAGGAGTCGAAGAGCTGCACGGCGCGGGCTCCCGCATCGATCTGGGCCTGCAGGAAGACCGTGGAGATCTGCACCAAGCGCTGGCACAGCTCATTCCACAGTTCCGGATCGCCGGCCATCATCGACTTGGTGCGGGAATGGTCCTTGGAGGGGCCGCCTTCCACCAGGTAGCTCGCCAGCGTGAAGGGCGCCCCGGCAAAGCCGATCAGCGGCGTCTCCCCCAGCTCGTCGACGATGGTCTTGATCGCCGCGGTCACGAAGTCGACGTCGTCGGGAGTCATCTCCACCAGCTGGGCCAGGTCTTCCCTGCGGCGGATCGGGTTTGCCACCACCGGACCGGTGCCGGGAACGATGTCCAGGTCCATCCCGATCGCCTTGAGGGGCAGCACGATGTCGGAGAAGAAGATGGCAGCATCCACCTTGTGCCGGCGCACCGGTTGCAGCGTGATCTCGTGGATCATCTCCGGATCGGAGCAGGCATCGAGCATCCGCGTCCCCACGCGGAGCTCTCGGTACTCCGGCAGCGAGCGGCCGGCCTGGCGCATGAACCAGACGGGCAGCTCGGTGCCCTGCTGACGTCGCGCCGCGGCGACGAGGGCTGGGATGGTGGAATCAGTCACGCTCCGGATTCAACCACAGTCGCCAAACAGTCACACATCGAGTGAACCGACGGGCACGGCGAGTCTCAACAACCCGGGCCGCCCCAGTGCATAGGGTCGGACCCGTGAGTGTGCAACTGCCCCCCGACGCCGATGCCAACGGCTTCGCCGATCTGGTGAGGGAACTGGAGCAGTTCCGTTGGCGCAGCGAGGTCGAGGTGGAACGAATCCCCTCGCCACAGCGCATTGCTCCGTTCTCGGTCGCCGTCTCGGCCGATGTGGTCAGCCACGACGAGGAGCTGGGCAATGGTCGGCTCGTGTTGTTGCACGACCCGGCAGGCAATGACGCCTGGGAGGGCACCCATCGATGCGTCACCTTTGCCCGCGCCGAGGTGGACCTGGAGATGGTGAGTGACCCGCTGCTGGCCGAGGTGGGATGGTCCTGGCTCACCGATGCGCTGGAACGTCAGGGCGCGCAGTACTGTGCAGCCTCGGGAACGGTGACGGCCGTCTCCAGCCGCAGCTTTGGCGGGATGCAGGACGAGCCCGACCGCGCCGAGGTCGAGATCCGGGCCTCCTGGACCCCACTCGTGGACGACGGCCACGGCATCACCCAGCACCTGGCAGCGTGGCAGCACCTGTTGTGCACCACCGCCGGCCTGCCCGACCTGCCACCCGGGATCGTCCCTCTGGCCCCGCGGGCCGCCGGGGCGCGACGATTCGACTGATCTCAATGGCGCCGAGAGCGGCGCCCGGGGAAGGAATGACCAATGGCTTCCAACATGGGCCAGGACGCGACCAGCGACCAGGAGGAGCCCGAGCTGCCGGTGCTGGATCGCCCGGCAGAGGGCGTCCCCTCGGTGGTCGACACGCCGGAGGCACTGGAGCAGGCCGTGCAGGCCCTGGCAGCGGGTACCGGCCCCGTCGCGGTCGACGCGGAGCGGGCGCAGGGCTTCCGCTACTCCAACAAGGCCTACCTCTTCCAGCTCCGACGTGAGGGCGCGGGCACCCACATCATCGACCCGGTGGCCTTCGAGGACGATTCCGGGGTGCCACAACTGCACAGCCTGCAGGAAGCCATCCAGGACGCCGAGTGGATCATCCACGCGGCCACCCAGGACCTGCCCTGCCTGGTACAGGCGGGGCTGGTGCCGCGCAGGTTGTTCGACACCGAACTGGCGGGTCGGCTGCTGGGACTGCCCCGCGTCGGTCTGGGCGCGATGATCGAGCAGCACTTCGAGCTGCGCCTGCTCAAGGAGCACTCGGCGGCCGACTGGTCACGTCGCCCGCTGCCCGAGGAGTGGATCAACTACGCAGCGCTCGACGTGGAACTCCTGGTGGAGCTGCGCAACCGGTTGGCCGAGGACTTGGACCAGGCCGGCAAACTCGAGTGGGCCCACCAGGAGTTTGCCTGGTTGGCGGAGCACTGCACCGACGTGGTGCCGCCTCGCAAGGAGCGCTGGCGTCGAACCAATGGGATGCACCACGTGCGCACACCGCTGGGCATGGCCGTGGTGCGGGAGTTGTGGACGGTGCGCGACCAACTCGCCGCTCGCCTCGACAAGGCCCCTGGGCGCCTGGTGCAGGACGCGGCCATCAGTGAACTGGCGGTACGGGCCGCCAGCACCAAACCGCCCCACGTCCCGACGCGGCAGGAACTGCGCGAGGTGAACGGTTTCAAGCGGCGCTCCGCCCGGCAGTACGAGACCAACTGGGTGCAGGCGCTGGAGCGGGTCTCGCAGCTTGGGCCGCGTCAGTTGCCCCCGCTTCGCGTCGCCCCCGACGGCCCACCGCCGCCACGCACCTGGGAGCGTCGATTCCCTGAAGCCCACGCACGGTGGAACAAGGTGCGCCCGGCCACGCAGAAGATGGCCGAGGAGCTGGGCATGGCTCCCGAGAACCTGGTCAGCCCCGACACCCTGCGTCGCATCACCTTCGAGCCCCCGGAGCTGACGGCCGAGGCAGTCGATGCGCGACTGGCCGAGCTGGGGGCGCGTCCTTGGCAGCGGGAGCGGCTGGTGCCGGTGCTCCTGGAGCTCTTCCCCCAGTCCTGATCAACCACGGCTGGGCTCAGCCGTGGTTGACCAACCGGGGTTGGGCTCAGCCTGCCTGAAGCGGGCTCTGACTGGCTTGTTCGGAGTTGTTGGCCAGGTAGCAGCCCAGCACCTCTCGGGCGATCTCCTGACCCGTCAGACCGTACTGGTCGAGCACCTCGGGACGGCTGGCGTGGTCGAGGAATTCCTGCGGGATGCCGAAGCACATCAGCGGGGTGGACACCCGCATCCGACGCATCTGGCTGCCCAGCTGCGTCCCCACGCCGCCGACCACCATCGAGTCCTCCACGTTGACCACGAGCTGGTGTCGTCCCGCCAGGTCGACCAGCGCGGGGTTGACCGGGAGCGACCACAGCGGATCCACCACGGTGACGCGCACGCCCTGGTGCGAGAGGCGTTCGGCCACGTCCAGGGCAAGTCCGACGAACTGCCCGTGACCCACCACGAGCGCTTCGGCGTCCTCACTGTGACGCAGGATGTCCAGGCCGTCGACGTTGCGCACCGCCTCGATCGGGTCGGGCAGCTTCTCCTTGGACCACCGCACCACCGTGGGGGCATCGTCGACCTCGATGGCGGCCTCCAGGGCTTGCTCCATGCGCTTGCGGTCGCGGGGCGAGGAAAGCCGCAGCCCCGGCACCAGGCCGCACATGGAAACGTCCCACATGCCGTTGTGGCTGGCACCGTCGCTTCCCGTGATGCCGGCCCGGTCGAGGCAGAAGGTGACGCCCAGCTTGTGCAGCGCCACGTCCATCAGGAGCTGGTCGAAGGCACGGTTGAGGAAGGTGGAGTAGACGGCCACCACCGGGTGCAGTCCCCCGGCGGCAAGGCCGGCCGCCGAGGTGACGGCATGCTGCTCGGCGATGCCGACGTCGAAGACCCGGTCCGGGAAGACCTGCGCGAAGCGGGCCAGCCCCACCGGGTGCAACATGGCGGCGGTGATGGCCACCAGCTCGGGATGCTTGTCGCCCAGCCGCACCATGTGGTCGCTGAAGGCGTCGGTCCAGGTGGCCTGCACGACGGCGCTGAGCGGTTCGCCGGTCAGCTCGTTGATCTTGCCCACCGCGTGGAAGCGGTCCTCCTCGTTGTCCTCGGCGAACTTGAAGCCGCGGCCCTTCTGGGTGATGCAGTGCACGATGACGGGTCCGCCGAAGCCCTTGGCCTGCTCCAGCGCCAGCTCGACGGCGTCCTCGTCGTGACCGTCGATCGGCCCCAGGTACTTCAAGCCCAGGTCGCTGAACAGTCCCTGGGGGGCGAGGACGTCCTTCAGACCGGTCTTCATGCCGTGCAGCAGGTCATAGGCGGGACGACCGAAGATCGGCGCCTTGTTGATGCTGCGCTTGGCGACGTCGAGCACCTGCTCGTAGCGACGATCGGTGCGCATGCCCGCCAAGTGGGTGGCCAGGCCGCCGACCGTCGGCGTGTACGAGCGTCCATTGTCATTGACGATGATCACCAGGCGCAGGCCCTCCTGCACCGCGATGTTGTTGAGGGCCTCCCAGGCCATGCCGCCGGTCAGCGCACCGTCGCCCACCAGGACCGCCACCGTGCGATCCTCACCCTTGAGCCGGAAAGCCTTGGCCAACCCTTCGCCCCAGCTCAACGAGGTGGAGGCATGGGAGTTCTCCACCCAGTCGTGCTCGCTCTCGGCGCGCGAGGGGTACCCGGACAGCCCGTCCTTCTGGCGCAACGACTCGAACTGGTCGGCGCGGCCGGTGAGGATCTTGTGCACATAGCTTTGATGGCCGGTGTCGAAGATCAGCGGATCGCGCGGGGAGTCGAAGACCCGGTGCATGGCGATGGTGAGTTCCACCACGCCGAGGTTCGGCCCCAGGTGACCACCTGTACGACTGACATTGGTCACCAGAAAGGCCCGGATCTCACGAGCGAGTTCATCGAGTTCCGTGCGCGTCAACCCGCGAAGATCTGCGGGGCTCTTGATCTGGTCCAACAAAGCCATGGAGACATCTTAGGGCGCCGTCACAACGGACGGGACCTTCCTTGGGCTCGCTCACAGCTTGCGCAGGAAGATTCCACCCCGCAGCGCCTCCTCCACCAGGGCCACGGCCCGGCGCACCCGCACCAGCCGTGCCCCCTCGGTCTGGATCGCATCGGCCGTCTGGTCGAGCACCCGGTCGTCCACGTACTCCCCCAGGCTCGGCCGTGCCGTGGCCAGCGCCTGCCGGCTCGAACGGATCTGCCCCTCGATGAATTCCGCGGCCAACCGCGCCAAGACCACGGGATGGCGTCGCATCACGGGATAGCCGCGATAGTCAGGCGGGCACTGGTCGAGGAGCCAGCCGATGGCACTGGCCTCCCAGTCGGGAGCCCCCGGCGGCAGCACCTCGACCGGCCAACCGGGCGGCAGGTAGACCTCCTCGCCCTGCTGCCTGCCCCGCACCACGGTGCGCACCGGCCCCCCAGCATGGAAGTTCGACCCGGCATGGAAGTTCGGCTGGGAATGCGTAGCGGGGTACTGCCGAAAGGCCACGGACATGGTTTCCTCCTTGGTCACACGGATGGGACGGCTGGCACGGACCGTCACCGAACGCCGGCCCGTGGGAGGAAGACTGCCGGGCGCCTCTGACATTTTTTCAAAAGTGTGTTCGAAAGGCCAGAGGAAGCCTCCGGGCAACCGCAACCGAAAAGACCAAGGGCCACACCCCCGCACTGGCAGGTGTGGCCCTCGGCCGGGATCAGCCCCGAAGGGCGATCATCACTTCTTCAGCAGCTGGCGCAGCACGTACTGCAAGATGCCGCCGTTGAGGTAGTAGGCACGCTCACCGGGGGTGTCGATGCGCAGGATGGCATCGAACTCCACCTTGCTGCCGTCGGCCTTGGTGGCGACCACGTGCAGGGTCTTCGGCGTGACACCCTCGTTGAGCGCGGTGACCCCCGCGACGTCGAAGGTCTCGGTGCCGTCCAGGCCGAGCGAATCGGCATTCTGGCCCTCGGGGAACTGCAGCGGGATGACACCCATGCCGATCAGGTTCGAGCGGTGGATGCGCTCGTAGCTCTCGGCGATGACCACCTTGACACCCAGCAGCGTGGTGCCCTTGGCGGCCCAGTCACGCGAGGAACCCGAGCCGTACTCCTTGCCGGCCAGCACGACCAGCGGGGTGCCGGCCTCCTGGTAGGCCTCGGCGGCCTCGTAGACCGTGGTCACCGGGGCGTCGGGCTGGGTGAAGTCCTTGGTGAAGCCACCCTCGGTGCCCGGCGCGATCTGGTTGCGCAGACGGATGTTCGCGAAGGTGCCGCGGATCATCACCTCGTGGTTGCCACGACGGCTGCCCAGCGAGTTGTAGTCCTTGCGCTCCACGCCGTTCTCGGTCAGGTACTTGCCCGCGGGCGAGTCCGACTTGATGGAACCGGCCGGCGAGATGTGGTCGGTGGTGACCGAGTCGCCCAGCTTCAGCAGCACGCGGGCGCCGTTGATGTCCTCGACCGGCGTCGGCTCGGCCGGCATGCCGTCGAAGTAGGGCGCACGACGGATGTAGGTGGAGGCCTCATCCCACGCGAACAGGTTGCCCTCGGGGGTGTCGAGGTTCTGCCAGCGCTCGTCACCGGCGAAGACGTCGGCGTAACGAGACTTGTACATCTCGGCGCTGATCGAGCCGCCGATGACCTCCTCGATCTCCTCGGTGGTGGGCCAGATGTCCTTCATGAAGACGTCATTGCCGTCCTTGTCCTGGCCGATCGGGTCATTGGCCAGGTCGATGTCCATCGTGCCGGCCAGCGCGTAGACGATGACCAGCGGCGGGCTGGCCAGGTAGTTCATCTTCACGTCGGGGCTGATGCGACCCTCGAAGTTGCGGTTGCCCGATAGCACGGCGGTGACGGCCAGGTCGTTGTCGTTGATGGCCTTGGAGACCTCGGGGATCAGCGGGCCGGTGTTGCCGATGCAGGTCACGCAGCCGTAGCCGACGGTGTTGAAGCCCAGCTCGTCCAGGTACTTCTGCAGGCCGGACTTCTCGTAGTAGTCGGTGACGACCTGCGAGCCCGGGGCAACAGTGGTCTTGACCCACGGCTTGGGCTTGAGGCCCTTCTCCGCGGCCTTCTTTGCCACCAGGGCGGCGCCCAGCATCACGCTCGGGTTCGAGGTGTTGGTGCAGGAGGTGATCGAGGCGACGGTCACCGCACCATTGGCCAGCTCGAAGCTGGTGCCGTCGGCCAGGGTGACCGGGACGGTCTTGGCCGGATCGGCGGTGTAGGCCTTGACCGACTCCTGGAAGGAGGGCTTCGACTCGGACAGCACGATGCGGTCCTGGGGGCGCTTCGGGCCGGCGATCGAGGGGACGACGGTCGACAGGTCCAGCTCGATGTACTCGCTGTAGACCGGCTCATTGGCGGCGTCGTGCCACAGACCCTGCTCCTTGGCGTAGGCCTCGACCAGGGCGATCTGGTCCTCCTCGCGGCCGGTCAGACGCAGGTAGTCGGTGGTCTTGTCGTCGATCGGCCAGATGGCGATCGTGGAGCCGTACTCGGGGCTCATGTTGCCGATGGTGGCTCGGTTGGCCAGCGGAACCTCGGAGACGCCGGGGCCGTAGAACTCGACGAACTTGCCGACGACCTTGTGCTCACGCAGCATCTCGGTGATGGTGAGCACCATGTCGGTGGCGGTGACGCCCTCATTGAGCTTGCCGGAGAGCTTGAAGCCGACGACCTTGGGGATCAGCATGCTGATCGGCTGGCCGAGCATGGCGGCCTCGGCCTCGATGCCACCAACACCCCAGCCCACGACGCCCAGGCCGTTGACCATGGTGGTGTGCGAGTCGGTGCCGACGCAGCTGTCCGGGTAGGCCTGCAGCACACCGTCGACGGTGCGCGGGAAGATCACGCGCGCCAGGTTCTCGATGTTGACCTGGTGGACGATACCGGTGCCCGGGGGGACGACCTTGAACTCGTCGAAGGCGCCCTGGGCCCAACGCAGCAGCTTGTAGCGCTCGAGATTGCGCTGGTACTCGACGTCGGTGTTCAGCTGGAGGGCGTCCGGGGTGCCGAAGTACTCGGCGATGACCGAATGGTCGATGACCAGCTCGGCGGGGGCCAGCGGGTTGACCTTGTCGGCGTCGCCACCGAGGTCGGCCACGGCCTGGCGCATGGTGGCCAGGTCGACGACGCAGGCCACGCCGGTGAAGTCCTGCATGATCACGCGGGCGGGCGTGAACTGGATCTCCTTGTCGGGCTCACCAGTGGGAGCGCCGGCCGCGAGGGCCTTGATGTCCTCCGCGGTGATGTTGGCACCATCCTCGGTGCGCAGCAGGTTCTCGAGCAGAACCTTCAGGCTGAAGGGAAGCTTGTCATGTCCCTCGACAGCATCGACTCGGAAGATCTCGTAGGACTGGCCGTTCACCTCAAGGGTGCTCTTGGCCCCAAAACTGTTGACGCTCATGCATCACTCCTGATTCGGGCTGACTCTGGCGCCTGCGCCAAAGTCTCTTGATGTCAAGATATCACGTTCGCCAAATTCTGTTCGGACGAACGAGGATTCCGCATCCAGTCTGCTACACCCACCGCGCCGGAGCCACCCACAACGACGGGGATTAACGTGCAAGATTCGTGCCCTAAATGCCTAGTCGTGACGTGGATCACGTTCTCAGGGGCAACTTGCCCTCAGCTTGCGGCAGCGCCGTCCTGCTGACGCTTGCGACGCAGCTCCTGACGGTTCTGGTTCCACGCCTCGCGCAGGTCGGGATCGTCCATCACCAGGTAGACCAGCCCACAGTTGTGCGGCCCGTCCGCACCCGGCTGGCACAGGCTGCACGGGTCTCCCGGTCGAATCGGGCACTTGGCGGATGACTTGGGCATGCTCCGATTGTCCTCCCCGAGCCCCGCGCTTTCAAACGGAGACGACCGTGCAAAGCCCCCGGTGCGAGGACTGCAAGAACCTCAGCGCGACGGCTCCCCACCCGTAGGCGTGGGAACCAGCAGCGCGACGCACTCGACGTGATGTGTCATCGGGAACAGGTCGAAGGCCCGGATCGTCTCCACCTGGTAGCCGTGCTCGGCGAAGGTTCTCAGGTCGCGCGCCAGTGCCGCTGGATCACAGGCGACGTAGGCGATCGCACGGGCTTGCAGACCCGCCAGGTGCCGAACCACTGCGGCACCGGCCCCGGTCCGCGGCGGATCGAGGACCACCACGTCCACCGAGCCGGGCAGTCGACGCAGCGCCCTGGCCAACGGTGCCGCGATGAATCGCGCACCGGGAACATTGCGTCGGGCCAGTCGCACCGCCCCGGTGGACTGTTCGACGCCGACCACGCGGCACCCCTGGTCGACCAGTGCGCCCGCGAACAGCCCCACCCCGCAGTACAGGTCCAGGGCCGACTCTCCCCTGGCGGGCTGCACCATCTGCAGCACGGCATCCACCAGGGTCGTCGCGGCGGCGGGGTGCACCTGCCAGAAGCCATCCGCACGCACCTGGTAGGTGCGCCCGGCGCACTGCTCCTGCACCAGCTCGGCACCCTCGTCGCGGTTGGTCACCACGCGGGGCGAGCCCACGGCAGGCACCACGACCCGGATCTCGTCGCCCTGGGACCGCTCGGCGACCTGGTGCAATTCCTCGGGCCCCGGCACGGCGGGGTGGGCGATCAGGCAACCGTGATCGGGCAAGGTGATCAGCGCGTGTGATCGGTGCGCGCGCATCCCCACACGGGGGCTGCCCCCATCCCCGGGACGGTCGACCGCGAAGCGCGTCCGGGTACGCCAGCCCTCCACAGGAAGCACCTGCTCCACCTGCCCGTCCCACCCGATCCCGGCAAGATGGTCCAGCTGCTCGGCCACCACCTGCGTCTTGAGGCGCCGTTGGCCCTCTGCGGTGACGTGCTGGAAGTCGCAGCCACCGCATCCCCCGGGGCCGGCGATCGGGCACGGCGGCTCGGTGCGATCCGGGACTGCCTGGAGGACTTCCACCGCGTCGCCACGCCAGAAGTTGCGGCGGCCGGCGTCGGTGATGCGCACCATGACCTGCTCACCGGGCAGCGCATGGCGCACGAAGATGACCCGACCGTCATGGCGCGCCACGCAATGGCCACCGTGGGCCACCGGCCCCACCTCGACGGGTCCGACCACCGTGCCCGTCGGGTCCGGGGACTGGTCGCCGGGATCACTCATCTGCGCAGCACTCACCTGCCCATCCTCGCGCACCTGGGCCACCCGACGCACCATCCGCCGCTCGCATCTGTTCATGCCTCGCGTCTGTGCACCCGAGTCTGGCCTGGGAAGAGCAAGGCGCCGCGCCGGGGCAAGTTCCTGCCCGGCGGTGCGGTAGCGTTCCCACGACTGAGATCTCGTCCCCGGGAGGACATCGTGCACTTCATCCTCATGGGTTGCGGCCGTGTGGGCTCCAGCCTGGCCCGCAGCCTCGAGAAGCGTGGTCACAGCGTGGCCGTCATCGACACCAATGCCGAGAGCTTCCGCCGCCTGGGCCCCGAGTTCCGGGGCACGACGATCAAGGGAGTCGGCTTCGACCGTGACGTCCTGGAGCGTGCCGGGATCCGCCAGGCCGACGGCTTCGCCGCCGTATCCAGCGGTGACAACTCCAACATCCTGGCCGCCCGCGTCGTGCGCGAGCAGTTCGGCGTCCAGAACGTGGTGTGCCGCATCTACGACCAGGGCCGCGCAGAGGTCTACGAGCGCCTCGGCATCCAGACCGTCGCCACCGTGCGCTGGGCCGCCAATCAGGTCCTTCGCGGACTTCTCCCGGAGGGCTCCGAACCGGTGTGGCGGGATCCGGCAGGCAATGCGCGACTGGTGCAGGTGCACACCCACCCCGACTGGGTGGGCCACACCGTGGGACAGCTGCGCGCAGCGGTGCGCACTCCCCTGCCCTTCATCGTGCGCTTCGGCGTCGGGATGGTGCCAGACGACCAGACCGTGCTGCAGGAGGGAGACCTGCTCTACGCGGCCATCGAACTGGACCGCACCGACGAGCTCGAACAGATCCTCGGCGCCCCGCCCGCCCGCTGAGACCCCAGGAAGACCAGGAGACTGCCATGCGCATCGTCATTGCCGGAGCCGGAAATGTCGGCCGCTCCATCGCTCGAGAACTCATCGCCAACGGCCACCAGGTGTTGCTGGTCGACCGCGACCCGAAGGCCATCCGCACCGAGTCCGTGCCCCGGGCCGAATGGCTGCTGGCCGATGCGTGCGAGCTGGACACCCTCACCGAGGCCCGGCTCGACACCTGCGACGTCTGCATCGCCGCAACTGGCGACGACAAGGCGAACCTGGTCCACTCCCTGCTCGCCAAGACCGAGTTCGGGGTTCCCCGCACGGTGGGACGAGTGAACCATCCCGAGAACGAATGGATGTTCGACGACGTGTGGGGCGTCGACGTCGCGGTCTCCACCCCCCGAATCATGTCGGCGCTGGTGGAGGAGGCAGTCAGCATCGGCGACCTGGTGCGGATCTTCACCTTCCAGAGCGGCAGCGCCAATCTGGTGGAGCTCACGCTGCCGGCCGAGAGCCCTCGCGTGGGCCAGCTGCTGCGAGACATCACCCTTCCCGGGGATGCGGTGCTGGTGGCCATGATCCGTGGCGGGCGCGCCCTCACCCCGGATCCGTCGCGCGCCCTCCAGGAGTCCGACGAGCTGCTCTTCGTCGTCTCACCCGAACACGAGCGGGCACTGGCGCAACTGCTCTCGCCAAACCAGAGTCTGTGAACGGGGCCCGTCAGGGAAGCAGCGTGTAGTGGGGATTGTGGATGGCTCGTCGGCGCTGGAAGAGCGTGACGAGCCCCCGCACCTCCATCCGGCGCCCCACCTCGACGCCCCGCAATTCGCGGCGCCCCATCCAGACCAGCGTGATCTCACCGGTCTGGTCGGCCAGCACCACCTCGAGCCAGCGCCGTTCCGCCGACGTCACCGAGACTGAGCGCACCACACCCCGCAGGGTCACCCGTTCACGCAGCTGCACCTGTGACATCAGCTGCCAGTGCCGTTGCTGCTCGACCGGCGGCGTGCTGGGGTCCTGCGTCGCCTCCCCGCCTTGCGGGCGACGACGCAGGACCCGAGAGACCACGCTCACCTGCGGTGGCTCACTGCTCGCTCGAGGACTCGTCCTCGGCCTGCTGCGGCACGAGGCCCTCGGGGATCACCATCGGGATCAGGTCGCCGGGAACCTTCGGCTGGTCGTCACGACGCACCACGAGGTTGCGGAAGAACTCGAAGATCACCTGCGAGGGGCCGTCGACCCCTTCGCTCATGCCGGCCTCGCCCATCACGACGCCACGCAGCAGCCACCGCGGCCCCTGCGCGAACCAGGTGCGCGAGACGTGGTACATCTGCTCACCCTCCTCGTTCTGCAGCGGGATGACACGGCGGATCTCGGTGCCGAAGGGCCCCTCGGCCAGCTGGACGTCGCCACCCTGCTGGGTGGTGACCTCGACCATCTCGCGGCGGATGTCACCGGCCATCGGAGTGCTGGCGGGGGCGCCGAACAGGGCGACCTCGATCGCGGAGTTCTGGTGCATCACCAGGGCGGCCTGCACCTGCTGGGTCTGCTCGTCGATCTGCAGCTGCAGGTTCATCCCCTCGAAGGGGGTCATCACGACGGTGCCGAAGTCCAGACGCTCGACGTCGTCGGCATCCAGGTCGACCTCTTCGATGTCGAAGGGGCCATCCTCGCGCCAGTCCTGCTCGTCGAGCTCCACCCAGCGGGGGTCATCGGGATCGACGGCGGGCTGGGCCTCGGCCTGGTCGACCTGTTCGTTCGGCACGAACTCGTCGGGCACGGTCTGGTTCTCGTTCGGCCCAGTCTCGTTCGGCCCAGTCTCGTTCTCGTTCGGCACGGTGCTCACGAATCGATTCCCTCCAACAGGCCGCGACGACTCTCGCCCCGGCAACGTCGACGATCCTAGCTGCTCGGTGGTGTCGGTCGAGCCTGCCAGGCACTGATTCCGCCGCTGGATCCGTGACCGCTCTCCCCACGCTCGGAGCCATCCAGTTCGTCGGCCTCCACCACGACGGGCAGTTCCACCCGTTGCACCACCAGCTGGGCGATGCGATCCCCCCGCGAGAGGTGGACGCTGTGCCGGGAGTCGGTGTTGAGAAGGTTCACCCGGATTTCACCCCGGTAGCCGGCATCGACCGTTCCGGGGGCGTTGACGATGGTCAGGCCGTGCTTGGCCGCGAGCCCGGAACGCGGATGCACGAAGGCGGCATACCCGGTGGGCAGGGCGATGGCGATACCGGTGCCAGCCAGGACGCGCTCCCCCGGTGCGATCGTGAGGTCCGTGGTGGTCATCAGGTCGATGCCCGCGTCGTCGGGATGCGCCCGCCGGGGCAGCGGAAGACCCTCGTCCAGACGCTTGACCACCAGTTCCCTCATGCCTGCTTCCTCCCTCATGCCGGCTTCCCCGCCGCGAACTGGTCGACCAGCTCCGCGACGCGCTGCGGATGGCGCGTGCTCAGCAGCCAGAAGGGGTGCGGATCGGCCGGATCGGCCAGCTGCACCCGGACACCACCCTTGATGTAGGGGCGGGTGAGGAACCATCCCGAGGCCATCGAGCCCGGCCCCAGGGCGGCCCGCATCTGCTTCTCGTCCAGTGCCTCGGCCGACGCAATCCACTCCCACTCGATGCGAGCGTGCCCGGCAGACAACCCTTGCGCGTCGACGCCCACCACCGGGTGGCCGAAGTGGTGGAAGCCAGCGCCGATGCCCGCCAGCGCCACCAGTGCGGTGGCCGCACCGAACCAGGCATTGGTGTAGGCCCCCACCACGACCACCAGGGTGATCCCGAAGCCCGCGGCCAGCAGCCACCAGCTGCCCGGGACGCTGAGATGTTCTCGATGGTGCTGTTCGGGGGTGGAGGCGCTGCGCATGCCGCCCAACCTACCGGAGTGCGCCCAAGGCGAAAGTTCACGCCATCACGCCATGGCAGCCACCGCCGCCTCCTACGATGGAGGCGAAGGATGTACCGCGCGGTGCATCATCCCACCGAGCTGAGGAGACCTGGATGGCCACCACAAGCCAGAACATCGGGTTCAAGATCTACGCCGGCCTGCTGGGCGCGGTCACCACCGTCGTCACCCAGAAGGCGCTCAAGGCCGCCTGGAAGGTGGCCACCGGTGACAACCCGCCGGACCCCAATGATCCCGACGTGCCGCCGACCTATGCCGCCATGTGGGCCCTGGCCAGCGGCGTCGGCCTGGGTGTCAGCCAGATCGTGCTCAACCGCTACGTCGGCCGTCGCTTCGAGGCGGTCACCGGTGAGCACCTGGACACCACGTCGAAGACCAAGCTCAAGCTCTGAGCCACACCCACCCCAGGACGATGAAGGGGCTGACCTCCACTGTGGAGGTCAGCCCCTTCCATGTCATGCCGGGCAGGATCGGCAGGGATCAGACGCAGTCGACGCAGTAGCTGTCGTTGCCACGGGTCTCGGCGATCTGGCTGGCCGCCTTCACCAGGAAGCAGGATGCGCAGGTGAATTCGTGGGCCTGGCGCGGCAGGACTCGCACGGTGAGTTCCTCGTGCGACAGGTCCGCGCCGGGCAGCTCGAAGGATTCGGCGGCCTCGACCTCGTCCTCGTCGACCTTGCCGGAGTTCTTGTCATTGCGACGGGTCTTGAGCTCCTCGATGGAGTCCTCATTCATTTCCTCGTCGTTCTTGCGAGGGGCGTCGTAGTCAGTCGCCATGTCTTCCTTCCTGCCTGTCGTCGAGAATCCGGGGGCACGGTGTGCCCTGCACGCCTGCGGGACAGCCCTTGCCAACCACCTGTGCTGTCGTCACCTGCCCCATGGGCAGGCACATGTGTATCACACCGTGCGTGCCTCGGCCCATGCCGGTGGCCTGCAAGACCGCAATGCGATCATCCCTCGGCACTCAACAGGGAGGAGGCGAGGAAGGGTTGCCCCTCCAAATGGGTGGACAGGAAGCCCCGTACCGTCTCGTACCAGACCATGGCGTGCTGCGGCGTGAGCACCCAGTGGTTCTCGTCGGGGAAGTACAGGAACTTGTGCTCCATCTGCTCCGGGTCGCCCTCATGGGCCTGTGACAGCGCCCACCACAGGGCCAGCCCCTCTCCGATCGGCACCCGGTAGTCCTTGTCGCCATGGATGACCAACATCGGCGTGGTGATCCGGTCGACGAACTGGTGCGGCGAGTTCTGCTCCATCATCTCGGCCGACATCTCCTGGGCCCAGTACCACGGGGCGTCGGTGGTCGGTCCGAAGCTGTTGAGGTTCCACAGGCTGGCGTGCGACACGATGCACCGGAAGCGATCGGTGTGCCCGGCGATCCAGTTGGCCATGTAGCCGCCGAAGGAGCCGCCCATCATCGCGGTGCGGTCCGCATCGATGTCGGGCCGTTGTTCCACGGCATCGGTGACCGCCATCAGGTCGGTGTAGGGCTCTGCTCCCCATCGGCCCCAGCCGCGCTGGATGAAGTCGCGCCCGTAGCCAGTGCTCAGTGCCGGGTCGGGCAGCAGGACCGCCTGCCCCTGGCTGACGAGCAGCCACGGGCACCAGCGCCAGCTCCACGCATTCCACGAGTTCAACGGGCCGCCGTGGGCCCACAACACCAGGGGCGCAGGATCCTGTGGCGTCGCCGTCTCGGGCAGCAGCAGGTAGCTGTGGATGGTCTGACCGTCGGTGGCGCTGGTCTGGATCCGCTCCAGTCGGCCGGGCAGCTGCACCTGCCCCGCGGGTTGGTGCAGGACGGTGCTGGTGGCAGTCCGGGGACAGATGCGCACGATGCTGCCGGGTTCGGTCCACGAGGAACGCACCGCATAGAGCGCCTCCCCGTCGGGCGCGACCACCACCGAGGAGTGCGCCCCCGCCTGGGTTAGCCGGCGGACCTGCCCATCGCCGACCGAGATGGCGAAGACCGGACAGTCGCCATCCTCGTCCGCAACGACGTAGAGCTCCTGGCCATCGGCACTGAAGGCCACCGGCTTGGCCCACCGGGGCCATTCGGGCGCCAGGTCGTGGTGCTCACCGGTGTGGAGGTCCACCAGGTGCAGGAACTGGTGGGGGGCCTCGGTGGGGGTTCCCGCCACGTAGCGCACGCAGGCCACCCAGCGATCGTCGCGGCTGAGCACCGGATGCTCGAACTGGGAATGGTCGTCGGCCACCACGGTGACCACCTGCGACTCGTCCTCCGCCTGGGTGTCCTGGCCTCTCAGGGTGATGCGGACGAGGCGGCAGTGGCGCCGTCCACGGGGTCGCGGGTCCTCCAGGGTTGCCACCACGAAGTCACCATGGCTGGAGAGCACTCCGTCGGCGTCCAGGCCGCGGCCGAGCTCCGGGCTGGCCAGCATCATCGTCTCCTGCACGGGAGAATCCTGCACGGGAGAATCCTGCTCTGGGCTCACGGGCAAGGTGACCAGGCGCAGGGATTCGCGTGGCAGGTCGTGGTCCCAGAAACGCACGCCGGGGCTCTCGTGGAGGATCGCATTCACCTTGGCCTTGCGCCGTCGCGAGCGCAGTTCGCGATCCTGTTGCAGGTCGTCACACCCACTGGCCACGCCCACGGCACAGACCAGCGCATCGGCCTCGCGGGCCGCGAGCACCTGGGTGAACCCACCGGCACGGCGGGCCACCACCTGCGCCTCGCCACCCAATGCCGGAAGGCACCACAGCGCCTTGTCGTCGTCCTCGGCTCGCCCGTCCGCGGGCAGCGGGCGCGACGAGGTGAACAGCACCGAGCCGTCACGCAGGATCGCCGACAGCGACTCACCCTCCACGCCGCGAGTGAGTCGGTGCGGCCGCGCCTCACCGCTGGGATCGATGCGCCACAGCGCCGAGGTCCAGGCGGTGCGGTCATGGTTGAGCGTCTGGATCGTGGCCAGCAGCCAGCGTCCGTCGGGGCTGACCTGGACTCCGCTCAGCCGGGGCAGCTCGATGTAGGAGCGCAGGTCTTCCCAAGGGCTGCCCAGCTCGGGTTCAGTGGTCTGCTCGGGTTCAGTGGACTGCTCGGGGGTCTGTCGTGCGTCGGGGCTCATGGTCGTGCTTCCTTCGATGCTCAGTCGATCGCGGGGGTCTCGGCATTGCGCAGGTTCGGGCAACACCCTCGGCCGCCGCAACCGTCGGGGGCTGGGAGGGCATCGCCCTGGCGCGCGTGTGCCGCACGGGCCAGGAGCCGATCGGCCAGCCCGGCCACGAAGGTCTGCGACGTGCCGGCGGTCGCACTGCGCACCATCTGGATTCCGAGTTCGTCGCAGGTCTGGCGAGCCTGGGTGTCGAGGTCGTAGATCACCTCCATGTGGTCGGAGATGAATCCGATGGGGGCCAGCACCACACGATCGACGCCACGGCCGTGGAGTTCGGCCAAGTGGTCGTCGACGTCGGGCTCCAGCCACGGCTGGCCCGGCCGCCCGGAACGGGAGCAGAAGACCAGATCGTGCTCCGGCGCTCCCACCGCCTGCGCGATCCGTTCTGCCACCTCCTCGTGCCACCGTGAATAGGCGCCGCGTGCCTCCTGCGGTCCGCTGCTGTCATCCATGTCCGTGGGGATGGAGTGGGTGACGAAGACCAGGCGGGCACCGGGCAACTCGGCCAGCGCCTGCGCGACGGCGGCGCGATTGGCCTCGACGAAGCCCTCGTCCAGGGCATAGTTCCCGGCGCGATCGATCCGCACGTGCTCGGCACCGACGGTGCTGGCGGCCGCCGCGACCGCCTCGCGATAGGTGCGACAGCCCGAGTACGACGGATAGGCGCTGGTGGTCAGCATCAACACCCGGCGGCGGCCGTCGGCGACGAGCTCACGCAGCGCCTCGTCGATGAACGGATGCCAGTTGCGATTGCCCCAGTAGATCGGGCAGTCGACGCCGCGGGTGGACAACTCCTGCTGCAGCGCGGAGATCAGCGCCTTGTTCTGGTCATTGATCGGGCTGCGGCCACCGAACAGGAAGTAGTGCTCCCCCACCTGGGCCAGCCGGTCGCGGGGAATACCGGCGCCACGGGTGACCACCTCGAGGAAGTCGATCACCTCGTCGGGCTTCTCGGGGCCGCCGAAGGAGACGAGCAGGACCGCGTCGTAGGGGGCCAGGGGGTGGGAACCGGAGGTGGCGGGCAGTGCATTGGTAGCGGTCATGCCCCCGATGATCCCAGACACCGAGAGGGTGCCGCATCCGGCGCCCCACCCCACCGGCAGCCACGCGCACTCATCGTCGGCTTGTCACGCTAGATTGGTGCGACTAGTAGTGTGACTGGCAGAGGTGTGTTCCGTTCAGTTCGGCGCCGTGCGCCGTCGGCACCCTCGAAAGCCCGCCAGCACGACGTTCAGCCAGCAGTGGAGAGAACATGACAAGCGCCCTCAGTCCTCGCGAAATCCAGACTCGTATCCGGTCGGGAGCCTCGCTCGAGGACGTGGCGCAGGAGTCCGGGATGCCCACCGAGAAGGTGGAGCCCTATGCCGCCCCGGTGCTGGCGGAGCGCGAACACGTGGCCCTGACCGCCCTGCAGTGTCCGGTGCGCCGACGCGGTGAGACCGGCTCGGTGCGTGCCATGCGCGCCGTGGTCGCCGAGAAGCTCGGCCCGCGAGCCGACGAGGTCACCTGGGATGCCTGGCGCAACCAGGACCGCCGCTGGACCGTGACCGCGACCCTCGAGGACGAGACCACCACGGCCCACTTCGTCTTCGACCCGCGTGCCCGCTTCAGCACCGCCCAGGACGACGCCGCCCGGGAACTGATCGGCGAGGTCACTGCCAACAGTCGCGTGGCGGTTGCGGAGTCCCCTGACGCAGAACCCACCATCGACCTGAACGACGAGCTCGCCCTGGTGCGCGCCACCCAGGCGACGCGCGGTTCGCTGCCCGGACAGCGCCCCCCGTTCGAAGCCGCCACCCCGGCACAGCTCGAGCCCGGGGCCGAGAGCGACGCGGACGCGGAATCCGCCACCGATGACTCGGAGGTGGACGACTACTCCCCCGCCGAGTTCGAGGAAGTCGACGGCGTCTACGACTTTGTGCCCAAGAACACCTCCGACATGGACGTGCTCTACGAGATGCTCAGCTCCTTCGCCGAGGACTCGGTGAACATCTACGCCGGGCTCGCCAATCCGGTCACCCAGGAACCCAGCGACGAGGAGCCTGAGCGCGACTCCACACCTGAGCCGCCCGCCACACCTGAACCCGTCACGAGCCCAGAGCCTGTCTCCACCCCAGAGCCTGTCTCCACCCCAGAGCCGGCCGCGCCTGCCCCTGCCGCGGCGGCTGAACAGCCCCCGGCCGTCGTCCACGAGGCGTCGGAGCCGGAGTCGACCCCCGAGCCAAGCTCGCAGCCCCAGCAGGACGAGGCCGCCGTCGAACAGGTCGAAGCTGTCACGGTGGTCGAGTCCCCCACCGTCGAGCCCAGCCCGGCAGAACCCGTCATCGAGAACGACGTGGTCGCCCAGGTTGCGCCGATCGCGGGCGGTGACACCCCGCCCGAGGGCACCCAGCCCCAGGACACCCAGCCCCAGGACACCCAGCCCCAGGATGAGGCCGTCGCCCAGGGCCCGGCCAGCCAGGAGGCTGGAGCCCAGACCCAGGCCAGCGAACCCGAATTGCCCGTGGACGTCCCCAAGGAGACCGCCACCCCGCGTCCCCGGCCCAAGCCACGTTCGCGCAAGAAGCGCGCCTCGATTCCCAGCTGGGACGAGATCATGTTCGGTGGCCCCACCAACCAGAAGTAGTCCCCGCCGGAACTCAGCGCGCGGCGTGCTCCAGCAGCCGCTCCACCGGCCAGGTGTTGATGATGCGTTCCGCGTCGATGCCCACGGCCTCGGCCCGAGCACACCCCAGCTGCAGGAAGTCCAGCTGACCGGGTGCGTGTGCGTCGGTGTCGATGCTGAACAGGCAGCCCATCTGATGTGCCAACTGCAAGAGCTCGTCGGGCGGGTCCTGACGTTCGGGGCGGGAGTTGATCTCCACCGCCACGCCAAACTGTCGGCAGGCCTCGAAGACCACCTCGGCATCGAAGTCCGATGGCGGCCGAGTGCCGCGCGCCCCCTCCACGAGGCGCCCGGTGCAGTGTCCCAGCACGGTGGTGTGCCGGTTAGCCACCGCCGCGACCATTCGGGCCGTCATCTCCTCACGGCCGCCCCGCAACCGCGAGTGCACCGAGGCGACCACGACGTCCAGCGCACCCAACACCTCGTCGCGCTGGTCGAGGCGTCCATCGTCCAGGATGTCCACCTCGATCCCCCGCAGGATCCGCACCGGTGAGTGCTGCTGCACCCGAGCAATCTCCTGCCACTGACTGCGCAGGCGCTCTTCGCTGAGGCCATTGGCCACCCACAGTCGGGGCGAGTGGTCGGTGATGGCGAGGTAGTCATGCCCCAGGCGGTGAGCGGTCTCCACCATCTCCGCAAGCGGCGATCCGCCATCCGACCAAGTGGTGTGACAGTGCAGGTCGCCCCGCAGGGAGGGGCGCAGGGACGAGACCGCCAGCGGCTCGGCCCCCTCGGCACGCAGTCGGCCAAGCCGTTCGGGAACCTGACCGGACAATGCCTCGCGAATCACCGATGCGATGCTGAGCCCCACCCCCGGCAGGGCCTCCCACTGGTCGGCCTCGCGCAACAAGGCCAGCTCCCGGGCGTCGAGGGCGGCCAGGGCGTCTGCTGCGCGTCGGTAGGCCTGCACCCGATGACTGCTGGCCCGGCCGCGCTCCAGCCAGAAGGCGATCTCACGCAGGCATTCCACCGGGCCCGGGCCGTCGGGGAGGTCGGGTGCATCGTTCACAGCTGCCAGACTAGGCTCTGCTGACACAGCCGGGTCGGCCGACACAGGAAAGGTGGTTCGCATGAGTGCGCACGTCGCCGCGGAGGACGCACCGGCCCCGGGGACCGGGCGGGCACTGGTTCCTGACGACGAGGAACGCCGCCAGCTCGTGCAACGCCTGTCCGCCACGACGGCCAGGATGACCACCGCCACGCTCGACGCCATGGACGAACGGCACCCCTGGTTCGGGGAACTCGACGCCGAGCACCGTTCCTGGATCACCGTCGTGGCGCGCGGCGGCATCGACGGCTTCGTGCAGTGGATGGCCGACGACCCAGAGGTGGCCTTCGACCCCGCCAATGTCTTCGCCGCCGCCCCACGCGCCCTGACCCGCAACATCACGCTCCACCAGACCGTCGACCTGATGCGCACCACCATCATGGTCGTGGAGGAACAGGTGCAACACCTTGCCCCGCCCGAGGACCGGATGGTGCTGCAGACCGCGATCGTGCACTACTCGCGCGAGGTCGCCTTTGCCGCAGCCGAGGTCTATGCCCGGGCAGCCGAGGTCCGCGGGGCCTGGGATGCCCGAATGGAGGCCCTGGTGGTCGACGCCATCGTCCGCGCCGAGGCCGACGAGTCCATGGTCTCGCGCGCCTCCACCTTGGGGTGGAATTCCGGAAGCAAGGTCTTCGTCGCGGTGGGCCGTGTGCACGAGGAGGGTGACGACGCGATCGCGCGGCTGCGGCGCCACGCCCGCAAGCTGGAACTCGACGTGCTCGCCGCAATCCAGGGCGACCGCCTGGTGCTGGTGGCCAGTGGCCCCAGTGTCACCGACGATTCCGCGGCCATCGCCGTGATCGAGGAACTCAGTGAGTTCTTCGGCGACGGCCACGTGGTCATCGGTCCCCTGGTGGACGACTTGGTGGAGGCGCCCCATTCGGCCCGGGCTGCCACCAGTGGCCTGCGGGCCTCCGATGCCTGGCCCGAGGGTGGCCGAGCCCTGCCGGCCGCCGAGCTGCTGCCCGAGCGGGTGCTGGCCGGCGACGGTCATGCCCGCCGGGCACTGGCCCGCGAGGTCTTCGACCCCTTGCGCGAGGCGGGTGGTGACCTGCTGGAGACCTGCGTCAGCTTCCTCGACCACGGCTGCTCGGTGGAGGCCACGGCCCGCGACCTGTTCGTGCACGCCAACACGGTGCGCTACCGGATCAAGCGGATCCAGGACGTCACCGGTTACTCCCCGATGGATGCGCGCGACGCCTACGTGTTGCGGTTGTCCATCACCCTGGGACGGCTGGCCCTCAGCCAACGCTGAGCCCTCCCTCACCCCCTACTTCCACGCGTGGTATTCACCGTCTCCCACAACGCGGGCCCCGTCGCTCGCGGGGGATTCCCACGCCGACTGTAGGAACCCCACAAAATCGACGGCCTACATTTCGTGGCGTCGTCAGCACCTTCGACAGGTCCGACGAGCGAGAGTGGACTCGTGCTTGCAATCGTTGCGCCAGGTCAAGGCGCCCAGACTCCCGGTTTCCTCGCCCCGTGGCTCGAGCTCCCCGGCTTCGCCGCGCATCTTGCCCGGCTGGGTGAGGTGGGCCAGCTGGACCTTGCTACCCACGGCACCACCTCCGATGCGGAGACCATCCGTGACACCGCCGTGGCCCAGCCCCTGCTGGTCGCCTCCGCGATCGCCACGGCCAGCGAGCTCCTGGGCGAGGCCGGCGCCGACAGCCGCGTCGGCGTGGTCGCCGGCCACAGCGTCGGCGAACTGGCCGCCGCAGCCATCGCGGGCTCCCTCACCGACGACGATGCCATGACCCTGGTTCGGGAACGAGGCCGCGCCATGGCCGAGGCCTCGGCCCTGCGCCCCACCTCGATGACCGCCGTCATCGGTGGTGACCGCGACGAAGTGCTCGCCGCCCTCGAGGAAGCCGGACTGACCCCGGCCAACAACAACGGCTCCGGCCAGATCGTCGCTGCCGGCACCGTGGAGCAGCTGGAGGCCTTCGCCGAGGCAGCACCCAAGCGCACCCGACTCTTCCCGCTCAGCGTCGCGGGGGCCTTCCACACCGTGCACATGGAGCCTGCCGTGGCCCACCTGCGCGAGACCGCCGAGGGCGTCACCCCGAGCAACCCCGCCGTGGCGCTGCTCAGCAATCGCGACGGGCAGGTCGTCAGCGATGGCGCCGACTACCTGGAACGGCTGATCAGCCAGGTGGCCAACCCGGTGCGCTGGGACCTGTGCATGGAGACCATGCGCGAGCAGGGCATCACCGGACTGCTGGAGCTCACCCCCGCGGGCACGCTGACCGGCATCGCCAAGCGCAACCTGAAGGGCGTGGCACTGTTCAACCTCAACACCCCGGACCAGCTCGACGAGGCGCGCGCCTTCGTCCAGGAGCACGCCGGCAGCGCGATGGGAGCCTGACATGGCCCAGATCAGTGTCCGCACCGGCGCCCCCTACGCACGTCTGCTCTCCACCGGCGCCTACCGCGGCTCCCGGGTGGTGGACAACGCCGAGATGTGCACCATGATCGACTCCAGCGACGAGTGGATCCAGCAGCGCACCGGCATCAGCCAGCGCCACTGGGCCACCGAGGACGAGACGGTGCGCAGCATGGCCGTCGCGGCGTGTCGTCAGGCCATCGAACGGGCCGGGCTGAGCGCCGCGGACATCGACACGATCATCCTGGCCACCGTCAGCAATTCGCAGCAGATGCCTTCCCTGGCCTCCTATGTCGCCCAGGACCTGGGCTGTACCGGCCCCGCGATGTTCGACATCTCTGCTGCCTGCGCCGGCTTCTGCTACGGCCTGGGCCTGGCCGATTCCCTCATCCGCACCGGCGCCGCGGGACATGTCCTGGTGGTCGGCGTCGAGAAGCTCACCGACACGCTCGACGCCCACGATCGCGGCACCGCCTTCCTCTTCAGCGACGGGGCCGGCGCAGTCGTGGTCGGGCCGTCCGAGGAGCCGGCCATCGGCCCCGTGGTCTGGGGCTCCGACCCCAGCCAGGCCGAGGTGCTCACCATCCAGAGCTGGCGCAACCTGCCCGAGGGGCAGGACCATCCCCACATCACCATGGAGGGCACCAAGGTTTTCCGGTGGGCCACCACCTTCATCGCGGACCGGGCTCGCGAGACCCTGGAGGCCGCCGGCCTTGCCCCCGAGGACCTGGACGTCTTCATCCCCCACCAGGCGAACAACCGCATCACCGACTCGATGCTGCGCCACCTCAAGCTGCCCAAGGACGTCGTGGTGAGCCGCGACATCATCCAGATGGGCAATTCGTCGGCGGCCTCCGTGCCGCTGGCACTCGACGCGATCCTGCAGTCCGGTGAGGCCACCAGCGGCCAGACCGCGCTGCTGATCGGCTTCGGCGCCGGTCTGGCCTTTGCCGGGCAGGTCGTCACCCTTCCCTGATCACGAGGCACGCCATCCCGGCGGCCTCGCCAGCACCACAACACAGAAACAGGAGGCCATCATGGCCAGCACCGAAGAGATCCGTACCGACCTTGCCGAGATCGTCAACGACGTGGCCGGCGTGGCCGTCGAGGACGTCCAGCTGGACAAGTCCTTCACCGATGACCTGGACGTCGACTCGCTGTCGATGGTCGAGATCATCTACGCCTGCGAGGAGAAGTTCGGCGTGTCCATCCCCGACGAGGACGCCAAGAACCTCAAGACCGTCGGTGACGCCGTCGCTTTCGTCGAGCGCGCCCAGGCCTGAGCCCACACTGACCGGCCGGGCGCGACGTGCGGGCACTGCCCCGTCGTGTCCGGCCCGGTTGCCTCACCCCTGAACTTCACCCACCACACTTGGAGAATCCATGACCACCGTTGTCATCACCGGTTTTGGCGCCTACACCCCGCTGGGCGAATCCGCCCCGAGCACCTGGCAGGCGATGCTCGACGGCGTCAGCGGAGCCCACACCCTCACCCAGGACTGGGCGGCCGAGCTGCCCGTCACCTTCGCCGCGCAGGCCGCCGGTGACCCTGCCAGCCACCTGGATCGGGTGGCGGCCCGCCGCCTGGACCGTTCCACCCAGATGGCTCTGGTCTCCGGCAAGGAGGCCTGGGAGGACGCCGGTTTCGTCTTCGGCGAGCAGAACGAGGGGCTCGACGAGGACCGCGTCGGTGTCAGCGTCGCCAGCGGCATCGGCGGCCTGAACTCGCTGCTGGACCAGTGGGACATCCAGAAGGAGAAGGGCCTGCGTCGCGTCAGCCCCTTCACCATCCCGATGCTCATCAGCAATGCCCCGGCGGCCAACCTTGGCCTCAAGATCAACGCCCGCGCCGGCATCCACACGCCGGTGAGCGCCTGTGCCTCGTCGAACGAGGCCATCAGCCTGGCCATCGACATGATCCGCCTGGGACGCGCCGACATCGTGATGGCCGGCGGCACCGAGGCAGTCATCCACCCGCTGCCGATCAATGCCTTTGCGCAGATGCAGGCCCTCAGCCGCCGCAATGATTCCCCCGAGACCGCCTCGCGGCCCTGGGACACGGGCCGCAACGGCTTCGTGATGGGTGAGGGCGCGGTCTGCATGGTGCTGGAGAGCCTGGAACACGCCCAGGCCCGTGGCGCCAAGATCTACGCCACCCTGGCTGGCGCCGGCATCAGCGCCGACAACCACGACATCGTCGAGCCCGATCCCTCGGGCCGAGGTCAGGCCGCCGCCATGACCCGCGCGCTCAAGGAGGCCGGCCTGCAGCCCGGTGACATCAAGCACGTCAATGCCCACGGCACCTCCACGCCGAAGGGCGACGTGACCGAGGCCAATTCGATCCGCACCGCCCTGGGCGATGCCGCCGACGACGTGATCGTGACCTCCACCAAGTCGATGACCGGTCACCTGCTGGGCGGCGCCGGCGCGATCGAGACCTTCGCCACGGCGATGACGCTCAACACCCGCACCGTGCCGGCCACCATCAACATCGAGGAGCTCGAGCCGGGCCTGCCGGTGGAGATTGCCACCACCCAGCGTGAACTGCCCGAGGGCGACCTGGCCGCCTTGAACAACTCCTTCGGTTTCGGCGGTCACAACGTGGCCATCGCCGTGACCAATCAGCACCAGAGCCGCTGACGGCTCCCGCTCCGGGAGGGCGGCTCAGACGGCCCGGTCCATCCACCGAACCGAGTCGCCCTCCCCGGCGTGACGAAAGGTCTCCAGCTCCTCGTCCCACGCGCGCCCCAACAGCAGTTCCAGTTCATCGGCCAGCGGGCTGCCATCCGTGGCGGCGCGAGCCATCGCGGCCCTGATGCGCTCCTCGGGCACCATCACGTCGCCGTGCAGATTGGTGCTCGCGTGGAAGATCCCCAGCCGCGGCGTGCAACTCCAGCGGTGGCCCTCGCCGTCGCTGCCGGGCTGCTCGGTGACCTCGAAGCGGATGCGCTGCCAGGCACGGAAGGCACTGGCCAGCCTCGCGCCGGTGCCCTCGGGGCCGCTCCAGGCCAGTTCACACCTGAGCTGACCGGGCAGCGCGGGCTGGGCCTTCCACGCCAGCTCGACGGGCACGCCAAGGACACCGCCGACCGCCCATTCGATGTGGGGGCACAGCGCCGACGGTGTCGAGTGGACCATCAACAGCCCACGGGTACTGCCACGCATCACATTCCTCCTGCCAAGGCCCCAGTCGTGCCTTCCCCTGCAGACTCGGGCGTGTGGAGGTCCGTGACGTCGCCTCGATTCTGCCCCAGGCGGCGACGAACTTCCAGACTCCCTCCGGTGCTGGCTCGCACCACCCGGGTGGCTGGGTAGGGTCGGGAACATGACGACGCGCACTCCCCTGCCCTGTGGCAGCTGGCCCTCGCC
Organism: Luteococcus struthionis; assembly: GCF_048595755.1. Taxonomy (GTDB): domain Bacteria; phylum Actinomycetota; class Actinomycetes; order Propionibacteriales; family Propionibacteriaceae; genus Luteococcus. The sequence continues at coordinate 2,738,133 of NZ_CP184360.1, forward strand.
CATCACGATCGACGCCATGTTGGCCTCCGGCGTCGGCCTGCAGTCCGTCGGCGTCGACGGGCAGGACATCTACTGGTTGGAGAGCCGCCCGCAGGAGGACGGACGCACGACGCTGGTGCGGCTGCGCCGGGGGGAGCAGGAGGAGATCACCCCCGCGCCTGCCACCGTTCGCTCGCGGGTACAGGAATATGGCGGGGGCACCTGGCACGCCCAGGCCGGCGTGGTCGCCTGGTGCAATGACGACGATGGTGCCGTCCACGTCACCGTCGACGGCACCAGCCGGGCCATCACCGACGGAGATCGCACGGTACGCTTCGGCGGCCTGCGGGTGGATGCGGTGCGCCGTCTGGTGCTCGCGGTCCGTGAGGATCATCGCGCCGACGGTGAGCCGGTGAACACCCTCGTCGCGCTGCGGTTGGACGATGACAATGCCGACGGGGGGCTGGTGCTGGCCGAAGGCGCCGACTTCTATGCCCACCCCGAACTGTCCTCCACCGGCCGGCTGGCCTGGGTGGAGTGGGACCACCCCAACATGCCGTGGGACGAGACCAGGCTGATGGTGGGCAATCTCACCGAAACCGGCGTCGAGGACGCGCGGCTGGTGGCCGGTGGAGACCGAACCAGCGTGGTCCATCCGCGCTGGGTGGGTGACCAGCTCGTGCACCTGAGCGACGAGACCGGCTACTGGAATCCCTGGCTGCTGGCCGATGGCGAGCGTCGTCAGCTGGTGAGCCTGGCGGCCGACTTCTGTCGTCCCCTGTGGGTGCAGGGAAATGACATGTACGCCGTGACCGACGACGGGCACCTGGTGATGTTCTGCTACCAGGACGCACGCGCCCGGGTGCTGCGGGTCTCGCTCGATGGGGAGCACGACTTCCTGTCACAGACCTTCGCCGACGTCGACACGATCGCGGCCGGTGCGGCAGGAATCGTGCTCAACGTCGACCACGCCGATCGGCACGCCCAGATCCTGCGGCTGGACGGGGCCCAGCTCACCAGCATCCGTGAAGCCAGCGACGAGCAACCCGACCCCGGTTTCGTCTCGGTGCCCGAATCGATCTGGTTCGACGCGGGCCACGGGCAGACCCAGGCCTGGTACTACCCGCCCACCAATGCCCACCACGAACCCACGGTCGGGGAGCTGCCGCCGGTGATCGTCAACACCCACGGCGGCCCCACCGCGATGGCCCCGGGCGTCTACCGCAGCGACTTCCAGTTCTGGACCTCGCGCGGTTTCGGGGTGCTCGACGTGAACTACTCCGGCTCGGCGGGCTTCGGCCGCGAATACCGCGACCGGCTGCGGGAAAACTGGGGCGTGGCCGACGTCGACGACGCGGTCGGTGCGGTCCGGGCCGTGATCGAGCGGGGCCTGGCCGATCCGCGACGCGTGGCGATCCAGGGCGGCTCGGCGGGTGGCTACACCACCCTTCAGGCCCTGGTCAGCTCCGACGTCTTCGCGGCGGGCATCAGCCGCTACGGCATCGGTGACCTTGAGACGCTGGTCACCGACACCCACAAGTTCGAGGCTCGCTATCCCTTCGGCCTGGTGGGGCCCTGGCCCGAGCAGAAGGCCCGCTACGAGGAGCGCTCCCCCATCCACCATGTCGAGCGGCTCTCCAGCCCGATGCTCATCCTGCAGGGCCTCGACGACAAGGTGGTGCCGCCCAGCCAGGCCGAGGCGATGGCCGAGGCGGTGCGGGCCAAGCAGCTTCCCCTTGCCCTGTTGATGTTCGAGGGCGAAGGGCACGGCTTCCGCAAGCAGGCCACCCGTCGCGCGGTAGTGGAGGCCCAGTTGAGCTTCTTCAGCCAGCTCTTCGGCTTCACCCCGGCCGACGAGGTGCCCCGGCTCACCGTCGAGAACCTGGTCTGAGGCCCCCTCGACAGGCTCGGGGAACGGGTTGGGACCAGCTCGGGGAACGGTTTTTTGGGGGGCCGCCCGAGCCTGTCGAGGGCCCATCCCGCCGCCCGAGCCTGTCGAGGGCCGATCCCGCCGCCCGAGCTTGTCGAGGGCTCAGTCGGCCGTGCCGTAGTCGCGGGCGCCGAAGATGGCAGTGCCCACGCGAACGCAGGTGGAGCCGTGGGCGATGGCCAGCTCCAGGTCGCCCGACATGCCCATGCTCAGCTCGCTCCACGACGACCCGAGCGCCAGTGCGTCGCGCAGCTCGCGCTGCAGCTGCACCAGTCGGTCGAAACAGGCGCCCACCTGCTGCTGGTCGGCCTTGATCGCCACCGTCATCAGCCCGCGCACGTCCAGGGCGTCACAGGCCGCCAGCTGGCGGGCCAGGCCCATGACCTCATCGGGAGCCACGCCATGCTTCTGCGGTTCCCCGGAGGTGTTCACCTGGATCAGCACCGGCAGACGTCGCCCCAAGGGCTGCAGCCTGCGATCGAGCGCCTCGGCGATGCGCAGTGAGTCGAGCGCCTGGAACTCGTCGGCCAGCTCGGCGACCACCTTGGCCTTGTTGGTCTGCAGGTGGCCGATCATCGAGAATCCGAAGTCGTCGTCCTCGTCCCGCTCGGCACATTTGCGCTGCAGTTCCTGCACCTTGTTCTCACCGAAGAGGCGGTGGCCGTGCGCCGCGGCCTCGCGCACCAATTCGATGGGATGGGTCTTGCTCACCGGGAGCAGACGGACCTCGCTGCGGTCACGCCCCGCCGCGGCGCAGGCGGCAGCCAGCCGCTGCTCAACCGCCTGGAGCCGTGCGCCCAGCGCGGACCGATCCTCGGGACTGTTCGTGATCGCCATGGAATGACTCAACCACATCAGGGCCAGCGAGCACCCAGCGAGATCACTCCCAGCGAGGCGAGGATGGCGAACAACAGCGCCAGACCCGCGTACTTGTCGGTGACCTCGGTGTAGACCTTCTCGTAGCCCACCGACTGGGCAATGGTCTTGTAGACCGCCTCCAACTCGTCCTTGCTGGCCGCAGCGAACTTCTTGCCACCCGAATTGCGGGCCACCGCGGCCAGCTCGGCATGGTTGACCGGCACCGGCTGGCGCTGCCCACTCTCCACCACGAAGCCCGTGGCAGTGCCGTAGGCGATGGAATAGACCGGCACCTGCTGCTTCTTGGACTGCTCGGCGGCCACCAGCGACGAACGCCCGATGTTGGTGGCCCCGTCGGAGAGCAGGACGATGGCCGCCGGCGCTGTCTCCTTGGGACGGTCCTTGTCCGGCGGCACCAGCTTGAGCGAGTCGAGCGAGGTGTAGATGCCCTCACCGATGGCGGTCGACGGAGCGACCTCCAGGTTCTGGATGGCCCGGTCCACCGCGCCGCGGTCGGTGGTGGGCGGCACGACGATCTGTGCGGTGGCGGCGAAACTCACCAGCGAGACGTTGAAGCGTTCGGGCAGCTGACGTGTGAAGGCTTGGGCGGCGGCCTGGGCGGCAGCCAGCCGGTTGGGCTTGACGTCGGTGGCCACCATCGAGCGTGACACGTCGACGGCGATCACCACTGTCGCGCGGTCCCTGGGCACATGGGTGTAGGCCTTCGGCATGGCCCAGGCCACCACCAATGAGGCCAGGGAGGCCAGTGCCAGCGCCACCGCGCCGTGCCGCTTCCAAGCAGCATCCTTGGGGATCACCAGGTCGAGCCGGGTACGCCGACGCCCCGGCGTGGGACGGAAGCGGCCGTTGAGCAGCAGGTAGAGCAATCCGATGGCGGGGACCAGCAGCAGGAACCACAACCGTTCCGGACGCATGAACTCGGTGAGCATCATCACCAGCATCACGGCCACCTCGCAGCCATCGACACCGCGCCGAGCGCGGCGACCGTCGCGAAGGCCAGTGCGTAGAGGGCGTACTGGGCGGTGCGTTCCTTGCGCACTTCCTCGTAACCCACCTGGCTCTTCACGTCCTTGTAGACATCCTTCAGTTCGTCGGCCGAATCCGCGCCCCAGGACTCACCGCCGGTCATCTGGGCGACCTTCTTCAGCGCGGCGGAATCCGGGGGCACGCGCTCGCGCTTGCCGTCCAGGTCCACGTAGCCCGTGGACTTGCCGTAGGCGATGGTGTGCACCGGAACCTTGGCCGTTCGGGCCGTGGCCGCCGCAGACATCGGATCGGTGCCAGTCGTGCTGGTGCCGTCGCTGAGCATCACCACCAGACCGGGGGCCGGCTTCTCGTCGTCGCCCTTGGGGGCCTGCTCGATGGCCTTCAGGCTGATGGTGATCGCATCGCCGATGGCGGTGCCGTCCTGCAACTCGATTCCCTCGATGGCGCGCATCGTGGCGGCACGGTCGATGCTGGGTGGCATCCGCACCGACGGGTTGCCGCTCAACGCGACGATCGAGACGTTGAAGCCCTCCGGCAGCGTGGCGATGAAGTCCTTGGCCGCCTGCTTGGCGGCGTCGAGCCGGTTGGGCTTCACGTCGGTGGCCTGCATCGACTGCGAGGAGTCGATCACCACCACGACGGTGGCCCGTTCACGCGGCACCCGCTCGATGCCCATCGGCCGGGCCCAGGCCAGGGCCAGGGAGACCAGCGCACACAGGCTCATGGCGACCGCCACGTGCCGACGCCACTGCGACTGGCGCGGCAGCACTGCGCCCAGCACGCCAGTGTTGGTGTAGCGGATGCCGGTGCGCCCCTTCAGGCGCAGGGCCAGCAGATAGGCGATCACCAGCAACGGCAGCACCAGCAGCGACCACAACCGCTCCGGGCTCTTGAACTCCGGCAGCGCCAGCAACAGGTCCGGGGTCATCGGCTCACCCCCTGCGGAGGCTGGTGCAGCATCGAGGCGGTGCGGCGGTAGGCCAGCACGAAGCGGGCGATGTCCTGCACCCAGTCACGGTCGGTGCGCAGCTGGATGTGCCCGACGCCGGCCCGCCGCAGGGCGATCCGGATCCGTTCCCGTTGCGCCGCCGAGGCGGCATCCATCCGGGCCCGGGCCGCGGGATCGGAGGTGTTCACATAGCGTGCGAAGTCGCTCTCGGGGTCCTTGATCAACATCTCGCCCACGTCGGGGAATTCCACCTCGTGGCTGTCGACCACCTCGATGCACAGCACCTGGTTGCGCACCGCCAACCGACGCAGCGCACGCTCCCAGTCGGGCTCCACATTCGGATCGAGTTCCGAATCACCGGGGGTGAGGAAGTCACTGACCACCACACGCATCCCACGACGTCGCTGGGTTCGCACCAACTGCTCGATGCCCTTGGCCAGAGTCATGTCGCCGGGCGCCCGGTCGGGGACGATCGGTTCGTCGAGCATCTTGCGCAGCAGCCCGTAGAGCGCTGTGCGCCCGCTGCTGGCCGGCAACCGCTTCACCTGGTCCTGGCGCATGATCATTCCGCCGAAGCGGTCGCCCATCTTCTGGCTGAGGAAGCCGATGGTGGCGATTGCGGCGATGCCGAGGTCTCGCTTGGTGATGCCCTCGGTGCCCCAGTTCATGCTGGGAGTGACGTCGAGCAGCGCCCACACCTCGAGTTCTCGATCGGCGATGGTGTCGCGCACATGCGGGACGGTGGTGCGAGCGGTGACAGCCCAGTCCATCTTGCGCACGTCGTCCTGGCCGGGTTGGTAGACCCGGGCATCGTGGGCGTCGGCGCCGGGGCCGGGCAGCAGTCCCGTGTGGTCACCGTGCAGGAAGCCCTCCAACCGTCGCACGATGGTCAGCTCGAGCCGACGCAACGCCTGCTCCGGCGCCAGCCGGTTCAGGGGCAGGGTCGCGCCCGCCGGCGGCGTCAGCACGCTGCGCGCAGCGCCGACGTCGGGCGAGTACCCGGCCGGCACGCCGGGCGGGGCGAAGGAGGGCGGCTGGGTCATGGATCAGTTCTGCTGCGGATCGTACGGATTGGCCGGCGGCTGGGGCTGCGCGCCCTGGGAGCCCTGCGGCGGCTGGGACTGGGGCTGCGGGGGCGGGAAATCCGGCGCCTCCGGGGCCGGCTGCGGGGCTGGCGCCTCGGCACTTGGCTCGGGCCGCACCGAGTGTTGTTCGTGCTGCTGCTGGCGGGTCTGCTCATTCCACACCGGGGTGGGTGGCGGCACCATGGCCAGGATGCGCTCAACCACCTGGCTCGTGGAAATGTTGTCGGCCACCGCGTCGAAGCCGAGCACCAGGCGGTGGGCCATCACGTCGGGCGCCACGGCCTGCACGTCGGTGGGAAGCACGTAGTCGCGGCCGTGGATCAGGGCCAGTGCCCGAGCGGCCGAGACCAGCCCCAACGTGGCGCGCGGGGAACAGCCGATCTGGATGACACTGGTCAGGTCTGGCATCCCGAATTCCGCGGGGGTGCGGGTGGCCAGCACCAGCCGCACGATGTACTCGGCGACCAGGTTGTGCACGAAGACATTGCTGGCCATCTCCTGCAGGGCCAACACCTTCTGGGGGTCCAGGATGTTGACCGGCTCCGGTGGGGTCACCGACATCCGGCGCAGGATCTCGAATTCCTCGTTGCCGCGCGGGTAGGGCACGTCCACCTTGAGCAGGAAGCGGTCACGCTGTGCCTCGGGCAGCGGGTAGACGCCCTCGGACTCCACCGGGTTCTGGGTGGCGATCACGATGAAGGGCTTGGGCGCCGGGTAGGTGACGCCGCCGATGGAGACCTGCTTCTCGGCCATCAGCTCGAGCATGGCCGACTGCACCTTGGCGGGCGCACGGTTGATCTCGTCGGCCAGCACGAAGTTCACGAAGACCGGGCCGAGCTCGATGTCGAAGCTCTCCTTCGAGGCCGAGTAGATGCGGGTACCGACGATGTCGGAGGGAACCAGGTCTGGCGTGAACTGCACACGCGCGAACTCGCCGCCCACCACCGTCGCGAAGGAGCGCACGGCGAGGGTCTTGGCGACACCGGGCACGCCCTCCAGCAAGATGTGGCCCTTGGCGAGCAGGCCCACCATCAGCTGTTCCACCATGTGTTCCTGCCCGACGATCACGCGCTGCACCTGCGCGATGGCCTCCCCCAGCAGGCTGGCAGCTTCCTTGATGGTGGTCGGCGTGCTCTCGTGCGGCGTCGACGCGGGTGGCACGGGCGCGGACTCCGGGGTGCTGCTCACGTGAATGTCTCCTGGCTGTGCTGCGAGATTCGGGCTGCCAGTCACGATACCTCGCACCCAAGACAGTTCCGTCGGACCAACCGGCGCAACGCGTGCCGCGGCGAGCCCGACGGTTGAGACGGCGAGAGTTGAACCGTGCCGACTGTCGAACCATGCCGAGTCTTGGGCAATGTGGTGAGATGGTCCCGATGTCCAGCTCAGCCAGGCCCCCGCAAGGGCAGTACGCCGCTCCCCTGCTGCCCTCAGATCCGCCGCGGGTGGGTCCCTTCTGGCTGGATGCCCGCCTGGTGGCAGGACCGCCTGGTGTCACCTACCTGGCCCACGGACTCGACGCCAAGGGGCAACAGCGGCAGGTGATGCTGCTGATGCTGGCCCAGGGCGCGGCCGCCGACGCGGCCTCCCGCGAACGGCTGGCCGGCGAGGTCAACAAGCTACACATCGACACCGTCGTGGCCCGGGGCGGCCAGGGGCAAGACCAGGGACGCCTGGGCCACCGCTTCGTCGCCCAAGACGACCACCCCGCCAGCCCGGACGGCATGCCGCAGGCCCCATGGGTGGCGCTCGCCCACGACGGCAGCCCGGCAGCCCTCGCCGAAGCGGAACGCCTGCTGCGCAGCGTCGACCTGTCCACCGCCACACCGCTAGGTGACCCGGCGGGCCCCGACTACCGACTCCACTGGATCGACGACAGTGCCCCGGCGCCCACGCGCGCCTGGCCCCTGCCGTGGCCGGGCCGCCCAGACCGCGCCGGCTGGATGTCGATCGCGGTGAGCTGGCTGCTCACCATCCTCCTGTCGGCCCTGGCCCTGTTGATCGCCGTGCTGCTCTTCCAGAACCAGCCGCCGGCGCCACCGCCTCCGCCCATCCCGACCACGCCGCCGCCGTCGGACTCCTCGCAGTCGCCGCCGCCGAGCCAGTCGCAGACGCCTCCCCCGAGCCAGTCGCAGAGTCCTTCCGCCAGCCAGTCGGCCAGCCCCAGTCAGGACAGCGGTTCGCCCACGCCCTCGAGCGGCTCTCCGTCGCCGAGCCAGAGCGGCTCGGGTGAACCGACCAGACCGTCGGACAGCCCGTCGATGGAATCCCCCATGCCCTCGGGCAGCGCCTCGGGAGAGGCCGGCAGCCCCACCCCCAACCGGAGGTTGTGATGTTGCCCTCCTTGGTGGCCACCGATCTGGACGGGACCTTCTTGTCCACTAACGGACATCCCAGCCAGCGCAATGTCCGGGCCGTGCTGCACGCCGCCGAACGAGCCGTTCCCGTCGTGGTCGCCACCGGGCGACCCGCGCGCTGGCTGCAGTGTCTGGATCCCGTACGGCCTGCCCACCCCTGGGTGCTGGCGAGCAATGGTGCCGTGGTCTATGACCTGGCCGAGGATCGGATCGTGCACAGCTATCCGGTGCCGGCCGACGAATGCCTGGACGTCGCACTTGCCATGCGCCGACGCTGCGAGGACATCCACTTCGGCGTCGAGTACGGCATCGGCTGGGGCCGGGAGCCCGGTTGCCCGCTGCGCGGGGATCGCGTCGAGGCCGACCTGGTGGGTCCCTTGGAGCTGCTGGTCACCCGGCCCTTCGTGAAGCTCTTGGTCAGCTCGACCGTCCACAGCAGCGACGAGCTGGCCGAGATGTTGTTGGAGCTGTGCACTGATCGGCTCACCTGCACGTGGTCCATCGGCGGCCCCATCGGCCTGCTGGAGGTCTCCGCCCTGGGCGTCACCAAGGCACACACCCTGCAACTGGTGGCCGAGGAGCTCGGCGTGCCGCTGGCCGACGCGGTGGCCTTCGGGGACATGCCCAATGACCTGGCCATGCTGCACGCGGTCGGTCACGGCTATGCCATGGCCGATGCCCACCCCCTGCTGGTGCAGGCCGGCTTCCGCCGGGCCCCCGGCCACGACGAGTCCGGCGTCGGCCAGGTGCTGGAGGAATTGCTGGGCATCACCAGCTCAGAGTGATCTCCAACTCGTTCTTGCCCTGCTCCACCTCGAGCTCGACCTCGAGCTCCACCTGCTTGGCCACCGGGATCGAGACCTCCCGATCACCATGCAGGACACGCACCTCGTTGTGGCGCGACAGGTCGTCGGCGATCCGGCGCAGCTGTTCGGCTGCCTGCTCGCGGGTCAGGGTCTGGGTGGTCTCGTGTTCGTACAGTTCGTCGCCCATGCAGCCATCCCACCCGGCGCCGCGGCAGGCGTCAAGGCTGCAGGTCCCAGATTCGGGGCGGGTCCGTGGTGGACCTACGAAGGGAATTAGACAACTTCGGCCCGGCCGCCCGATGGCCTCCAGCTCGACGTGCCGATCATCAGCCAAGGGGGGACCCACGCCAAGGGCTTGACCAAGCAAACCCAGCCGAGCCCTTGGCATGATCCACTACCGACCTAGTTATCGGCACAAGCCGGTCCTTCTACTCCACCAGCTCCCTCGCGGCGTCGAGGCCCTTCACCAACATCCTAAGCATCTAGGGGCCTGCAAAGCCTGCCCGGCGGTTGATCGCCGATTCATGCCCGAGGGAGACATTGATCAGAAACAGCGAGTAGGTAATCAAAACAACTTCCAATACCTGGTTGACCGAACTCGGGTGAAAGTTCGAGATACCTATCCCAGTCATTATAGCGATGATGATCAAAGAGAGGACGGCAAACCTCTTCTGATAGTGTTTCGTGCAATCGATCTCCTGCGCCAAATCACCTTGAAGAAAAGGAGGTCGCCTCAATCGGCGGCTAGCTTGCCATAGAGGAAACCCTGCCGCCAATGCGGACGGAATTGCTTCCCTGACCCCTCCATTAAGAACAAGGCCAAGGATCGCCATGCCTTGGACTCCCACGCCGAAAAGTACAGCCAGAGAGATCATCCTGTCGATAGGCACCGTTGTGCGCTCGGCTACGGTCGGAAATTCATCCATTGTCTTCCTGCCTTTTCTGCAATTGGACCTAGCCAGATACCTGCAGCAGCACCAACAGCCGCCTGGGCTGCGTCCGTTTGAGATCCACCCGCCAACAGCGTCATACCATAGGCCCCTGCCGCTGCACCACCTGTTGCCCCCACGCCGCATGCGATAGAGGCTCCGCACGCACCTCTAATGAATCCGCCAGCGACAGTTCCCGCCGCTCCGCCAGCGATCGCTGACAACCAGCTCAGCCCTGTGACGTCAACGTTGCTGATGGGGTTGGCTGCTGCGTAGAGGTAGGGGTTTTGTTCTTGACCGCTCGGGTCGGCGGTGGTGAAGCGTGCGATCGACGGGTCGTACCAACGCGCTCCCATGCGGATGAGGCCGGTGGAGAAGTCGCGGGGCAGTCCGGCATACATGAGGATGTTGGCTTTGGCCTCGTCGCTCCAGCGGAAGTAGTCGCGTGGTTGGCCGTAGGGGTCGTAGCGGTAGGATGAAGCGCCCCAGGTTCTCTGCCGCTTTCATACGGGTTGGGGCTCTCTGAATGCTCTCTGGGGGATTACGGGCGGCCTGCTCGAAGACCGTGGCTTGCCGCGGGACAGTCTGACCCTAACCAGCACATCCGACCGGTCCACTGCCACTGACGGGCCCGTCGACGCAGATAGGCCCCGCCGCATACGGCTGCGGGCCGCCATCACGATGATGGCGGCCCTCACCCCGTTCTATAAGTTCCTTTTTGTCATCCAGACCATCAGAATCAGGATCCAGACCACGATCCCCGCTAAGAGGTATAGGCGTAAGGTTTCATCTATCACACCACCTTCATAAAGTCCTATGACTACCGCCAAGGGCGAGGCAATCAAAATGAATGTCAGGCGAGCTTCCTTTTTTGACATCTTCTCTCACTTCGCTACCGGGAACCTAAACGCTTTCTTCGATTAAGCGCACTCGCTTACTAAAGGGGATAACCTCCCAAAGCCCCAAACGCTGCGCCTTGCAGAACTTCACCAGCAATATCTCTCGAGGAGTAGCCCCGCGCGAGGCCAATGTGCAGCCCTGCCGCAGCCCCAGTTACCATTCCCACTCCCATGTAGCAGCCAGCAACCGCCGCGCCCGCAGCGAGACAAAACCCCTTGGTTCATCTGAGCGCGTGCGAGATTGTCTGAATCCCCATCATTCTCCCCGTCGACTCTCGATAGTCAGAATTCCAAACGAAATCATCGCTGGAACCAGCCCGATGGCGACTACATACAATACTGCCCGTTCACCCCTAGGATCTAGACCTATCCGAGACGCACCTGTTGCGATGAGCCCAGCACTGAGGGCTAGGCCCAACCAGAGGTACCTTCGCACAACTTCGACCCCGATATCGAAGTGGGCCTGCGACGGGTTCTTCACGAGACGAATAGAATGCGCCAAGGGCATGGCGTATAGGAGCAGACCAAAAAACCACTCGTTGATAGGCGTCATTACCGCGAGGCAAATCCCAAGCGCAAGCCCAAGGAAGGTCAGCGCCCTCATGATGGTGATGTAGGTCTTCATTTAACCTCCGACGCTCCGCATGGCGGAGAACTTCTCGCCTGCGCGTACTCCAAGCTCTCCGGCGATGTATCCCACTGCGGCGCCTCCGGCGGCTTGTGCGGATTCACTCAAGGATCCACCCGTCATACCTGTTGCCGCGAAGGTGGCCGCCGTCGTGACTAGGAGACCACCTGCATGGCAGTAGAGCATCGCCCCACATGCACCACGGGCGAATCCTCCAACGAGGCTACCAAAACCAGCGCCCGCCAATGTGGATGTCCATCCGAGACCACGGTTTGGTGGCTCAGGCGGTGAGCCTGGGTCGATGGTAGTGCAGGTCTTCGGCCTGCATCGGGCTCAGGTCGTCGAGTGCCTCGTGGGGACGGATCGTATTGTAGAAGTCGACCCAGCGCAGGGTCTCCAGCTCGACGTGCTCGACGTTGCGCCAGGGGCCTTCGGGCCGGATCAACTCGGCCTTGAACAGCCCGATCGTGGACTCAGCCAGGGCATTGTCGTAGGGGTCGTGGTTCGACCCGACCGACGGATCGACCCCGGCCTCGACCAACCGCTGGGTGACGGCAAAACTGACGTACTGCGACCCGGCGTCGGTGTGGTGCACCAGCCCCATGAAGCTGGTGATGCCTTGCTGCTTGCGCGACCACAGGGCCTGCTCCAACGCGTCAAGGACCAGGTCGGTGGTCATGCGGGTAGCGGCGCGCCAGCCCACGATCTGGCGGCTGAACACGTCGATCACGAACGCGACATAGACCATTCCCGACCACGTCGGGACATAGGAGAAGTCCGTGACCCACAACCGGTTCGGCCGAGCAGCCCAGAACCCGCGGTCCACCAGGTCAGCCGTCCGCGGTGTCCCGTCCGAGGGCATGGGCTTGAACCTGCCCCGACGCGTTGCTCCTTGCCAGCCCTGGGCGCGGTAGAGCCGTTCGATGGTGCAGCGGGCCACGTCATGGCCTTGTGAGCGCACCGGCAGGAGTTCGGGCGATGAGGGCCGAGCGGCTTCATCTCCTTAAGATCTCGAGGGAGCGAATATCATGAAGACCACAACGAAGTTGTCCCGAGTGACCATTGCCGCTTTCCTGCTGTCGGGGATCACGGCAACTGCTGGCGCAGGTGAGGCCAGAGCGGAGGATCCCCAGACGTACTATGTGGTTCAGACGAACTTCACGTCGAGTTCGACATGTGAGAGCTACTGGCGCACCTTCATCAACAAGGACGGGAACTGGGGCCGGTACGACAGGCACACGTGTCTCAAGAACTCGGCAGGTAGATGGACGCTCACGGCCTACTACCGAGTCTCGGGGAGCGGTGGGGGGAGTTGGAGTGTTACTCCTCTGCTGCCTTCGGCATAATCTGGCGCCATGAACAGCCCGTACTCGTCGGTCCCGCGGGGGAGCAGCGTCGTGGTGCTGGGCTGTCTGGTGGAGGATGAGGAAGGGCTCTGGCTGTCCTACCCCGTCGATCCGAGTGGCGGGGTAGGACGTTCCTACGGCGCGGTCTTGACTTCTATTGCTGATGGTGATTTGGCACGCCAAATGGCTTCCGCGGGATTGATGGTTGTCACAGGTCGGTGGGATGGGGAGCTCATCCGGGTGACCAATTTTGACCGAGTTTCCCAAGACTGGGCAGAAAAATATCTTGGTGTTGCAGGGGATGGACTCACCCCTGAGGAGGCGTTCCGCTTGGTCACTAGTATTCCAGCAGAGCTAGAGTCAAGCATTAACGCGATTGAGCATTGCCATCCAGGGGGATACACCCGCAAGATCAGGGTCTCGGTCACACTGCTCTCACCACAGTGGGATCAATGGCGCGCCACGGTTGATCCGTGGGTGGAGATCACGCCCATCATGCATGTGCTCGCACAGTGACCGGCTCTTCGCAAATGAGGGTGTAGGTGGGGTGAACAGCGAAGCGTCCCCACATCAACTGTTGCGTTCCGCGACTCGACTGAGGGGCAGGCCAACAGTTAGTTCTCCTTCAGCTCCTCCTGTACGAGGCGCTGCAGGTGCCGCTGGGCTGGGGTCGAGTAGCGGATCCGGGTGTGTTCCTCGACGAGGTCGGCGGCTTGGGGATCGGAGGCCCATTCGTCGGTCCAGCCCAAGAAGTCGTCGAGGTGGGCGAGCGTCCAGGCGGCGCTGCGGCGGGCGACCTTGTCGATACGGGGGTCGTCCGGTTCGGCGTCGGCGACGGCCACGACCTCGCGGTAGATCGTCCGGTACTCGTCGTCGCGCAATAGGTCTCGTTGCTGGGTGATCCACCGTGGGGACGCGTCTGGGAAGAGGACGCAGGTGAGCCGCCACATCTCCTGCTCGGTCGTCAACTGTTCGCTCGGCAGGCCCAGCTCTGCGAGCTCGCCCAGCAGGGCCGACAATTCCGGGGACAGCTCGTCCTCCTCGTCGGACCTCATCCGCTCCAGGGCCTCGCGTGTCCGGGCGAGCTGTCGCTCCTTGTCCCGGAGTTGTTGGGAGACCTCGTCCAGGAGCGCACTGCGTTGGGCACCCGTCGCCGAGAGCACGTCGGGGATGCGCGCCAAGGGGACGCCTGCCCGGGCCAGTGCCGTGATGCGGCGGAGGGCCATGAGCGACTCTGCCCCGTAGCTGCGGTGACCGAGCGTCGTGCGGGCGGGCTCGGCCAGCAGCCCGAGCTGGTGATAGTGACGGACGGTCCGCACGCTCACACCGGCATGCCGTGCCAGCTCACTGATCGTCAGCACGGCACTCCCCCAGCCAATCGCGCAGACCCGGCGACACGCAGGCCCATACCGCCACGGGCAGCCAACAGATCGCCAGCATCCAGCCCCCGACGGCAAGCGGCCGACCGTGCAGCAGCACGGCCATCAGCCCCAAGCCGATCGGGCTCGCCAGTGCACTCAGGCTGGTCATCAGCCCGAAGATCCTGCCGCGCAGTCGCTCGGGGACGTTCTCGGTGAGCAGGACGGACACGATCGGCCCCTGAACGCTCTGCCCGATGCCGGCCAGCACCATGCCGAGGACGGGCAGCCAGAAGCCGGTCATGGGAGCCAGCACGATGAAGGAGGCCAGGAAGAGCACATTGCCCAGCACCCAGGCGAACTGTCGTCGCTTCAGCAGGGCCGCGGCATACAGGCCACCACCCAGAACCGTGCCGACCGCGAAGGCCGACATCGTCAGACCGAGCCGCTGCGGTTGACCCATCGACTGGAAGTGGGCCGGCAGCAGTACCGCCAGCAAGGGTGCCACCAAGAGCATGGAGACCACGTTCAGCACAATCAGCAGCGTCATCGGCCGCGAAGCCCGCACGGTGGCCAGAGCGCCGAGGGGGTTCTCGTCCGGCGACGGGTCCTCGGGGATCGAATCCAACGGCATGACGCCGATCAGCAAGGCCGCCACCAGCGAGCAGGCAGCCGTCACCCACACCACCTGAATCGACGGCATCAGAGTGAGCAGGAGCCCCGCGATCGCCGGCCCCAGCAAGAAGGACACCCCGAAGATCCCCTGACGCCAGCCCGCGATAACGTCGAGACCCTTGCCGCTGGTGTGCGCCACGTTGGCCATCAGCGTCTCACGGGCCGTCATCCCCGGCAGGTCGAACAAGGCCCCGGCAATTCCCAGGACAATGAACCAAGTGAGGTCCAGGCCAGCGAGCCGGTCGACGACAGCCAAACCCGCCACCGCGACGGCCGAGCCCACGTCAGCAAGGACACTCATCCGGCGTCGACCGAAACGATCGATGAGGTGTCCGCCACCGAGCGCGGCGAGCGCGGACGGAACGGCGCTGACGGCGGCAACGGTCCCAGCCAAGGACGGGTCATGGGTTCTCTCCAGCACCAGCCACGGCAGGACGATATTGATGGCCGCATTGCCGAACAGGCTCGCAGCGCTGGCAGTCAGGTAGAGCGGCAGCGTGGTTCTTCTCATGTCTGGTGATCCTGAAGGGGTGACGCAGCGTCAGGGCAAGAGCAGGCAATCGCTGAGGACAGTCTTGTCCTAGACAGGGCGACCACAGGTCGAGCCTCGCCGAACGCGGCAAAACAGGACGGGCCGAGGCAAGGGATCCTATGAGTCGCCGCCTTGGCCGCGCACAGCATCGACCACCGCGACGGCTTGGTCCAGGGTGTCCACCACCACTGCGTACCGTTCCCCGGCCTTGGTCTCCAGATCGACACGGGCCTTGCCGCCGGTGTTGAGGCGAACGCCTTGGGGTGATGTCGCCTTCCCCGTGACATACCAGTTGAGGAGGCCACGGTTCAGACCGTCATCTGTGTGTGAGGAGACGCTGGCTACGTCCTGCAGTGGGATCGAGCGCCGGTAGAACGGAGCTCCCAACGTGATCATTCCAGCCTGGCGATCGACATCGACCGTGATCGACTGGCCAAGGGATGCGAAACGGTTTCCTCGGGCGGTGATGCGCAGATCCATTGCTGACCTCCTATGTCGGGATGTCTCGATCATGCACTGAAAACCCGCCGCCGTACTCCGTCTCGAGAGGGAACAGAGGCCGTCCGCCTCTCGGCGTGAGAGCAATGTCACGCCCCTGCCCCTCGTGTTGCTTCGGTCACCAGACGGAGGCTGCGTGGGCTTAAGTCGGCCGGGAGCTCTTCATCGTCGAGCAAACTGCGGGCCTCCTCCTGCAACCTGTCGGCTTCGTCCAGTCGACCTTCGGCGGTGGCGACTGCTGCCAGGTCGAGTCGAGTGATTGTGTCCTCAGGGGCGGCCCGCAGCGCTGCTTCTGCGCTGGTTCGTGCGCGGATCGTGTTGCTGCTCGCGAGGTGGTGGCTGCTGAGTGTATGGGCGATGTCGACGATCGAAACGGTGATGTGGTGCTCGAGGCCGGTGTGTGCGAGCCAGCCCCAGCCACCGGGACGCAGCTGGCCAAAAGGCCTACCTGAAGCGCCCCAGGTTCTCTGCCGCTTTCATACGGGTTGGGGCTCTCTGGTGAGGGCCTCGTAGTGGGCTGCCTCGTAGGCTGCTGGTGGCACGTTACCAATGCTGGAGTGGAGCCGGCGGGTGTTGTACCAGTCGACCCAGCCGGCGGTGGCGTACTCGACGTCAGCGAGGGACTTGTACGGCCCGTCGTGGATGATCCTGGTCCGGACGCATTCGGCCTTGTAGAGCCCATTGATCGTCTCCATCAGCGCATTGTCGTAGGCATCACCGACGGTGCCGATCGAGGGGCGGATGTTCTCCAGCGCGAGGTGCTCGGTGAGCGTCAACGAGGTGTATTGACTGCCTGCGTCGCTATGGTGGATCAACTGTCCAACTTCGACGGGGTGGCCTTGCCGCTCACACTGCCACACAGCCATCCGCAGCGGCGTCAGGACCAGGTCGACGTGCTTGATGGTCTGCGCGTGCCAGGCCACGATCCGTTGGGAGAACACGTCCACGATGAACGCGACATAGACCCAACCAGCCCAGGTTCGGCAGTAGGTGAAGTCGGTCACCCAGCACCGGTTTGGCGCATCCGCGGTGAAGTCCCGGTTGACCAGGTCCCCGGCACGGATCCCGTCCTTGGCCGGGATGGTCGTGCGAATGCCCTTGTCGCGGCGAACACCGTGCAACCCGAAACCGCGCATCACCCGGTCCACCGACCCGGGCGAAACCCTCACGCCAAGATGGTTGCGGACCGCGACAAGCATCTTGCGGCGGCCGTAGAGCCCCTCGGGGTTCATCACCTTGCGACGACCCCCGCCAGACAGGTCCTCATACCGCCACACGATCTGGTGGACGGCGTCGGCGACCTGCGCGTCCGAGACCGTGCGGGCGCTGACCCGACCCCTGGCCCAACAACGGTAGGTCCGTGCGGCGACCTGGCAACCCTGCTCGCGCAGCACCCGGCAGATCCACTCGACCGCATGGCTCTCGACACGAAGCATGTCGATGAAACCCAAGATCATCGGTTGCGGGGGTCGAGTTCCCCCACGAAGAAACTCGTGGCCGCCTTCAGGATCGCCACGTCCTCGCGCAGCCGCTTGTTCTCGGCCGTCAGCTTCTTGATCTCCTCCAGCTCAGCGCTGGTCGTTCCCGGCCGGGCCCCGGAATCGACCTCGGCTTGGTTCACCCACCGCCGCAACGACTCCTTGCCGACCCCCTCCTGCCGGGCCACGGCCTCCAGCACCTTCGACTCGGTCGGGTACTCCGAGCGGTGCTCCTGCACCAACCGCACCGCCCGGGCACGGACCTTCTCATCGATCACTTTCGGCATGACTGCATCCTCTCGAACTCAAACGGATGCGGCATCAAACCCGGGGCGCTTCAGACTCCCCGTCACACTGCCCGGGCCAGATCCCTGGGATGTCCTTGTGGCCGTCAAGGTCGACGCCGATTCGTCGGTGACCAGCGAGTAGTTCGCCTCATGCGTGGTGGGGCGTGCGGGGCTCGAACCCGCGACCGAGGTGTTATGAGCACCCTGCGCTAACCAGCTGCGCCAACGCCCCTTGCCCGCACAGACTAGCGCTCCTGGCCCAGCGCCTCTGCAAGGGCGCGCATCCAGGCGACCACGCCCTCGGTGCCGTCGCACAACACGTCGGCCTGCTCGGCCACCAAGGGTTGCTCATCCGAGCCCGCGACCACGCACACGCCGGTCAGCCGGCCCGCGGCGCTGAGTTCCTTGATCCGGGCAAAGGCGGCGAGGTCTCCCAGATCGTCGCCCATCATGACGACCACCGAGGGCCGGAAACGTTCGACCAGGGTGTCGATCCCGTCACCCTTGGTGATGCTCGAGCCACGCAGTTCGATCACATTGCGGCCGGGTTCCAGCACCAGGCCATGCTGCTGGGCAATGCGCGCCACCGGCTCCTCGAGCCAGGCGAAGGCCCCGGCCGGATCCTCGGCCCGGCGGGTGTGCACACCGATGGCACGCCCCTTGTCCTCCAGCACCACGCCGCGCAGATTCTGCTCGCTCGGCTCCGCCACCAAGTTCTGCAGGTCGATCAGCGCCTGGCGAACCTCTTGCGGCGCAGGCGGCACCACCAACTCGTCGGTGGCCGCGTCCCACTGCTCCTGCCCGTACTGCCCCAGCAGCACCAGCCGCTCCAGGCCACTCGCCCCGTCGAGGCCGCCCAACTGGCGAGCCATCGCCACCTCACGCCCGGTGACGATCGCCAGCTGCCCGACCAAGCCCCCAAGCTCACCGAAGACGGCCTTGGCCCCCGGATCGATGCGGGCCTGGGTGGGATCGTCGACGATCGGTGCCAAGGTGCCGTCGAAGTCACTGCACAGCAGTGTGCGGTCGGGCTGCTCGGCAATCGCGGTGATGGCTTGTTCGCCGGCGGGGGTGACGGGCTTCCAGCCGCCGGCAGGTACCTGTGCAGTCGAAAGGATCATGCCTCCAGCCTGCCATGGAAAGGCGACTCGCTAGGCTGGAGGCACTCCTACTTCGCTCAACGAAGGGACGAAGACCATGCACGACAGCACATCAACCCCTGAGACTTCCGACTTCCTGGTGGTGGCCAACCGTCTTCCGGTGGATCGCCGCGTCGGGCCCGACGGTGAACCGCAGTGGCGCACCTCGCCCGGTGGCCTGGTCACCGCACTGGAACCGGTGATGAAGCGCAAGGGAGGTGCCTGGATCGGCTGGCATGGCGCACCCGATGAGACCATCGAGGGTTTCCAGCACGAGGGCTACAGCATCGTGCCCGTTCCGCTGAGCTCGCAGGACGTCGAGGAGTTCTACGAAGGCTTCTCCAATGCCACCATCTGGCCGCTGTACCACGACGTCGTGGTCCCCCCGGTCTACCACCGCGAATGGTGGGACACCTATCGCGACGTGAACCGCCGCTTCGCCGAGGCCGCCGCCGCCAGCGCCTCACAGGGCGCCACGGTCTGGGTGCAGGACTACCAGCTGCACCTGGTTCCCGCCATGCTGCGTGAACTGCGCCCCGACCTGCGGATCGGCTTCTTCCTGCACATCCCCTTCCCGCCCAAGGAACTCTTCCAGCAGCTGCCCTGGCGCAAGGAACTCCTCGAAGGCCTGCTGGGTGCCGACCTGATCGGCTTCCAGCTGCCCGGTGGCGCGACCAACTACGTGAACCTGGCCAAGCGTCTGGTGGGGGTGCAGGTGACCCGTGACCGGATCCGGATGCCGGACGGCCGCGTCGTGCTCGCCAAGGCCTACCCGATCTCCATCGACGCCGACGGCTTCCGTGACCTGGCGCGCGATCCCGACGTGCGTGCCGAGGCGGAGCAGTTGCGCGAAGACCTGGGCAATCCCAAACGGATCTTCCTGGGTGTCGACCGGCTGGACTACACCAAGGGCTTGCGCCAGCGCATCCGCGCCTTCGGCGAGCTCTTCAGCAGCGGCGAGCTGGATCCCGACGAGAACGTCTTCCTGCAGGTGGCAACCCCCTCGCGCGAGCGCGTCGAGGAGTACCGCAAGCTGCGCGACGACATCGACCTGCTGGTGGGGCGCATCAACTCCCAGGTGGGCAAGATCGGCAGCCCGGCCATCGCCTACCGGCATGACTCCTACCCCCGCACCACGATGGCGGCCATGTACTCCATCGCCGACGTCATGGTGGTCACTCCCCTGCGCGACGGCATGAACTTGGTGGCCAAGGAGTACGTCGCCTGCCACGAGAAGGACGATGCGGCGCTGGTGCTCAGCGAGTTCGCCGGTGCGGCCAAGGAGATGAAGCAGGCCTACCAGTGCAATCCGCACGACCTCAATGGCATGAAGCAGACCATCCTGCGGGCCGCCAATGACACCCCGGTGAATCGCTCCCGCCGCATGCGCTTGTTGCGCAAGCAGGTCTTCGCCCACCAGATCGACGACTGGGCCAACGACTTCCTGCGCGACCTGGGCGCCTGACGCGTCGGCAGACTCATCCCAGTGTCAGCAGGATGGTGGGCATCACGATGATGCCCACCAGAATGCTGGCGCTGGTCATGAAGGTGCTCAGTGCCACGTCGCCCTCGATCTCCTGGGTGAAACCGGGGGCCATCGCGGCGATCGGTGCGAACATGACCATCGCCAGCAGCAGCCTCACCTCCTGGGGCAGGGGCAGCTGCCATACCGCGACGGCCATCAGCGCGGCCAGGATCCACCGCACCGACAGGTAGCGCAGCGCCAGCCCGTAGCGGGCGCGGTCCAGCTTCATCTCCAGGCCGATCCCGATCATGAGCATCGCCAGGAAGGTGTTGGCCGCACCGACCGTCTCGGTGAAAGTGATCACGGGTGCGGGGAACCTGAGCTCGAACAGCTGCATGGCCACCAGCACCAGGTAGACGTCGAAGACCACCGAGCTGAACATGGCCCGCACGAAACGCCCCGCCGTCACCCGGCGGCTCTCATCGGCCAGCGACGTGCTCCAGGCATAGCCGATGCCCGCGGCGCCAAAGGCATTGCCGATGTCGAAGAGGCTGGCCTGGACCACCGCGGCGGGGCCCATGAAACCAGCCAGATACGGGGTGGCGAAGGCGCCCATGTTGAAGGAGGGAATGTTCAGCACCGCGAAGGCCTGAGCCTGGCGTCCGCGTCGTCGCTCCAGGACCACCGCTCCCATCTGCATCACCAGGTTGGCCAGCAGGCCGATGCCGGCCAAGCCGAAGAGCAGCCCCGGCGGCAGGCTCTGGTCGTTGAAACTCGTGATCAGCACGCACGGCAGGGTGACCTTGAGCACCAGGTTGGAGAAGATCGGGAAGTCACTGGCGCGCACCCAACCGATCTTCTTGGTCGTGTACCCCACGACGATGATGGCCACCAGCGACAGCGCCTTGACGAGGATCTCCACCGACTTCGCCTCCTTACCGGCAGGTTAGACCTGCTCAGGCAAGATCAGCGAGTTCCGGCCATTGTTGCACCATGTTGCCCAGCAGTGACTCGGCCACCTGCCAGGAATCCACCAGGGGATGGTGCAGCAGTGCCAGCAGCGCATGCTGTCGCGAGCGTTCCAGGCCGGCCGTGAGGGTGGCCCGTTCCACGTACTTCGCGTTGACGACCAAGCCGCGCGCGTGCTCGGCCAGACCACCGCCAATGATCGGGCGAATCCCCCGCGCATCGACGTGGCAGGGCACCTCGATCACGTCCTCGTCGGCGAGCTCGGGGATGACACCGCGATTGGCCACGTTCAGCACCAACTCGGCCGGCACGTCGTTGGCGATGGCGTGCATGATCGCCAGGGCCACCTGGTCATAGCCCCCGCCTGCCATGTCCTCGGCCTCGCGTTCGAAGGCTCCGGCCACCTCGCGGTTGCTGGCCATGTAGGTGCGTTCGCGTTCCATCCGCACCTGCTGCCACAGGTCGAAGGCACCGTGCTCCAGCTGCGCCGCCTGCTCGTAGAAGGCCCCCTGCTGCCGCAGCAGGAAGCGCCCACGGGGTTCTGCACTCGCCAGGTCCGTCGCGAGAGCCTCCCGAGCAAAGTAGTAGTAGTGCAGGTATTCGTTGGGGACCGCCCCCAGCGCCTGCACCAGATCGGAGCCGAAGAGCCGCCCCTCCTCGAAGCCCTCCACCAGGTCTGGCCGGGCGAGCAGGTCGGGCAGCACGTCGCGCTCCCCCACCCACAGACCGCGCAGCCAGCCCAGGTGGTTGAGCCCCAGGTAGTCGATGCGCACCTGGCTGTCTCCCCGGCCGACGGTGAGGTCGCGGCCATCGACCAGGCCAGCGCGCTGCAGGGTGCTCAGCACCCGACGCGCCAGACCGACCGGTGAGTCGCAGATTCCCACCACGCGATCGCCGAGCACCTGCTGCATGGCCTGGGTGATGGTGCCCGCGGGATTGGTGAAGTTGATGACCCAGGCCCCGGGAGCCTCCCGCCGCACGGTGTGGGCGATCTCCATGGCCACCGGCAGGCCGCGCAGGGCATAGGAGATGCCCCCGGCCCCCACGGTCTCCTGACCGATCACGTGGTGCCCGAGGCACAGTGCCTCGTCGGCGGCCCTGCCCGCGGTCCCGCCCACGCGGATGGCGGAGAAGACGAAGTCGGTGCCCCGTACCGCCGTGGCCAGGTCGGTGGTGGCCACCACTCGCGGCGGATCGGGATGATGTGCTGCCATCTCCTGCAGGACGAGTTGGATGGCGCGTAGTCTGTCGGGGTCCACATCGTGCAGTCTCAGCTCACGGACGCGCCCCTCGCTGCGGTCGCCCAAGAGGGCTCGAAAGACCAGGGGGACTCGAAATCCCCCACCACCAAGCAGGGTGAGCAACATGGCCTCAGTCTTGCAGCCCACCCTCTGCCAACAGCGAAAAGACCTCACCCTTATGGCTGGTTTTCCGCCAGATCGCTGGTCAACAGGGGGTCGGTTGAGTCAAACATGGATGCATGACAGATCCGAAGAATTCCCCGAAGGACCCTTCCGGAAAGGCCGATCAGGCCAAGACCGAGGCCCAGAAGGTGGGCCGCGACGCGAAGCAGCAGGCTGAGCAGGTCAAGCAGACTGCGGTGCAGGATGGTCAGCAGGTGCTGGACACCGCCAAGCAGGAGGCCACCCAGGTGGCGGCCGAGGCCGGCGACCAGCTGCGCGGACTGCTCGACACCACCGTCGGCGAGTTCCGCGGCCGCGCGCACGAGGGCCAGACCGCTCTGGCGGGCACCGTGCGCGGCCTCAGCGACGAGCTCTCCCAGCTCACCCGCAATGCCGAGACCAGCGGCCCCGTGGCCCAGCTGACCGGCGACCTGGCCAACCGCGGCACCGCGCTGGCCGGCTGGCTCGAGAACCACGAGCCCGACGACGTCGTGCTCGAGGTGCGTCGCTTCGCCGCCCGCAAGCCCGGCACCTTCCTGGCCCTGGCTGCCGGCGCCGGACTGCTGGCCGGTCGACTGGCCCGCGGCACCCGCGAGCTGGCGCAGGACGAGCAGCCCGTCCACAGCGACCCGCTGTTCGACCAGGAGCGCCCCGAGCAGTTTCGTGGTGACGCCCGATGAGCGGAGCCCACATTCCGCAGACCGCGCACCAGGACGATGACCGATCGATCGGACAGATCGTCGCCGACCTGAGCCAGAACTTCAGCACCCTCGTGCGCCAGGAGCTTGATCTGGCCAAGGCCGAACTGAAGCAGGACGCCACCCGAGCCGGTAGCGGCGCCGGGATGCTGGCCGGCGCGGGCATCACCGCCCACCTGGCCCTGACCTTCGCCAGCCTCGCGCTGTGGTGGACCCTGGCCATCTGGATCGGCAACCACGACCACCCGGCACTGGGTTGGTCCGGACTGATCCTGGCCGTGCTGTGGGGCATCGTCGCTGCCGCACTGGCGGCTACCGGCCGCAAGAAGATGCAGCAGATCGACGGGCTGCCCCGCACCACCGAGACCACCAAGAAGATCCCCGATGCCCTCAAGGGCAATGAGGAGAGGAACCGATGAGCAATCCCGAGCAGATCCGTCAGGACATCGAGCGCACCCGCGCCAACCTGAGCGAGGACGTAAACGCACTCGCCGAGAACGCCAATCCCCGCAACATCGCCGAGGAGCAGGTGGACAAGGCGCGTCAGGGCGTGCAGCAGAAGGTGCAGAGCGCCAAGGAGGCCGTCTTCGGTTCCGAGGATGACTTCGCCGACGACGGTCTGGCCGGCCAGGCCCGTCAGGGTGCCGACCAGGCCCGCGCCGCCGCCGCTGGTGGCCTCGGCCAGGCCCAGTACAGCGCCCAGCTGCGCGCCAACCAGGCCCAGATGGCCGCCGGTCAGACCGGCCAGGGGCTGCGCCAGCAGGTCCAGGACGCCCCCGGTCAGCTGAAGCGACGCACCCGCGGCAACCCGCTGGCCGCCGGCCTGGTCGCCTTCGGCCTCGGAGCCCTTGTGGGTGGCGCACTGCCCTCCACCAAGGTGGAGAAGCGCTACGCCGAGCAGGCCAAGGAACAGGCCCAGCCCCTGCTGGACCAGGCGCAGGACGTGGCTCGCGACACCGCCGCCAGCCTGAAGGAGCCCGCCCAGGACGTCGCCCAGAGCGTCAAGGGCAAGGCCCAGGAGGCCGCCGAGAATGTCAAGGGTGAGGCCGACTTCGCCAAGCAGGACCTGACCGAGCAGGCCCAGTCGGGCAAGCAGCAGGTCCAGCAGAAGGCCAAGCAGGCCAAGGACCAGGTCAGCGACAACTGATCTGCCCGTCGCCACCACGACGACACCCCGTCACTCTTGGAGAGTGACGGGGTGTCGTCCTTCTGGTCGGCCGCCGTGAGCTCAGTCGGCGTCGGAGTAGGGGCTGGGATTCCGGCGCAGGTAGATGATCGAGGCGATCAGCCCGCCCCAGACCATGGTGAGCGAGAACACGAGCATGATGAGTGCGGTGGTGGTCATCGGGTCTCCTCTGCAAGGCCGTTGTCGTCGGCGTCCTGGTGGTGGGCGTAGGGGCGGTGTTCCATGCCTTCGAGCCGTGCCGGCAGGAAATGGTCGACGGCGGTGCGCCACGGCAGGGCGCTCAGCAGCAGCGAGGCAGCCAGGATGAAGGCCAAGCCGCCCCAGCCGAAGGCAAGGGTGAACCACTGCGGGTAGTCGCCGTAGCCGTTCTGCACCAGATCGACCAGGGCGAAGACCAGCATGACGGTGAGCATGATCGGCGTGATGTAGCCGGCGAAGATCCGCCACCAGGCCCCCACCGGGCGGGCGGAGTGCTCATTGATGTGGTGGTGCAGCTCCGGCAACCGGCGCACGACGAAGGTGATCAGGAAGACCGTCACGATGGCCGAGCCGACGATGCCGACATTGTTCACGTAGTTGTCCACCACGTCGAGCATGTTGAGGCCATTGGTGGTGCTGTACAGGAAGGTGGAGGTCAGCGCCGCGATGATGCCGACGAACAGGGAGCTGCGACGCACGCTCATCCCGAACTTCTCCTGCACGCCGGCAGTGACCACCTGGATCAACGAGACCAGCGAGGTGACACCGGCCAGGGCGAGGGATCCGAAGAAGAGAACGCCGAACAACGGGCCGCCCGGCATCATCGAGATCACCTGGGGGAAGGTCACGAAGCTCAGGATCGGACCGGTGATGCCCTCCAGCTCGGAGATCGCGATCCCCTGCTTGCTGGCCATGAAGCCCAGCGTCGAGAACACGCCGATGCCGGCCAGGATCTCGAACGACGAGTTGGAGAAGGCCACCACCAGGCCGGTCGGGCCCAGATTGGCCTTGCGCGGCAGGTAGGACGAGTAGGTGATCATGATGCCGAACATCACCGACAGCGAGAAGAAGATCTGCGCATAGGCCTGGATCCACACGTGCGGATCGGCCAGTGCTGCCCAGTCCGGGGTGAAGAAGGAGTTCAGGCCGGTCACGGCTCCGGGCAGCGTGATGGCCCGCAGCACCATGCCCGCGAACATCACGATCAGCAGGGGCAGGAAGATCTTGTTGAGCCGCTCCAGGCCCCCGGCCACGCCCAGCGCCATGATGAGGCTGACGAAGAGCCACACGACGACCAGCGGCCAGGTGATGGCCGGGACGACCTCGGCGGTCAGGTGTGCCTCGGACGAGGGCAGCAGCCGCAGGAAGTCCTGGGTGAAGAAGGCCGCGGGGTCGTCGCCCCAGGCACGGTTCACCGAATACCCGACATAGCGCACCGACCAGGCCACGATCACCGCGTAGTAGGTGATGATCAGGAAGCACAGGCCCACCTGGAACCAGCCGAGCGGTTCGAACTTCGGGTGGACCCGTCGGAAGATCGCAGGCGCGGAGCCGCGGTAGCGGTGGCCCAGTGCCCAGTCGAAGAGCAGGTAGACCACACCGGCGGTCAACAGCGCCACCAGGTACGGGATCAGGAAGGCGCCGCCACCATTGGTGTAGGCAACACCCGGGAAACGCCAGATGTTGCCCAGGCCGATCGCGGAGCCAACCGCGGCGAGGATGAACCCCATCTGTGACTGCCATTGTTCACGCGGGGCAGGTGCGTTCTGGGTCGCTGTCGACACGGAATCTCCTGAGAAATGGGCTGCGGGCAGCGCTACCGCCGCCATGACCTGCACACTCTGTCACGCCCCCGCGCAGGGCGGAGAGCTTTCGTCTCGGGTTTCGAGACGTCAGGAGCCGGTGGATGAGCCGGACGGGGCGCCGGGAAGTGGCACAATCTGCCGCGTGAACGAACGCATGGTGGCACCCTTTCGCACGCACAACGGGATCGTCTGGGACGGCGAGGTGGTGCGCTGCGCCACGACGGAGCGTCACGCGAATGTGGGAGGGGGAATCCACGGTGGGGTGATCGCCGGAATGCTGGATGCCGTGATGGGCGGCAATGTCATCCTGCAACTTCCGGCGGACAAGATGGCCGTGACCAGCTCACTGACCGTGAACTACCTCTCGGCGGGGTCGATCGGAGACCTGCTGGTGGGCAGTGCGACGGTGCGCCGCGTGGGCCGCACCCTCGCCTACGTCGATGGAACCTTGACCCGTGAGACCGACGGCCAACTGCTGGCCACCGCCACCGGGGTGTTCGCGATCATTCGTCGCCCTACCGACGAACCTCTGGTCCGACACTGACAGTTCGAGGGGAAACATTCCTCGACGCTAACCACACCAGCGCAGACTTCCGCGGCGGACACGACCGCACCACAGGAATCCGTCAGCTTCGCCGAGCAGGCAGGAGGCTGCCCACGATCAGCCCGAGGATGGCCGGAAGTACCCACCCGAAGCCCAGTTCGTGACCCGGGAGGAAGGGCACGTGATCGATCCCCAGCAGCGACAGCGTCGAGGCCAGACCCGCACCCAGCAGGGACAGTCGCCAGGCCCACACGCGTGAGCGCAACCAAGGATCAAGCAGACCCAGCGCGATGATGCAGATCGCCAAGGGGTAGAGCAGCTGCAGCACGGGCACCGACGCGCTGATGATGGCCTCCAGCCCCACATTGGCCAGGCCGAAGGAGACGACGGTGAAGGCGACGGCCCACTGCCGCTGGGACAGGCTGCGGGGGAACATCGTCGCGAACATCTCCGAGCAGGCAGTCACCAGGCCGATCGCGGTCTTGAGGCAGGCGACCAGCATGATCAACGCCGCCAGCCAGTGCCCCACGGCCCCGAAGGTCTGGCTGGAGACGGCCGACAGCGTCACTGCCCCGTTCTCGTCACGGCCCACCAGGCCGCTGGCACCTGCGCCCAGCCCCGCCAGGGCCGTGTAGATCACGCCCATGGCGAGCGCCGCCAGCACGCCAGCCTTGCCCACCTCGATGGCGATGCGGTGCGGCGCGACGACCCCCAGGCGTCGCACTGCCTCGATCACGACGATCGCGAAGGCCAGCGAGGCCAGGGCGTCCATCGTGTTGTAGCCGTCCAGGATGCCCTGGCTGGCGGGGTGGTGCAGATAGGGCTCGACGGCCGCGGGCCTCGACTGGCCTCCGCGGCCCAGCACCACCGCCAGCAGGATGCCCAGCAGGACGAGGAAGACGGGGGTGAGGTAGCGCCCCACGTAGTCGAGCAGCCGGCCGGGACGCACCGCCGCGGCCAGCACCGCCCCGAAGAAGCCCGCGCTGAAGAGCAGCAGCACCAGCGCTTCACCACCCGAACCCAGCCGGCCGCCGAAGGCCATCTCGAAGGAGACCGTCGCGGTTCGAGGGATGGCGAAGAAGGGGCCAATGGTCAGGTACAGCGCACAGGTGAACAGGACACCGAACCAGGGAGCCGCGCGAGAGGCCAATTCATGCAGGTCACGCGTCTGCGCGAGCGCCGAGGCCACCACCCCCAGGATCGGCAAGCCAACGGCGGCGACCAGGAAGCCGAGCACTGCCGGGATGACCGAGGCCCCCGACTGCAACCCGAGCGAGACGGGGAAGATGAGGTTCCCGGCTCCGAAGAAGAGGCCGAACAACAGTGATCCCAGCAGCAGTGTCTGGGTGGGGCGCAGATGAATCGAGGTTTGCGAGGGCACCGCCGAAGTATCTCGCTAACTGCAGCCCTTGCCCAGCGCGTCCCACCGCTGCAGCGCCTGGGCACGATCCTGCCCCTCCAGCAGCGACGGCACTCCCTGGTCGATGCGCGCCGGTGAGAACGTGGCGTGACCCGGGCCCGGGGCACCGGGAATGGTGACGCTGAGCACGCCGGTGGCGCGCGTGGTACTGCTGTGGGCGGCAAAGACGAAGTTGCCCATGCCGTGGGCCACCAGGGTGTTGCCCACCGTCGCGGTCGGCTGGAGTTCGTGGGCGTGGCTGCCGACGACGACGTCGGCACCGGCCTCGGCCAGCTTCCGTGCGGTCTGCTGTTGACGAGTGGTGGGACAGCGGACCCTTTCCTGTCCGCTGTGCAGGTAGACGACGATGGCCACGTCGGGCCCCCCGGCACGGGCGGCACGCACCCCGTCGAGCAGACGCTGCAAGCCGGCGTCATCCTTCACCTTGGCCAACCCCGCCTTGTCCGCGGTGGCCTTCCAGTCCAGGTGGGCATCCAGCACGTCGGTGGCCCCGAAGATGACCACCTTGCGGCCTTCACCGTCGTCACCCACGGAGCCCAGGCCTCGTCCTGGTCGTGACCGATGCCCACCATCGGCAGGTCATGCTCCTGCTTGACCCGAAGCATGCGACGCAGGCCCTCCTCGCCGAAGTCCATCGAGTGGTTGTTGGCTGCGGTGACCACGTCGATGCCCGCGGCCTTGAGCGTGTCCAGCAGGGCCGGACCGGTGGCGAAGGTGAAGGGTTTGGGTTCGGGCTGCAACCCGCTGCGGTCCTGCGCCACCACGGTCTCCAGGTTCACCATCGCCAGATCCGCGGCGGCGAGCACCTCCCCCACCTGCCCCAGTCCCGATCGGGTGATGCGCGCCGCTTCACCGTGGGCGTTCACGTCGCCGCCAAAGGCGATGGTGACGTCCTGGGCGCTGCCCGTGCGGGGCTGCGGCGAGCGCGCTGCATCGACGCTGGGCGCGGGCGCCTGCTGGGTCGTGGCCGGGGAGTCGTCCCGCAGCGCCTTGCCCAGTTGGACGGTGCAGCTGGTCACTGCGGCAAGCAGCAAGACAGTGGCTCCTGCCACGATTCGGCGTCGACGGCGGTAGACCGGGCTGTTGTCCCACTGCATGCGTGAAGCCTAGGGGGTCGACAACGGCCCGGATCCTCAGGCCCGCCCCGTGCGGCCGCGGGGACGCAGCCTGCCCGGCGGCAGCGGTGGTGCCGGGATTCGCTCGGTGGTGCCCTGGTATCCCTCGACCCGGCCAAAGCGGCTGCTTCCTGCCTCATAGTCCTCGCGGGCGCGCGCCACGTAGTCGTGGTCGCCGCCGATGAAGTTCCACCACAGCACGATCTCGTCGTCGAAGGGTTCACCACCCAGCAGCACCAGTCGGGCATCCTGCTCGCCGACGACGATGCTGAGCGGCTGGGGGCCTCGGTCCACCAGCCCGAGTTCGCCGCGCTCCAGGCGCTGCCCCTACAGGCTGACCGCGCCCTGGTCGACGAGCAGCGCATGTTCGAAGCCGGCGTCGACCTCCAGCTCGTTCCGGCTGCCGGCGGTCAACCGGAGCTCGGCGCCCAGCAAGGGGGTGTGGGTCTGGATCGGCGAGCGGTCCACGCCGGGAAGCTCGCCGATGAAGACCAGGGCCTCCCCTCCCGGAATCCGACGACGCTCGGGGGCGTGGTGCTGGAAGGCCCTGGCCGTGTCTCGAAAACGCTCCGGCAACGCGATCCACAACTGCACACCGTGCAGCACGGTGGTCTCGGCCGTGGTCTGCTCACTGTGGGCGATGCCGTGGCCGCTGGTCATCAGGTTGATCTCGCCCGCCCGCACCACAGCGTGCGCACCCCCGGAGTCGTGGTGCTCCAGGGCCCCCTCGAAGAGCCAGGAGACGGTCTGCAGACCGGTGTGGGGATGGGGCGGCACGTCCATGCCGTCGCTGGGCTCGCGCACGGGGTCAGGCCCGTAGTGGTCGACGAAGCACCACGCCCCGACGAAGGATCGCTGCCGGTTCGGGAGGGTGCGGCGCACCTGCAGCCTGGCCTGGTCGCTCAGGGCGACCTGCCGCGGCTGCACGATCTGGACCATGCCCATCGCCGCCCTCCAGTGCCAGTCGGCCGTCGTGTCTCGGCCAAGGATTGCATGCCAGTCAATCACGCATGGCACGAGCTGCTGGGAGCGCGCAGCGCGTCGGTTATGGTGAACAAGTGAAGGATCGCCCCGATGTGCAGTTCTGCCGTGCGCTGTCCGATGCGATCGCACGGCAGAGTCTGACGCTCGAGCAGATCTCGCAGCAGATGACCGAGGCGGGCCGTCGCATCTCCATCGCCACGTTGAGCTACTGGCAAAGGGGCAGGTCACTTCCCTCCCGGGAATCGTCCCTGGCCGTGATCGGTGAGCTGGAACGAGTCCTTCGTCTTCCGGTAGGCCACCTGCAGGGGGCCCTGCCCAGCGATGCCTTCAGCCGTTGGGACCGGGTCCACGCGCTCCCCGAGGCGGATCGGGCGCGGGGAGTCCTGGAGGAACTGGGCCTGGACCCCATGGCCCATTTCGACACCATGAGCGTGCACGACCATGTGCACGTGGCGGCCGACGGACTTGGCCGGGTCGAGGAGACGCGCGAACTGCTGGTCTCGCGCACCGAGCAGCTGGGGGCCACGGCACTGGTGCTCGGGATCGGTGCCGACGATGACGTTCCCGAGATCGAGGCGATCATGGGCTGCACCCTGGGTCGCGTGGTGGTGCTGCCCGACCTGGGGCTGATGGCCGTGGAGCTCCACCTGCCGGCCCCCGCCGCCATGGGGGAGCCCGTCCTGCGGGGCACTCGCGTGCGCTGGCGGGCGGACGATGCCCGCACCGGGGAAGTCGCTCGGGTGCTGGGCCGATCGCTGCCGATCGTGGTGCTGGAAGCCAGCTTCGAGCGCGCCCCGCAGCATGCCTGGTACGAAACCACTCCCAACCAGTGGCAGCCCTCGACGCCCACGCACCCCATGCGTCAGCAACTCACGGCCGCGCAGCACCTCCAGGTCTGTCTCACCGACCCTCCCGCCGGATGGCACAGCCTCAGTTGGGAGTATGACGACCATGCTTGACTTCCCCGAGCTCCTCACCCGGGCCATCCATGACAGTGCCATGACCCTGCAAGAACTCTCGGACGAATTGGGCCGGCGTGGCACCCCCTTGTCCAAGGCGACCCTGAGCTATTGGTGCAAGGGTCGTTCGGTTCCCAGCCGTCCCGGCTCTCGCACTGCAGTCACCCATCTCGAGGAATTGCTTGGTCTTGCCCCCGGGCTCCTGGTGAGTGCACTTGCCGGCCCCGCGGAAGCAACGTGGTACCCCACTGTGGCCCTTGACTACTCCCCTGCCTTCCGAGCGGCCCTGAATCGCATGGGCATGACGTTGGACCCCCAGCTCACCGCCCTGATGATCCACGACCGGATCACGGTGGGAGCGGCGGGATCCGCCCTGGAGCATGAGGAGAGCTTCCTGGTGCGCGCCATTCGCCCGGCCGTACGTGTCTTCCCCATGTTGGTCCTGGCGCCTGCTCCCGGGGCTCGGGTGATCAGCGTCAGCGGATCACATGGTTGCCGCAGCATCGCGTGGGAACTGGTCGACGACGACGTGCTGCTGGTCAAGCTCGGCCTGGAGCGCGAGATGCGTGCCGGTGACCTGCTCCAGCCGCGGTTGACGGTCCGCTGGGGCAGCGGTGACAGACCCCTCACCCGCTTCCGTCGTCCCATGCCCGCGCCGGTGGAGCAGCGCGCCCTCACCATCGACTTCACCGACGAAGCGCCCGAACGCGTCACTCTCGAACTGACCAACATGTCGGGCGAGTCGAAGACCAGTGAGCTGGCCCCCGCAAGGCAGGTGGGACACGCCATGCTGGCCACCCCGTCAGGGCACCTGGGCGTTTCGTGGTCGCCGTAGAGACAGACACGCAGAAAGCCAAGCGGCAGGAATGGCGCAGGCGGGAATCACACACTCGGGAACGCAAGCAACCCGCCCCAGCAGTGTTTCCACTAGTGGGACGGGTTGTGATTGGCTCCCCCGACTGGACTCGAACCAGTAACCCTCTGATTAACAGTCAGATGCTCTGCCGATTGAGCTACAGGGGATCAGCGCCGTGCGCGAGATGAAACATTACACAGCTTTGGTCAAAAGTCATAATCGGCCCGCAAGCGCGCCAACGCGAGCTCGGCCAACCGCTTGGTCTGCGGATCCTGGAGGCTGGCGCCGCGGATCGCCTCCACGTGCCAGTCCAGCCGCGGGTGCTCCTCGGCCAGGTCTCGGCGAGCGGTGAGCAGCACCAGTCCCCCCGTCGGCGGCTCGAAGCGGTCCTCCACCACGATGCTGGCCTGCACCCGGTCTCGGAAGACCCCCGGGAAGTCGCCCACCTCGGTGAGGTGGAAGTTCTCCTTGCTTCCGTCGGCAAGGCGCCAGTGGAGTTCTTCCCCCTCAGCGCGCCAGCCGCCGCTGCGCACGTGGTGCCACCCGATGAGCTGCCATTCCCCCTCGGCATAGCGCACGGCGAAGTGGGTGAGGAAGGCCAACAGCTCGACGCGTGGCCCCTGCGCCCAGGCGAGCATCTGCTCCTGGCGTCCGGTGTGCTGCCGGTAGTGGGTCAGCATGGGCGGATCGGTGCGTCGCGAGAACAGGGCCATGGCCCCATTCTGCCCGCGAGGCCCAAGTCAGGCGGCCACCGGTCGCTCCCCCAGCACCTGTCTGGCCTGACGCAGCGCGCGGGCCTCGGTCCGCCGCACGGTGCTCACCGAGACCCCCATGTGACGCGCCACCTCGGCCAGTTCCCGCTCACAGCCGTCGTCCAGGCCGTGGCGCAGGGCCAACACCTCTCGTTCCTGGGAACCCAGCTGGCCCAACCACGCCGGGCGCTCCCGCAGCCACCCCTCCAGCGCCACGTCGGCCGCGGGGCAGCGCAACTGCGAGGACCGGTCCGACTCGTCCAGGGGCACGGGCGCCCGTTCGAGCAGGAGCTCGGCCACGCGTGCGCTCCGCATGCCCAGCCGCACCGCCAGCTCGGCCAGGTTGGGCGTTCGCCCCAGCTCCTCTGTCATCTCGTCGCGGATGCGATGCACCCGTCGCGCCTCACGGGCCCGCCACAACGGGGTCTGTGCCAAACCGCCCCGCAGCACCTCATGTCTCAAGACCGCATTGCGCACCCACGGATAGGCATAGGTGGAGAAGCGCATGCCTTGGCGGTGGTCGAAGCGACGCAGCGCCTCGGCCAGCGCCTCGACGCCCTCCTGGAAGAACTCGTCGTACTCGACGTGGCTTCGCCGAGCCGACTTCCCGGCCAGCATTGCCACGAGCTTGAGGTTGGCCAGCAGGAAGTGCTGCCAGGCCGCCTCACCGTCTTGGCGCACCGCCTCCAGGTCACTCCGCTCGGCAGCCACGGGCAGGTCCAGTGACTGGTCGAGCACGGCTCCGGCCACGACGCCGGCCTCGACTCGTCGGGCCAGCGCCACCTCCTGCTCCCGGGTGAGCAGCTCGGGCAGCAAGGACAGGTCACTACAGCGGGTCATTGTCGTCATGCCCCGATGCTGCCTGTGCAGGCTCGCCGATGGACCCCGGACGAGGCATCTGTGGAGTCCGCACCCGGACAACACCCGGCCAACACGATTCGGTCCACAGCTCTTGCACCGTGGGCCTTGGCAAGGAACTAGTCCAGCGCCCCCAGGGAGGCCTGCTGCAGCTGCTTGCGACGCACCTCGAGCTCCAGCAGCGCCGAGAACATCCGCTTGTGCCCGGCCTCGTCCTCCAGCGGATTGGTGCGCTGCAGCCGGCTCTTGAGGTCCTTGATCTCACGCTCCACACGCAACAGCTGCAGGCGCGAGGCGTAGGCCGTCGCGTAGGCCTCGTCCGGTTCGCGCAGCACGGACTCCACCAGCAGCGCCACCTCCAGCTGCTGCACCACCTCGTCGGGGGTGGACTCGATGACGTGCTCCGGCCACTGCTCGGAGGTCCAGGGAACCTGCTGGATCGCGGCGAAGACCGCCCGGTAGGCGGGATGGCTGAAATCGTCCACACTGACGTGGTTCCACGCCGTGTCGAACAGGGTTGGGTACTGCAGCATCAACTTCAGCGTGCCGCGTTCCACTCCCAGGCTGCGGTCGGCGGGATCGGGCCACGGCATGGCCGAGGCATCATGCCCGTCGTCCTCCTGCACCGCCGCGGGCGCCGGCTCGCGGTGCTGCGGCCTGGCTGGCTGGTTCTGCTGGCGTCGCCGGGCGCGCGAGACCTCTGCCCGCACCTCGTCGATGTCCATCCCGAGCATCGACGCCAGCTCGCGCAGGTAGCCGTTGACCAGGGAGGTGTCGCGGATCGAGGTGACCAGCGGCGCGGAGGCCCGCAGCGCCTGCAGCCGCCCGTCCACACGATCCAGGTCATAGTCCTTGACGGTGTTCTCCATCACGAAGCGGTAGAGCGGCACGCGGCGCCCGACCAGCTCGCGCACCGCGGCCTCCCCCTGCTGCAGTCGCAGGTCGCACGGGTCCAGGCCGCTGGGCTCGATCGCCACATAGGTCTGGGCGATGAAGTTCTGGTCTCCGCCAAAGACCTTCAGGGCCGCCTTCTGGCCGGCCTGGTCGCCGTCGAAGGTGAAGATCACCTCGCCGGTGAAGGCCCCCTGGTTGCCCATCAGACGCTGCAGCATGCGGGCATGGTCGTCTCCGAAGGCCGTGCCGCAGGAGGCCACCGCCGTGTCGACGCCGGACAGGTGGGCTGCCATCACGTCGGTGTAGCCCTCCACCACCACGGCCTGGGACTTCTTGCCGATGTTGCGGCGAGCCAGGTCGAGGCCGTAGAGCACGTGGGACTTCTTGTAGACGGGCGTCTCGGGGGTGTTGAGGTATTTGGCGGGCATCCGGTCGTCGTCGAACAGACGTCGGGCCCCGAAACCGAGAACGGCGGAGCCGGAGTCACGGATCGGCCACAGCACGCGACCCTGGAAGAAGTCATGCCCGTGTTCGCGGATCAGCCCCGCCTTGACCAGCTCGGCATCCCGGAAGCCCAGCCGATTCAGGTGGTACTTCAGCTCGCGCCCACCCCGTGGGGCATAGCCGACGCCGAAGTGTTCCGCGGCTGCCCGGTCGAAGCCCCGCCCGTCGAGCATCTGGCGGGCAACCAGGGCTCCGGGACTCATCAGTTGCTTGCGGTAGAACTCCTCGGCGGCCGCATTCGCCTCCAGGATGCGCACGCGCAGCCCGGGCTCCTGTCGTGGGCCCCCGTCGTCGCTGATGCGCAGCTGCACGCCGGTGCGGTCGGCCAGCTGCTGCACTGCCTCGGTGAAGCTCAGGTTGGAGATCTTCTGCAGGAAGGTGATCGCATCACCACCCTCGCCGCAGCCGAAGCAGTAGAAGAAACCCCTGGCGGGGGTCACCTGGAAGCTGGGGGTCTTCTCGTCGTGGAAGGGGCACAAGCCCTTCAGGGAACCACCGCCGGCGGGCTTGAGGGTGACGTGGGAGCTCACCACGTCGTCGATCCGGGCGCGTTCCCGGACGAGCGCGATGTCCTCGTCGTTGATGCGTCCGGCCATGTGGGGCAGTGTATCGCCGTCCTAGACTTGCCCGGTGATCGTCGAACTCGCCTGGCAACTGCCCGTCGCCCTCATGCTGCTGGTGGGCGTGGCCGCAGCCGGCTCACTGTGGGGCAAGACCGGGCTGGCCACGCAGAATGTGGTGGCCGCCGTGCGCGCCGCCCTGCAGCTGGCGGCGGTCTCGTTGATCATCGTGGCCTGCCTGCGCAATGTGTGGCTGGCGTTGGCCTTCAGCCTGCTGATGTTCGCCGTCGCGGTGCGCACCACCGTCAAGCGCACCGGAACCGGTGGCGCGTGGCCCTGGACGGCGCTGGCGATGGGTTGTGGCGTCGTCCCGGTGCTGGCGATCATCTTCGGCACGGGCGCCTCGCCGTTCACCGGTGCAGCGCTGATTCCCCTGGCCGGCATCGTGATCGGCAACATGATGACAGCCCACACGTTGTTCGGACGACGACAGTTCGCGGCCCTGCGGGAGAACATTGCCAGCTATGAGTCGGCTCTCTCGCTGGGCTTCCAGCGGCACGAGGCGGTCGAACTGGTGACCCAGCGCACCGTGCAGGACGCGCTGGTTCCCAATCTGGACACCACCCGCACCGTGGGCCTGGTGACCTTGCCGGGCGCCTTCGTCGGCGTGCTGCTGGGTGGCGGTTCCGCCCTGCAGGCCGGGGCTGCCCAGCTCCTGGTGTTGGTGGGGATCATGGCAGGACAGACCCTGACCGTGGTGATCGCGAACAAGCTGATGCGCAGTGGTCGTCTGCTTCCGGCCGACCTCCGCGAGAGGCTGCGCCCCTGACCGCGCACGCGTCTCGCCGCTGGTTCAGTGGCCGGTGTCGGGAAGCTGGGCGGGCCGGCGTGATCCCCCGCCCTTGCCGACGGTGGCGTGGGTCACGTGGGCTTCGCCGACCGGTTGGCCATTGCTGAGGCAGGTGACCTCGGCTCGGTAGCGGTCGGCGGCCAGGCCCGACCCGATGCTGGCTGCCTGACGTACCCGCCCCGCGACGAAGGAGTGGACTTCCTTGGCGACCTCGCGGCCGCGGGAATCCTCCACCCGGTAGCGGACCTCGTCGAGGCCCTTGGTGTCATGGCAGGCCGCGGTGCTGATCCGCAGGCTGCCGTTGAAGGTCTCGGCATTCTCGATGGCCACGGCGCCACCGCGCTCCCGGTCTCCCGCAGAGGCTCCGGTGACCAGGCCACGAGCACCCTGCCACATGCCCACCAGGACGCAGATGAGCAGCACGATCACGATCGTCGGATCGGACTTGGTCCGCTTCGGTCCCTGTGCCATCGTGCCTCCCCTCGAACTGGCGCCACAGGCGGCGACATGCGCCGCGCCCTGTCACGAGCCGCGCACTGTCACGATAGGGGCGGCACCGCCTCAGTGCACCTGCAACCTTGAGCGGTGGTTGACGGTTCAGGCGCCCCGGCCGATGCCCCGCGGCAGCCGGTCCTTGCTCCATCCGAGCAGGTGCTCGGCCTGCTCGAAGGCAAAACGGTCGGTCATGCCACCCACATAGGTGACCGCCCCGCGGGTGATGTCGTCCCACCGGTAGTCGGCTGGCATCAGTTCGGGGGCTTCGACGTAGCGTTCCACCAGCCCGCGCAGCACCTCGACCACGGCGTGGGCCTGTGCCACCGAGTCGGGGCGGGTGTAGATGCGCTCGTAGTTGAAGCGTCGAAGCGCCGCCAGGGCCGCGGCGGTGTCCGCATCCATGCCGACCCGGCCGGTGGCATTGGTGGTGCGGATCACGGCACGGATGAAGGTGCCCAGCTGGGCCCGCCGCCCCACCCCGGCGATGGCCGCCACTTCCTCGGGCAGGTCGTCCAGGGTGACGATGCCGGCGTGGATGGCGTCCTCCAGGTCGTGGGCGCAGTAGGCGATGCGGTCGCTCCAACTGACGATCTCACCCTCGATGGTGCCCGGCGCGGGCCTGCTCCACGAGTGGTTCCGGATGCCGTCCAGGGTCTGCTGGCACAGGTTCAGGCCGGTGAGCACGACATTGGCGCCCCACGGGCCATGGTCGTAGCCCTCGGGGATGAAGGCGTCGAAGGCGTCCTCGGAGGCGTGGCCACCGGGCCCGTGGCCACAGTCGTGGCCGAGCGCGATGGCGTCGGCCAGCGCCACGTTGGCGCCGACGCCCCGGGCGATGCTGGTGGCCACCTGCGCCACCTCGATCGCATGGGTCAGGCGGGTGCGCTGGTGGTCGGTCGGGTAGACCACCACCTGGGTCTTGCCCGCGAGTCGGCGAAAGGCCGGTGAGTGCACGATCCGGTCACGGTCTCGCTCGAAGCAGGTGCGTTCGGAGTCGGGCTCTTCCTCCACGGCCCTGTCCCCCGCCCCGCGCGCCAGCGTGGCCCCGCGACGCAGGGTGAGGGCCTCCCGCTCCTCGCGCGCCTCCCGACCGAGCACCGGTCCGGGCTCCATGGCCGCGTGCGAATCGCGATGGGCCTGGACGAAGTCGTCCCCGGCATGGCCATGCATGGTGTCGGCCCATGCCGCTGCTCGAGGCATGATCTCGGGCTGCGCTGCCTCGGTGGCCGAGCCTGTCGAGGCCCCGGGGGCCGTCGCGGAGAGGTCGTCGGTGCACATGGGTCCTAGCCTCCTGAACCTGCGGCGTCGTCGTCGGAGAGTTGCAGCTCACGGCCGTCGGTGTCGTCGTACCAGCCGTAGGGAAGGATCACCTTGGCCCGCGGGGTGCCCTGGCGGCCGCGGGGCTTGCCGAGCTCCATCTCGGGGAAGGGTGCGTCGTGGTCGAGCTGGGCGAGCAGGGAGTCGAAGGTCTCGAAGTCGCTGATCATCGCCAGCTGGTGGCGCAACTCGCCACCCACCGGGAAGCCCTTGAAGTACCAGGCCATGTGCTTGCGCAGATCGGTCAGGCCGTACTTCTCGCCCATGACCTCGGCGAGCAGTTCGCCGTGGCGACGCACCATCGCGGCCACCTCGCCCAGGGTGGGCTTGTGCTGCGTCTGGCGTCCGGCGAAGGCGTCGGCGAGGTCGCGGAAGAGCCACGGGCGACCCAGGCAACCACGGCCTACCTCGACTCCAGCCGCGCCGGTCTGCTCCATCATCCGCATGGCGTCGCTGGCCTCCCAGAATGTCGCCGTTGCCCAGCACCGGGATGTCGACGTGCTCCACCAGGCGCGCGATGGCGTCCCAGTCGGCCTGCCCCGAGTAGGCCTCGCCGACGGTGCGGGCGTGCAGGCAGATGGCGGCCACACCTTCCTGCTGGGCGATGCGTCCGGCGTCGAGGTAGTAGAGGTGGTCGTCGTCGATGCCCTTGCGGGTCTTCATGGTCACCGGCACGCCGTAGCTGTCGGCGGCCTTCACCACGGCCCGCAGGATGGCGCGGAAGCGGTCCTGCTTCCACGGCAGGGCCCCACCGCCGCCCTTGCGGGTCACCTTGGGGACCGGGCAGCCGAAGTTCAGGTCGACGTGGTTGACGCCGTACTGGTCGCACAGCACATGGGTGGCCCGGGCGACGGTCTCCGGGTCGACCCCGTAGGTCTGCACGCTGCGGACCGTCTCATTGGGGGCAAAGCCCAGCATCTGCTTGGTCTTGCGATCCTGGATGACGATGCCGCGGCTGGTGAGCATCTCGCACACATACAGGCCCGCGCCCTGCTCGGCGCACAGCTGCCGGTAGGCGCGGTTGGTGATGCCGGCCATCGGGGCCAGCACCACGGGCGTGTCGACGACGACGGCATCGGTCTTGCTGGGTGCCGACAGACGAAGGGGCGGGTAGACGCTCACGAACTCACTTCCAGGATCTGCTGCGCCGACGGTCTGCCGCCGGCCGGACCAACTGTAGTTGTGGCCGCCGACAAAACCGCATCGCCTTGGGCGGGATCACAGCCAGACCGTGGTCTGACAAGCCCGGACCGATGGGCCGATCTCTTCAGGGCCGCCACCTCCTAGATTTGGTCCATGACCCGACGCTGCGTGCCCCTGCTTGGTTTTGTCGGCATCGCCCTGCTGGCCGTGTGGTCCGTGGTGCAGAACCTGGTGCTCAATCCCCTGGCCACCGCACCGGAGCGGACGTTGTCCCAGGTCCACGCCGACGTCGCCGCAGCGGGTGAGTCCCTGGACGTCCCGATCGTGGTCGGATCGTCGGGCTGGGAGTCCTGCTCGCACTGGCACTGCTGGTTGCCAGCCTGCGCCGTCAGTGTCCAGATCCTCGATCCGATGCCGTCGGCTTCCTCATACTCGGAGTCCTGGCCGCGCCGGCACATTGGCTGGCCTCCTTTGGCCCGGGCATCGCCCTGGCTGACACCTATGTGACCAGCGGTGGCACCCATTCCCCGTGGGGCTGGCCCATCTACCTCGTCAGCGGTGGGTGCCTCGTCGCCCTTGCAGCACTGGCGCTGCACGACCCCGCCTGACCCACCGTTGGGTGGGGCACTGTGATGGCCAAGGAAGACGACGGTGGCGAGCCATCCGAGCCGCTTGTTTCCGTCCACGAGAGGTCACCACCCGAGCCGGTCGAGGACAACGTGCGCGGTGGACTGCGCACGTCGCAGGAACTGGTGCACCCGCTGCAGCACGTGCCCCGGTGAGTCCCACGTGCGCAGATGACTGCGCACGTCGAAGTGACGGGAGGCCTCGACAGGCTCGGCCGTCGGAAGTGGAGCTGGGCCGTTGGATGTGGAGGTCGGCCAGCGGGGTGCGCAGCTTCGGCCGTCGGGGTGGGGAGCTACGCCGTCGGGCGAGGACCGCAGAGGGCGCGCTTTGTAGGAATCCCACCAAGGATCCGGGGCTGACTCTGCGCAAATCCTTCCCGCATTGTGGCTGGCCACAGGACTAGCGTCGCCATGTTCGCATTTCCGGATCCGAAGGACGACGCGCATGAGCACCACCCCCACGATCACCCGCCTGGCCGTCATCAACCGCGGCGAGGCCGCGATGCGCCTGATCCACGCGGTGCGGGAGCTCAACGCCGAGCACCCCCAGCAGCCCGCCATCGAGGTGATCGCGCTGCACACCACGGGCGAGGCCAACGCCATGTTCGTGCGGGAGTCCGACGTCGCCTTCGACCTGGGGCCGGCCAGCGCCCGCCCCTACATCGACATGGCGAAGCTGGAACAGGCACTCGTCGCCACCCGCGCCGACGCCGCCTGGGTGGGCTGGGGCTTCGTCGCGGAGGACCCCGCCTTCGCGGACCTGTGCGCCAAGCTGGGCATCACCTTCGTCGGCCCCAGCGCCGAGGCCATGCGCCAGCTCGGCGACAAGATCGGCTCCAAGCTCATCGCCGAGGAGGTCGGCGTCCCCGTCGCCCCCTGGAGCCAGGGCTCGGTCGACAGCCTCGACGACGCGCTGGCCGTCGCCAACCGGATCGGCTACCCGCTGATGCTCAAGGCCACCGCCGGTGGTGGCGGCCGAGGCATCCAGAAGGTCACCACCGACGCCGACCTCACCGACGTCTTCGACCGCACCCGTGGCGAGGCCGAACGGGCCTTCGGCTCCGGCACCGTCTTCCTCGAGAGCCTGGTCACCGGCGCCCGCCACGTCGAGGTGCAGGTGATCAGCGACGGCGAGACCGCCTGGGCCCTGGGCGTGCGTGACTGCTCCGTGCAGCGCCGCAACCAGAAGGTGATCGAGGAGTCCGCCTCTCCCCTGCTCTCGCCCGAAAAGGTCGCCGAGGTCAAGGCCAGTGCCGAACGCCTCGCCGTGCGCGTCGGCTACCGCGGCGCCTGCACCGTGGAGTTCCTCTACCAGCCCGAACAGGAGCTGTTCGCCTTCCTGGAGGTCAACACCCGCCTGCAGGTGGAGCACCCCATCACCGAGGTCACCACCCGCACCGACCTGGTCAAGCTCCAACTGCACGTCGCACAGGGCGGCAAGCTCGCGGGCGACAAGCCCGACGAGATCGGCCACGCCATCGAGGCCCGCCTCAATGCCGAGGACCCCGACCGCGACTTCGCCCCCGCCCCGGGCCACATCCAGCACCTCGTGCTGCCCCAGGGCCCCGGCATTCGTGTCGACACCGGCGTCGAGGCCGGCGACACCATCCCCGCCGACTTCGACTCCATGATCGCCAAGGTGATCGCCTATGGAGCGACCCGCGAGGAAGCCCTGGGCCGCCTGCGCCGCGCCATGGCCGACACCCAGGTGGTCATCGACGGCGGCACCACCAACAAGTCCTTCATCCTCGAACTGCTCGACCAGCCCGCCGTCGTCGACGGGACCGGCCCCGACGGCTGGGCCGACACCGGCTGGATCGACCGGACCCGCGCCAACGGTGGCCTGCAGCGCAGCCCCCATTCCGGCGCAGCGCTGGTCGTCGCAGGCATCGAGGCCTACCTGGCCGCCGAAGAGGTGGAGCGTGCCCGCTTCTTGGACACCGCCCGTCGCGGCCGCCCGCTGGCCAACCACGAGCTGGGCCGCCCGATGGAGCTGAAGCTGCGCGGCACCACGCACAGCGTCCGGGTGCTCCGGATGGGCCCGCACGAGTTCGAGGTCGCCCTCGGCAGCGCAGGTGCCGCCACCACCGTGGTCGCCCAGTTCACCCGACAGGACGAGTTCACCGCACGCCTGGTCATCGGTGAACGCACCCATCGCGTGCTGCTCGGCACCCCCGGCCCGGTGCAGACGATCGAGGTCGACGGGCAGACCCACCGCGTCAGCCGCGACGAGGGTGGCGTGCTGCGCAGCCAGGCCCCCGCCCTGGTCGTCGCCACCCCCGTCCAGGAGGGCGACGAGGTGGCGGCCGGCGACCGCGTGCTGGTGCTCGAGTCGATGAAGATGGAGACCATCATCGCCGCCCCCTTCGCCGCTCGGGTGAAGGAGATCGCCGTGCGCGCCGGAACCCAGGTGGAGACGGGCGCGCCGCTGGCCCGACTGGAGCCGCTGGACGACGGTTCGACGACCGGCCCAGAGATCCCCGAGGTGGCGCTGGACCTGCCCGACGATGCCGCGGCGGTGAGCAGCCCCGAGGCCGCCCGCACCGCGCTGCGACAGGTGGTCCTGGGCTTCGACACCGACCCGGAGGATCCGGGCCTGCCGCTTCGTCGCTACCTGGAACTGCGCCAGTACGATCCCGACGCAGTGGACGCCGAGGCACGCCTGTTGGACGTCTTCTCCGACGTCGTCGAGCTGCATCGCAACCAGCCCGACCGTGCCCACACCGACGATGCCCCCGCCCGCACGGCCGATC
Organism: Luteococcus struthionis; assembly: GCF_048595755.1. Classification (GTDB taxonomy): domain Bacteria; phylum Actinomycetota; class Actinomycetes; order Propionibacteriales; family Propionibacteriaceae; genus Luteococcus. Next base: position 2,781,009 of record NZ_CP184360.1, read on the forward strand.
GCGTGCACACCACCCGCGAGTTCTTCCAGCGCTACCTGCACAGCCTCGACGTGGAGCGCGAACAGCTGCCGGAGAGCTTCGCCAACCGACTCTCCACGGTGATGACCCACTACGGCGTCGACGCCCTCGACCACTCCCCGGAACTGGAGGAGGCCGTCTTCCGGCTCTTCCTGCTGCAGCAGCGCTGGGCCCCCGCCCTGCAGGTGGTCACCGGGATCCTGCAGCAGTGGGCCGCCATGGATCGTCCCCGCCAGGCCGGCCAGCCCACCCGCGCGGTGCTCGACCGCCTGGTGCTGGCCACCCAGCGTCGCTTCCCCCGCGTCGGCGACCTGGCTCGCACGATCCGCTTCCGTTGGTTCGACAAGCCCGCGCTGGACGCCCAGCAGGCCACCGCGCTGGCCCAGGTGCCGGAGCTGCTGGCCCACCTGCAGGCGCTCCCCGAGGGAGCGACCCGCGAGGCGGTGGCCGAGGAGCTCGTCGCCGCCCCCGATCGGCTGGTGGGCTTCCTGGGCGTCGACCCGGCCCGCCGCGCCACTGCCGAGGAGCCACTGCTGGGCATCCTGGCGCAGCGCCACTACCGCGGGCAGCACCTGACCAATCTCACCGAGACCACCGTCGGCGGGCACGGCGTGGCCACGGCCGACTACGTGATCGACGATCAACCGACCCGGCTTGTCTCGGCCATCGGCAGCTACGACGAGTTCACCGCAGGTACGGGGCTGGTCGACCAGCTCACCTCGCTTGTGGCCGAGCGCGACGAGCACCAGGACGGCGTCGTCGACCTGTACCTGACCGCCGAGCAGGCACCTTCGGGTGACCAGCTGGCCGACGAGGTGATCGCCCGCGCCTCACGGCTGGGCTTCGTCGCGGAACTGCGTCGCCTGGTGGTGTGCGTGCTCCCGCTGGGCGACGGCAGGGTGGAGTACCTCACGCTTCGCCCGGGCCCCGACGGCCTGGTCGAGGACCGCATCCAGCGTGGTCACCACCCGATGGTGGGCCGGCAGCTGAACCTGTGGCGCCTGGAGAACTTCGACCTGGAACGCCTCGACGCGCCCGGCACCACGGTCTTGCTGAAGGCCGTCGCCAAGACCAATGCCGACGACGCCCGTCTGGTGGCCCTGGCGCAGGTGCGCCGCCTCAGCATCCTGCGCGACGAGGACGGCACCGTCACTGGCATGCCCCACCTGGAACGTGCTCTGATCAACGCCACCGACGCGATCCGTCGCGCCCGGGCCGGTGCCCGCAAGGGGGAACTGGACCACAACCACGTCTGGATCCACATCTGGGGCGAGCACGACGTCGACCTGCGCAACCTCGGCCACCTGGAGCGCACGCTGGCACCGCTGACCGCCGACGCCGGCATCACCGAGGTCCGGATCCAGGCCACCGTCACCCGCACCCCGGGCACCGCCCCGGTGCCCACCGTGGTGCGCTTCAGCCTGCAGCCCGGTTTCGGTGTCCGCTTCCAGATCCAGGACCCGGCCACCGAACCATTGGCCCCGGTCAGCGCCTACGACGAGAAGGTGCTGCGCGCCCGTCGTCGCGGTCTGGTCTACCCCTACGAACTGTTCGGCCTGGTCGCCAGCTCCCGCGGCAGGGCCGTCGAACTCGACCTGGACGAGGCCGGCAACCTGGTGCCCGTCGAGCGCGAGCACGGATTGAACACGGCAGGGATCATCGTCGCCGACGTGTCCACCCCCACCGCGATCCACCCCGAGGGTGTGCGACGCATCGTGCTGTTCGGCGACCCGCTCAAGTCGCTCGGCTCGATCGGTGGCGCGGAGGCTGACCGGATCGTCGCCGCGATCGACCTGGCCGAGCGCGAGCAACTGCCCGTCGACTGGTTCACCCTCTCCTCCGGGGCTCGAATCTCGATGGATTCGGGCACCGAGAACATGGACGCCGTGGCCCACGCGCTGCGCCGGATCGTGAACTTCACCCAGGACGGCGGCGAGATCAATGTCATCGTCGCGGGCATCAATGTGGGCGCCCAGCCCTACTGGAATGCCGAGGCCACCATGCTGATGCACACCAAGGGCATCCTGGTGATGACCCCGGACAGCGCCATGGTGCTGACCGGCAAGCAGTCGCTGGACTTCTCCGGCGGTGTCTCGGCCGAGGACAACCATGGCATCGGCGGCTATGACCGCATCATGGGCCCCAATGGCCAGGCGCAGTACTGGGCCAGCGACCTGGCCGGCGCGCAGCAGATCCTGATGCGCCACTACGAGCACTGCTACGTCGCCCCCGGTGAGGCACGTCCGCGTGAGATCCCCACCCAGGACGCCGACGGCCGTGACGTCGGCGCCACCCCGCACTCCTGCGAGGGCAGCGACTTCGCCACCGTGGCCGAGATCTTCAGCGCCGACAAGAACCCCGAACGCAAGAAGCCCTTCGACATCCGCACCGTGATGCGCGCCGTGGCCGACAATGACCACGAACCGCTGGAGCGCTGGGCCGGCATGGCCGACGCCGACACCTCGGTGGTCTTCGACACCACGATGGGCGGGCTGCCCATCACCCTGATCGGCATCGAGTCCAAGCCCACGCCGCGCCCCGGCTACCTGCCGGCCGACGGCCCCGACAGCTTCACCGGCGGCACGCTGTTCCCGCGTTCCTCCAAGAAGACAGCGCGCGCGATCAACGCCGCCTCCGGAAACCGACCGCTCGTGGTGCTGGCCAACCTGTCCGGCTTCGACGGCTCCCCGGAGTCGATGCGCAACCTGCAGCTGGAGTACGGCGCCGAGATCGGACGGGCCATGGTCAACTTCGACGGCCCGATCGTCTTCGTCGTGATCAGCCGCTACCACGGCGGTGCCTTCGTCGTCTTCTCCAAGGCGCTCAACGAGAACATGACCGTGCTCGCGTTGGAGGGCTCCTACGCGTCGGTGATCGGCGGCGCCCCGGCCGCAGCAGTGGTCTTCAGCCGCGAGGTGGGCAAGCGCGTCGAGGCCGATCCTCGTCTGGTGGAGCTCAAGGCTCACATCGAACAGGCCGACGAGGCAGGCAAGGTGCCGCTGCAGGCCGAGCTCGCCGACCTGCGCGAGACGGTGCGGGCCGAGATGATCTCCACCGTCGCCGGGGAGTTCGACGCCATCCACAATGTGCACCGCGCCGTCGAGGTCGGTTCCATCGACGAGGTGGTCAGCGTCGCCACGCTGCGTCCGCGGATCATCGAGATCCTGCGCGCTGCGCGCTGATACTCGCGGTCCCTGCCGCAAACAGAGAGCTGGCGGGCCTTCATTGCCGTTATGGCAGTGAGGGCCCGCCAGCTCTCTGTTTGCGGCGGTCAGTCTCAGATCTGGGTGGTGTGGACCAGCAGTTCGGAGCCCTCTTCACCATCGTCGGGGGCCGAGAACATCGTCAGCGTCGATCCCTTCGCCTGGAAGGCGACCGGATTGCGGGTCACGACGTGCCCATTGTTGCTGTACACCTGCACGGGCACCTCGTTGATGAGGCTGCCGGAGCGGATGTCCAGCAGCGCGACACCACCCAGCTCGAAGGCCTTGCCGTCGGCATCCTTGAGCCCGGTGATGCCGGTGCAGATCATCGTGCCGGCTCCGGAATACTCGCAATCCTGGTAGTCGACCATCGCGCTGGGATTGCGTTGCTCGTCGACCAGTCGCCCAGTGCGCTTCTTGAAGGTGAGGAATTCGCGGCTGCCCCAGGTGACGGCGGCGATCTTCTTGGCGCGGCGATCGTGCACGACGCCACCGACGTGGTCGTCTGCGCGGAAGGCCTCCCGCACCTGGTAGGTGCGCGGGTCGATCGTGTAGACCACGGCCTTGCTGTACGGGCGGTACTCGGCGACCGGAACCCAGACGCGCTTGCCGTCGAAGTCGATGCCGCCGGGGTGGTGCATGTCGCCCTCGCCGACGACGATGTCCTTGACCAGCTCTCCGTCACGCGTGACGACGAAGACGTGGCCGCGTCCCTTGCCGGGGCTTCGGTCCATGCCGTCGACGGGCTTGGGGTACTTGGTGGTGGGCTCGATGATCTCGACGCTGGAGATCCAGATGTGCTCGCCGACCAGGCTCATGCCTTGCATGTGGAAGGTGTCGAACTTCAGGTCGATGCTCTTCTCGAGCTCCCAGGCATTGCTGCGGGTGAGCTTCTTCACCGCGGCCGCCTCTCGGTCCAGGCGGCCACGTCCTTCCGCGACGGGGCTGGCGGCGGCGAGGGAGGTCAGTGCGAGGGCGGCCGTGAGAACGGTGGCCGCACCACGTCGCATGGGGTTCATGGCGTACTCCTGAGGGTGGTACCAGTGGGGTACTCCCGACCCTAGGAATCCCGCGTGTGCGGACGGCATACGCGAGCTTGCGAGTGCGTGAAATCGCTGCCCGTCCCCGTCGCGCTGCGGACCGCAGCGGAAATGACGACGGTGCCGCACCCACGTGGGGTGCGGCACCGTTCTCCCCTCGACAGGCTCGGGGACCGAAGCTGGGCTCGAGGACCGAAGCTGGGCTCCGGAACCGAGCTGGAGCCAGCGTCCGGGGCTCAGCGCGGCGGTCAGCAGCCGATCAGGCGCTGGGCGAGGTATCCCTCCACCTGGTCGAGGGCGACGCGCTCCTGCTGCATGCTGTCACGCTCACGGATGGTGACCGCGTTGTCCTCGAGGGTGTCGAAGTCGACCGTGATGCAGTACGGGGTGCCGATCTCGTCCTGGCGGCGGTAGCGCTTGCCGATGGCCTGGGCGTCGTCGAAGTCGACATTCCAGTTCTTGCGCAGCTGGGCGGCCAGGTCCCGTGCCTTCGGCGACAGGGCCTCGTTGCGGCTCAGCGGCAGCACGGCGGCCTTCACCGGAGCCAGACGGTGGTCGAGCTTCAGCACGGTGCGCTTGTCGACGCCACCCTTGGTGTTGGGGGCCTCGTCCTCGGTGTAGGCCTCCACCATGAAGGCCATCAGCGAGCGGGTCAGGCCGGCCGAGGGCTCGATCACGTACGGGATGTACTTCTCGCCCGCAGCCTGGTCGAAGTAGCTCAGGTCGACGCCCGAGTGCTCCGAGTGGGTCTTCAGGTCGAAGTCGGTGCGGTTGGCGATGCCCTCCAACTCACCCCAGTCACTGCCCGCGAAACCGAACTTGTACTCGATGTCGACGGTGCGCTTGGAATAGTGCGAGAGCTTCTCCTGCGGGTGCTCGTAGTGGCGCAGGTTGTCCCGGCTGATGCCCAGATCGGTGTACCAGTCGGTGCGGGCATCGATCCAGTACTGGTGCCACTGTTCGTCGTCACCGGGCTTGACGAAGAACTCCAGCTCCATCTGCTCGAACTCACGGGTGCGGAAGATGAAGTTGCCGGGGGTGATCTCGTTGCGGAAGCTCTTGCCCACCTGCGCGATGCCGAAGGGCGGCTTGCGACGGCTGGTCTGCACCACGTTCTTGAAGTTCACGAAGATGCCCTGCGCGGTCTCCGGACGCATGTAGTGCAGGCCCGACTCGTCCTCGAGGACGCCCAGGTAGGTCTTGAGCATCATGTTGAAGTCGCGCGGCTCGGTCCACTGGCCCTTGTTGCCACAGTTGGGGCAGTTGAGTTCTGCCTGGCTCTCGGGCATCCGGCCGTGCTTGGCCTCGAAGTCCTCTTCCAGGTGGTCGGCGCGGAAACGCTTGTGGCAGCTCAGGCACTCGGTCAGCGGGTCGGTGAAGACGCCGACGTGACCGGAGGCCACCCACACCTGCTTGGGCAGGATGATCGAGCTGTCCAGACCCGCGACGTCGTCGCGGCCGGTGACCATGTAGCGCCACCACTGCTTCTTGATGTTCTCCTTGAGCTCCACGCCCAGGGGTCCGTAGTCCCAGGCGGCGCGCGTGCCGCCGTAGATCTCGCCACACGGGAAGACGAATCCCCGTCGCTTGCACAGGCTGATGACGTTGTCGAGTGTGCTCGGTGCCACTTCTACTCCATGTCCTCAATGGTCCCGGCGCCTGGATGACGTCGGGTTCTCGCGCAGCACCGCCAAGGCGGAGCCAGTATCGCTGCCGACACCATATCGGCTGCAGCGCAGACAGGGCGCCATCACGCCATGCGTGGCACGTTGCTCCCCACTTCCTCGGCCGTGTCATAGGCGCTGGGTTCATCGATGGACAGGCTGAGCAGCGGGACGATGGTCATCTTCGACTCATACCCGCCCAGGGCCCGCCGGTAGCTGCCGACATTCTCCCACCGTGTCACCAGGCTCCACAGGTCCTGGTCGTCGAGGTTCTGCACCAGGTCGATGGACAGCAGCCCCGGCTTGGTCTCGAAGAGCTGGACGGCCGCGTCGGCCTGGGCACGGAAGGCCGACTGGCTGGCGGCGGGGACTCGGAAACGGTTGATGACGATCACGCGACGAGCCTAGACGTCGGCCGACACACGGCCTACTGCACCCGCGTCCAGCGCCGGAATCCACCACCGGGACCAATTTGCAAATGATTCTCATTTGGGTTGATAATCGCTGCCGTGAAAGCACCACTTCGTCAACTGACCGCGGCCGTCGCCTGTGGCGCGCTGCTGTCCACCGCAGCCTGTTCCTCCACCGACTCCCCCGCCTCCGACGATGATCGGTTCACCGTCGTGACCGCCTTCTACCCGCTGCAGTTCGTGGCCGAGCGCGTCGCCGGTGAGGACGCCGAGGTGGTCAGCCTCACCAATCCCGGGGCCGATGCCCACAGCGTCGAACTGACCCCGCGGCAGGTGGCCTCGCTGTCCGAGGCCGATCTGGTGATCTACGTGAAGGGCTTCTCGTCCTCGATCGACAAGGCCATCGAAGTGGCCCAGCCCAGCAATGTCATCGACGCGATGACGCTGGTGGAACCGCTGCAGGCCCATGACGACCATGAGGACGAGACCCCCGAGGAGCACGCCCAGCATGCCGACGAAGAGGAGCATGCCGAGGAGGGGGAACATGCCGAAGGGGACCACGACCACGGCGCCAACGATCCCCACATCTGGCTCGACCCCACCAACATGGTCAAGATCACCCAGGCCGTTGCGGATCAGTTGGCCGAGCAGACCCCGGAGCAGGCCGAGCCCCTCAAGGCCAAGGCCACGCAGCTGACCAAGGAACTGACCCAGCTGGACCAGTCCTTCACGCAGGGTCTGGCCTCGTGCCAGCGCAAGGAGATCGTCGTCTCGCACGAGGCCTTCGGCTACCTGACCCACGCCTACGGGCTGGAGCAGATCGGCATCGCCGGCATCTCCACCGAGGACGAACCCTCGCCCTCGCGCATCGCCGAGATCCAGCAAGTGGCCAAGAAGCACAAGATCACCACGATCTTCTACGAGACCCAGGCCTCACCGGCCCATTCGAAGGCCATCGCCAAGGACCTCGGGCTCAAGACCGCAGTGCTGGACCCCGCCACCACACTGACCAGCGAGTCCAAGGGAAAGGACTACCTGGAAGTGATGCGGGCGAACCTGTCCGCCCTCAAGACCGCGAATGGATGCCAGTGAACGACTCCCCCACCCCCCTGCTGCAGGGGCGCAACCTGGTGGTGGCCCTGCACGGACACGAGATCCTGCACGGCGTCGACGCCCACGTGATGCCCGGTGAGACGGTCGCCCTGCTGGGTGGCAACGGCTCCGGCAAGACGACGCTGGTCCGCACCCTGCTGGGCCTCAATCCCACGCTGCAGGGCACCCGAGAGGTCTTCGGCAAGCCCCTGCGATCCTTCCGCCAGTGGCAACGCGTGGGCTACGTGCCCCAGCGCGGCAACCTGCAGTTGGCCAATGCCACCGTGCGCGAGGTGGTCAGCACCGGTCGCCTCGGCCATCGTCCGCCCTTCGTCCCCATGCGACGGGCAGACCGTGAGGCGGTCGACCAGGCCTTGGAGAAGGTCAGGCTGACAGAGCTGCAGCCCTTGCCCTTCCTGCGCATGTCGGGAGGCCAGCAGCAGCGGGCGCTGATTGCGCGTGCCCTGTGCACCCGCCCCGAGCTGATGGTGCTCGACGAGCCGCTGGCCGGCCTGGACACCAGCTCGCAGCGCACGCTGTCCGCGGTGCTCACCGAGCTCAAGCAGGACGGTCTGGGCATCCTGGTCGTGCTGCACGACCTGGGGCCCTTGGCCGAGCTGATCGACCGCGCCATCGTGCTGCGCGACGGACAGGTCATCCACGACGGCCAGCTGCTGCCCGGCACCGGGGTGCCACCAGTGACGATCCGGCCGGAACGCTACAACCCGATGCGGCTGGGCGATCCCCTGCCCGGGGGACGGAGGCACCGCGGTGCTTGAGATCTTCTCCGCAGAATTCATGCAGCGAGCCATCATCGCTGCCTTCCTGTCCGGGCTGATGTCGCCCGCGATCGGCACCTACATCGTGCAACGTCGTCTCAGCCTGCTGGGCGACGGCCTGGGCCACGTCGCCGTCGCCGGTGTGGGGCTGAGCTTCCTCACCGGAACCGCTCCCCTGCCGCTGGCCATCATCGTCTGCGTCGCCGGCGCGGTGGTCGTGGAGCTGCTGCGCCAGCAGGGGCGCGCCACCGGCGACGTCGGGCTGGCCGTGCTCTTCTACGGCGGTCTGGCCTCCGGTGTGATGATGGCCGGGCTGGGTGGGCAGGGCGCCGGCGCCCTGTCACAGTTCCTGTTCGGCTCGCTCACCTCGATCAGCGACTCCGACGTGCGCACCGTCACGGTGCTGGCGGTGGTGGTGCTGCTGCTGTGCGTCGGCCTGTGGCCGCGCCTGTTCGCGGTGTGCGCCGACGAGGACTTCGCCCAGATCCTGGGGCTTCGCGTGCGCTGGTTGAACCTGTTGGTGGTGGTGCTGGCCGCCATCACCGTCACCATGAGCATGCGCACCGTGGGCCTGCTGCTGGTCAGCGCGATGATGGTGATCCCGGTGGCCACGGCACAGAACCTGTTCGTCAGCTTCCGCAACAGCCTGCTGGGAGCCATGGCCATCGGAGCGATCGTCGCTTTCAGCGGCACGGTGGGCTCCTACTACTGGGACACGGCCTCGGGAGCCACCATCGTGGTGTGCGCCATCGTGGTCTTCCTGGCCACCTGGCCGCTGACCTCGATGATCCACCGCCACCAGGCGGCCAGCGCCCGCGACGAATGGCTCGACGACCCCGACCACGTGGTCTGTGAGGAGCCACCCCACACCCACTCACTGGACCATGTGGCCGTGCAGCATGGTGACCACGTCGACTACCTGCACGACGGCCACCGGCACGCACCCCACGGAGACCACTTCGATGAGCACTGACGACAAGACGCGTACCGAAATGGGAAGCGCGCGGCCCCCCGCCCCGCAGCGGGTGACTCGGCAGCGTCTGGCGATCCGCTCGCTGCTCGACGAGGTGGACGGCTTCCGCAGCGCGCAGCAGCTGCACGAGCTGCTGCGCCAGGGTGGCGACCAGGTGGGCCTGGCCACCGTCTACCGCACCCTGCAGGCCATGTTCGAGGCCGGCGAGGTGGACGGGATCCGCACCGATGAGGGCGAGATGGTCTACCGGCAGTGCGAGGACGACGGACACCACCATCACCTGGTCTGCCGCAGCTGCGGACGCACCGTCGAGATCAGCGCGCAGGTGGTTGAGCACTGGGCCGCCCAGGTGGCCGCCCAGCACAACTTCCGTGACGCGGGCCACGAGATCGAGCTCTTCGGCCTCTGCTCGGACTGCTGAACACAACCGGTCATCGGCCTATCCTGAGCCCATGGAGAGCGTGACATCTCAGCAACGGGAGCGCGCGAAGCTGGCGCAGATATTCCTGGGCTTCAACGTGGCGGTTGCGGTCGCCATGCTCATCTTCGGCAGCACCAGCCCGGAGATGACCTGGTTCGGCATGTTCGTCATGGCGACCTGCGCCGCCACGTCGGCATTCTTCGCCTTCCGCGCCGGACGCCCTCTCTTCGGCTTACTCGGCGTCCTTGTGGCGCTCGGGAGTGCCCCGCTGGTGATCAGTCTGGCCTTCCTGCTGGGGGGTCCTTGACGGGGCTCCGCCTGTCCACATAGGGCATCGAGCGCAGCCCGCGCTCCAGATGCCACTGCACGAAGGCCTGCACCAGTCCGGCGCCCTCCCGCTGGCGCGGGCTCTCCACGTCGCGGGTGGCGCTCCACTCGCCGGTGAGCAGGGCCTGCAGGTAGGCGATCGTCTCGGGCCGCGGGCGTGCCGAACCGGGCGGGCGGCACTCGACGCAGACCATGCCGCCGGTCGAGGGGTGGAAGAAGGCGTGCGGACCCTCGGTGCCACAGCGCGCGCAGGCGTCCAGCGCCGGCGCATACCCGGCCACCGCAAGGGCCCGCAGCAGGTAGGAGTCCAGCACCATCGTCGCGGGCCGGGGGCCGTCGGTGGTGCCCTGCCCCAGGACGCGCAGCGCCCCCACCAGCAGTCGGTACTGCTGCAGTGCCGGCTCCCTTTCCTCGGCCACCAGGTGGTCTGCGGTCTCCAGCATCACCTGGCCACAGCAGTAGGCGTCGTAGTCGGCCAGCAGTGGTTCGCCGTAGGCGTGCAGGCTCTCCACCTGGGTGACCACGTCGAGAGCCCGGCCGGTGGCGAACTGCACGTCGACGTGGCTGAAGGGCTCCAGCCGGCCACCGAACTTGGACGAGGTGCGCCGCACCCCACGGGCCACGGCCCGGATCTTGCCGTTCTGGCGGGAGAGCAGGGTGATGATGCGGTCGGCCTCGCCCAGCTTGTGGGTTCGCAGCACGACGGCTTCATCACGATAGGTGGGCACCCCTCCAGTCTTCCACGCGCCAGCCGCTACCCTCAGCTGTCATGGCCCGACACAAGATCTTCGACATGAGCTTCGCCAGCATCCACCCGCACTATGTCACCAAGGTGGAGAAGAAGGGCCGCAGCGTGCAGGAACTGCACACCGTGATCAGCTGGCTCACCGGTTACGACGAGCAGGGCATCCAGCAGGCGATTGCCGACGAGCGGAGCCTGGAGGCCTTCTTCGCCCAGGCGCCGGCCATGAACCCCAACACCCACCTGATCACCGGCCTGGTCTGCGGGCACCGCGTCGAGGAGATCACCGACCCGCTGATGCAACAGATCCGCTGGATGGACAAGCTGGTCGACGAGCTGGCCCGCGGCAAGAAGCTGGAATCCATCCTGCGTACGCCTCGCTGACAGCGAAAGGTCACCCACTGGCCAACCCGCGCGGGCAAGACTGGGGTCATGGATCTCATGAAGACCGCTGCCGGAGCAGCCGCCGCCACCGTGGCCGGGCTTGCCGTCCAGGACATCCTCCAGACCAAGCACGCCCTGCGTCGCAACTTCCCCGTCATCGCCCGCGCCCGTTATGCCCTCGAGACGATCGGGCCCGAGCTGCGCCAGTACATCGTCACCGGGAACGACGAGGAGCGTCCCTTCAGCCGCGACCAGCGTCGTTGGGTCTACTCCTCGGCCAAGGGGCAGAACAACTACTTCGGTTTTGGTTCCGACAATGACGTCGAGAACATGCGCTACCCCATCGTCAAGCACCGCACCTTCTCCGACGTGGCACCAGCCGCCCCGGTGCACCTGGACCACGGCCGTGACCTGCCCAGCGCCAAGGTGCTGGGAGGGCCCCGCGGCCGTCGCCACGCCTTCCGCCCCACGTCGGTGGTCAACGTCTCGGCGATGAGCTTCGGCTCGCTCAGCCCGCAGGCGATCAAGTCGATCAACCAGGGCGCCAAGCAGGCCGGCTTCATGCACAACACCGGCGAGGGTGGCCTATCCGACCACCACCGCCAGGGCGGAGACCTGGTCCTGCAGGTGGGCACCGGCTACTTCGGCTGCCGTGACGCCGAGGGCAACTTCGACCTCGACAAGCTCGCCTCGGTCGTCGAGTCCGCCCCGGTCAGGGCGATCGAGGTCAAGCTGAGCCAAGGGGCCAAGCCCGGTCTGGGCGGCCACCTGCCCGGCGCCAAGGTGACCGCGGAGATCGCCCGGATTCGCGGCGTCGAGGAGGGCAAGGACGTCATCAGCCCCTCGCGCCACACGGCCTTCTCCACCGTCGACGAGATGCTCGACTTCGTGGAACTGGTCGCCGACCGTACCGGGTTGCCCGTCGGCATCAAGTCCGCCGTGGGTGAGCTGGACTTCTGGCGCGAACTGGCCGACCAGATGGCCGACGGCCAGCGCGGCGTGGACTTCATCACCATCGACGGCGGTGAGGGCGGCACGGGCGCCGCACCGCTGGTCTTCAGTGACTCGGTGGCCTACCCCTTCCGCGTGGCCTTCACCGAGGTCTACCGGATCTTTGCCGCCCAGGGCCTGGCCGACCGCATCACCTGGATCGGCGCCGGCAAGTTGGGGCTGCCCGAGAATGCCATCGTCGCCTTCGCACTGGGCTGCGACATGATCAACGTCGCACGCGAGGCGATGCTGGCGATCGGGTGCATCCAGGCCCAGAAGTGCCACACCGACAAGTGCCCCGCCGGCGTCGCCACCCAGGACAAGTGGCTGGCCCACGGCCTGGACCCGCAGGACAAGTCGCAGCGTCTGGCCCGCTACGTGCAGACCCTGCGGCGTGACCTGCTGAAGGTCTCCGAGGCCGCTGGCGTCGACCATCCCGCACTGCTGGGCCCCACCGACGTGGACATCGTGGACGGCACCACCGGCCACACCTCACTGGCCGAGCTGTACCACTACGAGCAGGGCTGGGGCGTACCCGGGCAGCAGATTCGCGACGAGATCCGCTCCATCATGCGGGCCCAGTGGGACCAGCCCGGCACCGATGAGGTGGTGGAGGCCTCCCCCGCCGACCTCGACGAGTCCGACCAGTCCTGACTGCGGGCGGCGGGGCGACGGGCTAGGCTCTGCGCGTGGCCAGAAAGACAACAGATCGCCCCGCCAAGCGCGGCCCCAGCCCGCACCCCTCCGGCGCCCGCCCGCCGCAGATCCCGGCCGAGCTGGTTCCCCAGCACGTCGCGATCGTGATGGACGGCAACGGACGCTGGGCCAAGGAGCGCGGGCTCAAGCGCACCGAGGGCCATGCTCGTGGCGAGGCCTCGCTCTTCGACGTGATCGAGGGCGCCATCGAGATGGGGATCCCCTACATCAGCGCCTATGCCTTCAGCACCGAGAACTGGCGTCGTTCCATCGACGAGGTCCGCTGGTTGATGGGCTTCAACCGAGACGTCATCCATCGTCGCCGTGACGACTTCGACGCGCTCGGCGTCCGGGTGCGCTGGGCCGGGCGCAGGCGTCGGTTGTGGCCCTCGGTGGTGCGCGAGCTGGAAGCGGCCGAGGAGCAGAGCAAGGACAACACGACCCTGACCCTGCAGTTCTGCTGCAACTACGGTGGCCGCGCCGAGATCGTCGACGCCACCCGCCAGATCGCGCTCGACGTGCAGGCCGGCCGCCTGGACCCGTCCAAGATCGACGAGAAGCGCTTCCGCCAGTACCTCGACGAGCCCGAGGTTCCCGACGTCGACCTCTTCCTGCGCTCCTCCGGGGAGCAGCGCACGTCGAACTTCCTGGTCTGGCAGTCGGCCTATGCCGAGATGGTCTTCCTCGACCAGCTGTGGCCCGACTTCGACCGCCGCGACCTGTGGCGCGCCGTGGAGATCTACGCCCGCCGAGACCGTCGCTTCGGCGGGGCACTGCCCAACGAAGTGAAGAAGTAACCCCTCGACAAGCTCGGGGAACAGACCCTCGACAGGCTCGGGGAACACACCCTCGACAAGCTCGGGGAACACACCCTCGACAAACTCGGGGAACGGAACGGCCGCCGCGGTGATCCCACCACGGCGGCCGAGCCTTTCGAGGCCCCCTTCCGACGGGCAAGCCCCCTTCCGGTGGCCGAGCCTGTCGAGGCCTCGCCTCACATCCGGTTCACGGCACTGACGACGCCCTGCAGCGAGGCGGTCATGATGTCGGGATCGATGCCGACGCCCCACACGATGTGCGCGTCGTCCTCGCTGCCCACCTCGCACTCCACATAGGCGGCGGCCTTCGCGTCCCCGCCCGAGGTCAGCGCGTGCTCGGTGTAGTCCAGCACGCGCAGCTCGACGCCCAGCTGGCCCAGCGCGTCGACGAAGGCCGAGACCGGGCCATTGCCCTCACCGTTGATGGTCTGCTTCTCGCCCTGCCAGCTCACCTCGGCGGTGATGGTGTGCACACCACCCTGACTGGCGGTGGAGGTGCCCAGCAGCTGCAGCGGCTCGGTGCGCTCCAGGTATTCGGCATTGAAGATGGTCCACAGCTGTTCGGAGTTCACCTCGCCACCCTCGGCGTCGGTGTGCTGCTGCACGACGCGGCTGAACTCCATCTGCAGACGGCGCGGCAGCTCCAGCTTGTGGTCAGTCTTCATCAGGTAGGCCATGCCACCCTTGCCCGACTGCGAGTTGACGCGAATGACGGCCTCGTAGGAACGGCCCACGTCGTGCGGGTCGATCGGCAGGTAGGGCGCCTCCCAGTCGATCTCGTGGAGGTCCTTGCCCTCGGCCTGCGCCTTGGCCTCCAGGTATTCCAGACCCTTCTTGATGGCGTCCTGGTGGCTGCCGCTGAAGGCGGTGTAGACCAGGTCGCCCGCGTAGGGGTGCCGCGGGTGCACGGGCAGTCCGGTGCAGTACTCCACGGTGCGGCGGATCTCGTCGATGTTGCCGAAGTCGATCTTGGGATCGATGCCCTGGCTGAACAGGTTCATGCCCAGCGTCACCAGGTCGACATTGCCGGTGCGCTCACCGTGGCCGAACAGGCACCCCTCCACACGGTCGGCGCCGGCCATCATGCCCAGCTCGGTGGCGGCGACGGCTGTGCCACGGTCATTGTGCGGGTGCAGGCTGATCGCGACGTGCTCACGATTTCGCACGTGGCGGCCGAAGTACTCGATCTGGTCGGCGTAGGTGTTCGGGGTGCTCATCTCCACCGTGGCCGGCAGGTTCAGGATGATCTCGCGTCCCTCGCTGGGCTGCCAGACGTCCATCACCGCATTGCAGACCTCCACGGCGAAGTCGGTCGGGGTCTGGGTGAAGATCTCGGGGCTGTACTGGTAGCCGAACTCCACGTCGCCCAGGTTGGCCTCGGCATGCTTCATCACCATCTCGGTGCCGCGGGTGGCCAGCGCGATGCACTCCGCCTCGCTGACCTTGAAGACCACGCGACGGAAGAGTTCCGCGGTGGCGTTGTACATGTGGATGTTGGCCCGCTTGGCGCCCACCAGGCTCTGCGCGGTGCGCTCGATCAGGTCTTCACGGGCCTGGGTCAGCACCGAGATCTGGACGTCGTCGGGAATGGCGTCCTCGACGATCAGGCTGCGGACGAAGTCGAAGTCGGTCTGGCTGGCCGAGGGGAAACCGACCTCGATCTCCTTGTAGCCCATCTTCACCAGCAGGTCGAACATCTTGCGCTTGCGGGCGGGCGTCATCGGGTCGATCAGGGCCTGGTTGCCGTCGCGCAGGTCCGTGGACAGCCACCGGGGTGCCTGGGTGATCTTCTTGGTCGGCCAGGTGCGGTCGGGCACGTCGACGGGTTCGAAGGCCGTGTAGCGGCCGAAGGGCATCGGGCTGGGCTGCTGCACCGGGACGCCCGGCTGGGGGACGGTTCCGAACTGGTTCTGGGTGGTCATGGAATGCTCCTCGAGCTTTCGGAGGGTGGGTGCCAGGCATGACAGGTCTCCGCAGCGAGGATGCCGTGGCCGGTCCAGTTACCGGACCTCGCTGCGGCCGGGAAGGAGCAGTCGGACCTGCAGGTGCAGGGAGCGCTTCGCGGTCGCCATGCCGGTCACTCTAGCCAGAAGCCCCGCCGGCGCCCGAGAAGTCTGCCCAGATCGTGGGACGCCCGGGTGCCGGCGGGCACTGGCGTCAGCTCTTGAGGAAGTTGCGCACGCGCAGGGCCACCTGCTCGTCCAGGCCGTCCAGCAGCTCGTCGACCTCATGCACCACGCGTGATCCGGCACCATTCCAGTCGGAGGCGATCACCTCGTCGCCCACCACCCGGTGACGGTTGAGCAGATGGTCCTCGCTGTAGAGCCCCACCTCGTCGCCCTTGTGCACCAGACGCGCCGGGCGCATCTGGCCGCTGCCCTCATCCAGCAGGGTGAAGGACAGCTCCGGCTCACCGCTGTGGAGCAGCTGCTGCACCAACCGGGGCTCGGCAAAGCTGGGCACGACGTCGCCCGGGTCGGACTGCTCGTGGTCGCGTTCGACGAACTCGTCGTCGTTGTGCATCACGTAGTGCGTCCAGTCGAAGGGATTCTCACCGTCGAACTCGATGCGGCACTCGACGTGGTGCAGCCCACCGGGCTCGGTGAAGCACACCAGCGTGGAGAGGCTGGTGGGCTCGATGCGGCGCACGATGGCACCGGTCTTGATGCCGCCGGGGTTGTGGAAGGTCTCGGTCACGACGCTGTGGCTCATGCGGGAATCCTCCCAAGATGTGGCACAAATCACAATGCGCGTTCCGCGAGGTGGGGCGGGGGGCCTCGACAGGCTCGGCCACCGTGGAGCGGCTCGGCCGACGCGAAGAGGCCTCGACAGGCTCGGCCGACGGGGTCAGAAACCGAGCCGGTTGAGGTACTTCGGGTCGCGCTGCCAGTCCTTGAGCACCTTCACCTTGATGTCAAGGTGCACCGGCGTTCCCAGCAGGGCCGAGATCTGGTGCCGGGCACGAGTGCCCACCTCCTTGAGGTGCTCCCCGCGGTGGCCGATCATGATGCCCTTCTGCGATTCGCGCTCCACGATCATCGAGGCGAAGACGTCCAGCAGCGGCTTGTCCTCCGGGCGCCCCTCCCGCAGGCCCATCTCGTCGATCTCCACGGTGATGGAGTGCGGAAGCTCGTCACGCACCCCCTCCAGGGCGGCCTCGCGGATCAGTTCCTTGACCAGGCTCTCGGTGGGCTCGTCGGTGATCTCGCCGTCGGGGTAGAAGGCGGGGCCATAGGGCAGCAGCTTGACCAGCTCGTCGGCGACGACGTCGACCTGCTCACCGCTGACCGCCGAGCAGGGGATGATCGTCTCCCAGACGATGTCGAGCTGCTCCTCCAGCTGCTGGATGGCCAGCAGGTGCTGGCGCAGGCGCTCACCGCTGACCAGGTCGGTCTTGGTGGCCAGGGCCACCAGCTTGGGCTTCTTGGTCAGCTTGGCCACCTCGGAAACCAGGAAGGTGTCCCCGGGGCCGATGCGCTGGTTGGCGGGCAGACAGATCCCGATGATGTCCACCTCGGTCCAGGTCTCGCGCACCAGGTCATTGAGGCGCTGCCCCAACAGGGTGCGGGGCTTGTGCAGCCCCGGCGTGTCGATCAGCACCAGCTGCGAGTCGGGACGATCCACGATGCCGCGGATCGAGTGCCGCGTGGTCTGCGGCTTGGAGCTCGTGATGGCGATCTTCGACCCCACCAGCGCATTGGTCAGGGTCGACTTGCCCGCATTGGGACGGCCCACGAAGCAGGCGAAACCCGAACGGAAGGTCTTGTCACCGGTCCAGTCGATGTCGGTCTCCGGATCGAAGTCATCGCTCATCAGCTCCTCGAGCGTGGGCATCCGGCCCGGGTCCTGCTTCTTGTTGGGCTCAGCCATGGTCTTCCTCGATCTGTTCGTCGTCTTCTTCGCTTGCCTGGGGGGCCACCAACTGCACCAGGCAGGTGTCGATCTGGTGTCGCCTCCCGGCGGTCTTCTCCGCCTCGATCCTGACACCCTCCCACTCGACGACGCTGCCGGGGATCGGCACCACGTTGAGCTGTTTGGCCATCAGGCCCCCGACGGTCTCCACGTCCTCGTCGTCCAGTTCCAACCCGAAGAGGTCTCCCAGTTCGTCGACGGGAAGGCGTGCCGAGATCCGGAAGAGTCCCGCTTCCAATTCCTCGGTGAGGGTCGGTTCGGCATCGTACTCGTCGACGATCTCACCGACGATCTCCTCCAGGATGTCCTCGATCGAGACCAGGCCGGAGGTGCCGCCGAACTCGTCGACGACGACCACCACGTGGTTGCGGGTGCGCTGCATCTCGCGCATCAGTTCATTGGCCGGTTTGGAGTCGGGGCAGAAGTGCGCGGGGCGCATCAGCTGCGCCACGGTCTCGTTGCGTTCCGCCTCGGGATTGTCATAGCTGCGCTTGACCATGTCCTTGAGGTAGACCATGCCGACGATGTCGTCGAGCCCCTCCCCCACCACCGGGATGCGGCTGAAACCGCTGCGCAGCGCCAACGAGAGCCCCTGCCGCAGGGTCTTGTCCGCCTGGATGAAGACCATGTCGGGGCGTGGCACCATCACCTCGCGCACGATGGTGTCGCCCAGCTCGAAGACGGAATGGATCATCTTCGACTCGCTGGCCTCGATCACGTCGCTGGCCTCGGCCTTGTCGACCATGTCACGCAGCTCCGCCTCGGAACTGAAGGGGCCGTCGGCGAAACCCCGCCCCGGAGTGAGCGCATTGCCCACCATGATCATCAGTTGCGGCAGGGGGCCCAGCAGGCTGGTCAGCAGGCTCACCGGAGCAGCGGAGCGCAGCGCCACGGAGTCCGAGCGCTGCTTGCCGATCGTCAGCGGTGCGACGCCCCACAGGATGTAGCTCACCGCCGTCATCGCGCCCACGGCGATCAGCAGCCGCTTCCAGCCGGTGCCGACGTGGGCGAAGGTGACCTGGCAGACCAGCACGATCGCCACGATCTCCAGCACGGTGCGCACCAGCAGGGTGGTGTTCACATAGGGGGCGGGATCCTCCACCATGGTCTGCAGCCGGGAGGCGCCGGGGCGCTCCTCCTCCACCAGGCGATCGGCCCGGCCCTTGCTGGTCTGGCGCAGCGAGGTCTCGCTCATCGCCAGCAGGAAGGCCAGCACCGCGCAGACGGTGGCGACGGCCAACTCGATCCAGTTGCCGCGGGTCACCCCGTCAACCCTCCTTGTGGGTCTGCCAGGCCGCGATCAGGCGGTCGTTCAGGCCGAACATCACGGCCTTCTCCTCGGGCTCGGCATGGTCGTGCCCCAGCAGGTGCAGCAGACCGTGCACCAGCAGGTATTCAGCCTCCTCGTCGGGGCGACGGCCGTTCTCGGCGGCCTGTCGCTCGGTGACCTGCGGGCACAGCACGATGTCGCCCAGCAGCCCAAGCGGGCTGTCCTCCTCGTCCTCACCGGGGGCGCGCAGCTCGTCCATCGGGAAGCTCAGCACGTCGGTGGGGCCGGACAGCCCCATGAAGCGCTCGTGGTAGTCGCTCATCGTCGCCTCGTCCACCAGCACGATCGACAGGTCACTCTGCGGATGGATCCGCAGCTGGTCCAGCACGAAGGTGGCGAGCTGGATCAGGCCCTTCTCGTCCGCCTCGTGCCCGGACTCGTTGTTCAGATCGATCACTGGGCTTCCTTCTTGTTGCCGCGGAACTCGAGGGTGCGCCTGGCGGTGCGATTGGTGGGCATGTCCAGGCTCTCGAACTGGTCGTAGGCCGCGACGATGCGTCCGACCAACTTGTGGCGCACCACGTCGCGGTTGGTGAGGTTGCAGAAAGCAATGTCCTCCACGCCGTCCAGGATCTGCTGCACGCCGCGCAGGCCCGAGGCCTGGCCGGTGGGCAGGTCCACCTGGGTGATGTCACCGGTCACCACGATGCGGGAGTTGAAGCCCAGCCGGGTGAGGAACATCTTCATCTGCTCCATCGAGGTGTTCTGGGCTTCGTCGAGGATGATGAAGGAGTCGTTCAGGGTGCGGCCACGCATGTAGGCCAGCGGCGCGACCTCGATGGTGCCTGCGGTCAGCAGCTTGGGCACCGCCTCGGGGTCCATCATGTCGTGCAGCGCGTCGTAGAGCGGGCGCAGGTAGGGATCGATCTTGTCGTTCAGGGTGCCGGGTAGGAAGCCGAGCCGCTCCCCCGCCTCGATCGCCGGGCGCGTCAGGATGATGCGGTTGACCTCCTTGCGCTGCAGGGCCTGCACCGCCTTCGCGACGGCCAGGTAGGTCTTGCCGGTGCCCGCCGGGCCGATGCCGAAGGTGATCGTGTTGGCGTCGATCGCATCCACATAGCGCTTCTGGTTGAGCGTCTTGGCGCGGATCGTCTTGCCGCGGTTGGACAGGATGTTGTGCGTCAGCACCTCGGCCGGGCTGATCTGCTCCGACGAGGTGGTCATGCCCACCACCCGTTCCACCGTCTCGCGGTTCAGCCCCTGCCCGGTGCGCAGGATGGTGATCAGCTCGGTGAAGACATCGGCGGCCAGCGCGATCTGCGAGGCGGTGCCGGTCAGGGTGACGTCATTGCCGCGCACCAGGATGTCGGCGGCCAGCTGGTCCTCCAGCACGCGCAGGAATTCGTCGCGGGGCCCCAGGATGTTGATCATCGGGATCGAGGCCGGAATGGCCAGGCGCCGGGTGGCGCTGCGATTTCCGATCTCGTGGTTGCCGATCTCTTCGGTGCGGTCGTGCGGGGTGGTCAGAATTCCTCCAGTGGTGAACTGCGTGCCGGACCAGGTCCAGGGTGCGTACTGGGTCAAGTCTAGGGCCTCAGCCCTCACGCAGTCGGTAGCCCATCCCGCGCACCGTCTCGATGTGCTGCGAACCGATCTTGCCACGCAGTGAACGGACGAAGACGTCGACCACATTGGAGTTGGGGTCGAAGTCCATCTCCCACACCAGGCCGAGCAATTGTTCCCGGCTCAAGACCTGGCCCGGATGGTTCATGAAGACCTCCAGCAATCGGAACTCACGCGAGGTGAGGTCGATGTGCTCGCCGCCACCCACCTGCACTCGCCGGGTCAGCAGGTCGAGCCGCAGGTCACCGTTGACCAGCTCGGAGCTGGGCCCCGAGCGCGGCGACGGTTCCGCCAGCCGCAGCCGCACGCGCGCCAGCAGTTCGGCGAACTGGAAGGGCTTGGTCACGTAGTCGTTGGCCCCTCCCTCCAGGCCGTGCACGGTGTCGTTGACCGAATCTCGGGCGGTGAGGATCACCACCGGCAGGTTGCTGCCCTTCTCGCGCAGCTGGCGCAGCACCTCGAAGCCGTCCATCCCCGGCAGGCCGATGTCGAGGATCATCAGGTCGAAGCCCCCGTTGGCGGCCAGCAGCAGCGCGGTGGGACCGTCCCCTGTGATGGCCGTCTGGTAGCCCGCCGCCCGCAGGCCCTTCTCCACGAAGGACGCGATGGTGGGGGTGTCCTCTGCGATCAGGATGGTACTCACTGCTGCTCCTTCGGATGCTCGACGGGAATCACCAGGGTGAAGGTGGCGCCCTGGCCGGGCGGGCTGTCCACCTGGACGCGGCCGCCGTGGCCCTCGGCGATCGCCTTGACGATGGGCAGTCCCAGACCGGCGCCGGCATGACGGCTCCCGTCGGCGGGGGTTCCGTGGGCGAAGCGCTCGAAGATCCGCTCCCGGTCCTGGGGTTCGATGCCGGGGCCGCTGTCGCTCACCGAGATCTGCAGCACCCGCTGCCCCTGTTCGTCGGTGGCGAAGCGACTCATCAAGGTGATCGCGTCCCCGGGCATGGTGTGCTGCACCGCATTGTCGGCCAGCTGGAGCACGGCCTGGGTGATGCGCTGCGCATCCAGTGTTGCCGTGCCTTCCGCGATGTGGCTCAACTGCCACTTGCGTTCGGCCGAGAGCGCCTGGATCTTGGCGTCCAGGTCCAGCGTCAGCTGTGTGACGTCCACCAGGGGTTGGGCCGTGACGAAGTCGGGACGATCGGCCTTGGCCAGCGCCAACAGGTCGGTCACCATCCGTGCCATCCGATCGAGCTCCTGGGTGACCAGGGCCACCGTCGCCTCCCGTTCGGCGGGATCATCCCCCATCAGCTCGAGGTGCCCTCGCACCACGGTGATCGGGGTCCGAAGCTCGTGCCCGGCGTCGTCGACGAAGCGTCGCTGTGCAGCGAAGGCCTCTTCCAGCCGGTCGAGCATCTCGTTGAAGGTCACTGCCAGCCCCGAGACGTCATCGGTGCCCTCCACCGGGATGCGGCGCGTGAGGTCGTGCTCGGTGATCTCGGCCGCAGCCTGGTGCACCAACCGAACCGGGCGCAGGATCTGCCCGGCCACCACCCAACTCATCACGCCCGCGAGCATCAGGGCCATCAGGCTCACCAGCGCGAGGGTTCGCACTGTTTCCCGCGCCTGTTCCTCCAGCGGCTCGGTGAAGACCCCCACGATCAGGGCGTCAGGCTGGTTGCCTCCGGTGGTCACCACCGAGCGCCCCCACCGCAGCGGCCCCTCGGGCGAGTCATAGACGCCAGAGCTTGACTGCGCCATCAGGGCCTGGAATTCGGCGTCACGGGTGAAGTCGTAGTCATCACGCCCCGGCGCCATCGGCCCCCGCAGCTCGTAGGCGGTCGCCTGCCCCGAATGCCAGCCCATCATCACCTCGGTGGGCCCGGCCTGCTGTCGCTGTAGATAGGTCTCCAGCAGGGCCTGGGTGTCGTCGAAGCTCTTGCCGGTCTGGGGATCGATGCCCGTCTCCACGAAGCTGGTGAACTCGCGCAGCTCCTGGGAGACGTCACGATTGGCCTGCTCGGCCACGTGGCTGAGCAGCATCGAGCGCACCACGACCACGACTATTCCCAAGGCCAGTGCCAGGGTCACCAACATCCATCCGACGATGCGCCAACGGCCCGAGCGCGCTGCGCGCTCAGTCATCGTCGTCGTCATCGTCATCCCCGTCGTCCCCGTAGTCGTCGTCATCATCATCGTCGTCGTCATCGTCACCTTGCCAGACCGGCGGCGGTGGCGCTTGGGTTCTCGTCTTGACGGGCGCGGGGACGGCCTTGGTGCGGGTGGGGCGAGGCGCGCTGGTGCGGACCGGGGCGCGCGTCTGCTGCGGTGCCGGCGCGCGGGTGGTTGCCGGGCGCGGGGCCGGGGCGGTCTTCGTCGGCGCCGGGCGGCTGGGTGCTGGTGCGGGGCGCGCCGATGCCGAACGCTGCGGCGTCTGGCTCGTGGCCGCAGGGCTCGACGGGGTCTGACTCGAGGGTGCTGGGCTGGACGGATTTGGGGTGGACGGATTTGGGCTCGACGGGGCCGGCGTCGAGGGTGTCGGGGTCGACGAGCCCGAGGGGGTGGCGCTTGGTCCCTGCGAGGGCGTGACCCCGGGCGTGCTCTTGCTGCTGGCGGGCAACTGCACGAACTCCTGGTCCACCTGCGGCGCCCCGGGGGCCGACATCAGTCCACGGGCGGCCAGCACCAAGACCAGAATCAGCGCGGACGCGATGCCGAGGACCTGCCACCAACTCTTGTTCTTCATTTCACCTGGGCCTTCTTCGGGTCGGCGTCCAGCCTCCACGTGCGATGGGGAAGCTCCAGACGCTCGGGTTCATCGGTCAAGATCAACGTCACACCGGGCCGCGGCAGGGCCTGCAGCACCTTCTCACGCACCGCAGGCGAGATCGCCCGGCCGACGAAGTTGAGCACCACCAGCGGTGGATCGCCATAGAGGGCGCGGGCGATGCTCAGCTGGGTGAGTTGCTCCGCGTCCAGCGGTTCACCACCGCGCCGCAGCGAGGTTCGATGCCCCTTGGGCAGGGCGGCCACGGCATCGGCCAGCCCCACCTCGGCCAGCACCGCGTCCACCGACGCCTCGCTGTCCGGGTGCCGGTAGCGCACCGCTCGGCCGATCGTGCCCCGTTCCATCGGTTGGCGGGCATGGGCGATGCCGACCAAGCGGCGGCGGTGTGCGGGTGGGAGCATGCCGATCTGCTGACCGGCCACCTGCAACCAGGCATCACGGTGCGCTTCGGGATGGGCCAGGGCGTCGGCCAGCCGCCCCAGCAAGGAGAGGTCCTCGGTGACGGGCACCACCACCTCGCCCGGTCGGGCCACCAGCTCGGGCAGGCGCCGCCCGCCAAGCTCGAGGTCGGCCAGGTGCACCCCGGCCCGGTCGTCGTCGCGGCCCACCTGGACGCGCCCGGTGGTGATCGCGTGGTCCATCTCGCGCTCGCTGCGGCGGTGCTGTCGGGAGACGGCGATCTGTGGCCCCAGGATGCGCTCTGCCACGCGGTAGGACTGGCGGAACTCCCCCACCCTGCCCAGATCGGTGACCGGGGTCGCGAGCATGCCCACCACCAGGAAGGCGGTGGCGATGGTCGGGCCGTCCAGCCCCACCAGCACGGCGGTGGTTCCCACCGTCACCATGCCCATCGTGGCCACGCTCGCCGCCGAGCCACGCAGCAGACCCGAGAGGGTCGCGCGATGCACGGCGCGGTTGCCCAACTCGCGGCTCAGCTTGCCGAGGTTGCACACCTCGCGTTCCACTCCCCCGGCCTCCACGATCGTGGACCTGGCCTGCATGGTGTCGGCGATGTGGCCTGCCACCTTGCCCCGCTGCTTGCGCAGGTGCGCGGCGCGCTCGCGCAGGCGGGGCGCCACCACGACGATCATCACGCCCAGGACTGCCACCGGGATGAGGGCGGCCAGGCTGAGGCGCCAGTCGAGCAAGGCCAGGGCCACCAGGCAGCCGAGCACCATGGGGATTCCCGACATCAAGGGCACCACCCCCTGCACCATCCAGTTGCGCACCGAGGTGAGGTCATTGGTCGCCCGCGCCACCGTCACCCCGAGCGACGGCCCGCGGCCCACCATGGCGGCCCGGATCAGGTGGAGTCGCACGCTGTGCACGTAGTCCTGCCCCAGGCCCTCGCCCAGGACACGTTCCAGGGCGCGCACGGCGCCGAGCCCCAGCGCCAGCGCTGCCAACACCGTGGCGAGCACCATCTCCGACCGGCTGGAGGAGGCCGTCATCAGTCGCGGGGTCAGCAGCGCGCTGGCGGCGGCGATGCCGGCCTGGGCCAGACCGGTGCCGGCCAATCCCAGGAGCAGGGCTCGACGCCTGCCCCTCCACAACTTGGGCAGACGTTCGTCCTCGCTCACTGGTTCCTGGCGTCGCGCGCGATGACGGCGTGCGCGACGTCGAAGTCGGTCAGGTCATAGGTGGGCACCAGGCTCACCGGCAGCACCGCGTCGGCTTCACGCGTGGCCAGCGGCGAAGCCGTCACCACACCGCTGACCGCGGACACCTTCAGCCCCATGTCCTGCAGCAGGTCGACGCCCTTGGTGGCGCCGAGGGCATCACCGGCGGCGAAGACCAGGCTGTCGATCCAGGCCTGCACCTCGGGGTCGGCGATGAGCCGGGCGGTCTCGCCCTGGTAGATGCCGTCGGCGATCTCCAGCACCACCACGTCGGTGTCGGCATTGGCCAGCGCGGCCATCACCGAGAGCACCAGCTGCTTCAGTTCGTCGTAGCCCACACGGTAGGTGGAGCCGTAGCCGAAGTTGGTGAAGTCCAGCACCGTGCGGGCACCGGCGTCGACGAACATGCGCGGGTCACCGCCGGCGCCGGTTCCGGTCGCCTTGCCGGCGGCGACGCTCAACCCGCCGCTGGTGAGGCCATTGATCAGGCAGGCCAGCGTGGTCGACTTGCCCGAGTTCATCGAGGTGCCCAGCACCGTCACCAGTCGGGGACGCTCGCCGGGCTTGCGCTCGATCGTGGGGCGGGGCCGGTGCGGGGCGACGTCGGTCAGGTTCAGCGGACGACCATCGCGGGCCACCAGGCCGAGCGGTTCGACGACGGTGGCGAAGTCGACGCTGGCGTGCTGGGCGGTCACCCGACCGGCCATGCCACCGGCCGCCACCAGATTGGTGGCCTGCAGGTTCTCGGGCACCTCGGCCTCGAACTGGTCGGGGGCATACCGGTCGCCATAGGCCACCAGGATCTCGTCACCGGGGAAGAGCAGCTGGCGACGGCTGTGCGGGCTCTCCAGGCGGGTGTGCTTGCCGATCTCGACCACCCGCGCCAGGACCAGGTCGCCGGCACGCGGTGCGATCTCGGGCCCGCGCAGCAGCTCGTGACCGTCGGCGCCGTCCATCACCTGCTGCCAGAAGAAGCGTGTGGCGTAGGCCATCTTGGCGGCCTCCAGACGGTGCCGGGGCAGGTCGACCGTCTCCTGTCTCATGGCTGCCGTCTCGTCCTGGGGAAGCAGGCCGGGCATCCTGCCCTTCGCGGTGTCGGGGCGGGCAGGCTGACGAGTGCTGGTGGCGGACTGGAAGGTGGCGGTCATGGTCTTCTCCTGCTCCGTGAGGTGTCACTGTGGCGCGTGATGCCTCGAGGCTAGGAAGCCACGGTGAGCCGATCGTGAGGCTGGGATGAAGACTTCCTCATGCTCGCGTGACGCGGTGGAACCGCCTCACCCCGCGAAGTGGTCGGTTGCCTTGACCAGTTCGCTGGTGATGTTCGGCTCGAAGGCCGAGTGTCCCGCCAGCACCACCTTCAGCTCCGCCTCGGGCCAGGCAGCGGCCAGGTCCTGGGCGGTGCGCGCCGGGCACGGCAGGTCATAGCGCCCCTGCACGATCACACAGGGAATGTGACGGATGCGGTCCACCTCGTCGATCAGCTGACCCTCCCGCAAGAAACCCCCGTGGACGAAGTAATGGTTCTCGATCCGGGCGAAGGTGAGCTCGTGCTCCGGGCTCTCGTGCAGGGCCTCCTCATTCCACAACAGGTAGCTGGTCGCCGCCTCCCACCGGGTCCAGGCCTGCGCCGCGCGCAGGGCGAGCGCCTCGTCGGCGCCGAAGAGGAGCCGGTGGTAACCGGCCATGTTGCACTGGGACAAGTCGTGCCCGGCCTCCACCAGCGGCGCCTCGAAGGCCTCCCACCACTGGGGTGCGATGTTGCCCGCACCACCGTTGTAGTACCAGTCCAGCTCGCTGCGACGCAGCGTGAAGATGCCGCGCAGCACCAGTTCGCTCACCCTGTCTGGATGGCTCTGGGCGTAGGCGAGCGCCAGCGTGCTCCCCCAGGAGCCGCCGAAGACCAGCCAGCGCTCGATCCCCAGGTGCTCACGCAACCGCTCCAGATCGGCCACCAGGTGCCAGGTGGTGTTCGTCGACAGGTCTGCGCCCTGCGCGGCACTGGGCGTCGACCGGCCGCAGTTGCGCTGGTCGAGCACGATGATGCGGTAGCGCTGCGGGTCGAAGAAGCGCCGACGGGCGGTGCCGCCTCCCCCGCCCGGCCCACCGTGCAGGAAGACCGCCGGCTTCCCCTCCGGATTGCCGCACTGCTCGAAGTACATCTGCTGGCCATCGCCCACGTCGAGCATGCCCGAGTCGAAGGGTTCGATCGGCGGGTAGAGGCCACGCTCGGGAGTGATGGTGGCGCCGTCGACGACATCGCTGCTCTTGCGGAAGATCTGCGTCATGGGCCGATCCTGCCAGCCTCAGGCCTCGTCGTCGATCTCCTCGGTGGGATCGATGACGTGCACCGCAGCCTCCTCGGCCGGGGCCGCACCACCGTCGATGCCCACTTCGCCGCCGACGGACTCGGCCTCGGTGTCGAGCCCCGGATAGCCCTGGTTGGCGTCCACCAAGCGCCCCGCGCGTCGTGAACCCACCTCACGCGCCTCGCCGGTCGGATTCCACTTCTCCAGCGGCTTGGTCGGGTCGATGTCGGGCACTTCCTGCTTCATCCGCTGCTCGAGCGTCTCGCCCTCGCGCTGTTCGCGCGCGGTGTTGCCGAAGCCCTGCGCGGGAGACCAGTTCTCGGGGGTGGTGTAGCCCTCGTCGAGAACGTCGTCGACGCCCCGGTTCACCAGGGTGTCGTCGCTTTGGAGCTGATCGAGCTGCTCCGACTCATCCGGGATCTCAACAACGTCTTCCATGACCCGATACTGCCACTGCAAAGCGCATTTGACCAGCACTTTTGCCCAAGATCAGGAGGTGATCTGGTTCACCTGCCAAGGCTTGTCGGCCGGGGTACGATGCCCGTAGACCCGGTGCGTGTTGCAGACAGATGGCTCAGCGGCTGGTTGGATGGGACCCCGTGACCACAGACGACAACCCCCTGTCTGGACGCTCGGCGCACTACGCCGAGGTACCCCGCAGCTACTACGACATCGTGATGGCCGTCTTCGTCGGCCTGCTCATCATCTCCGGCGTGACCGCCACCAAACTCTTCCAGGGCCCCGTGGTCCCCGTCCTCAGTGACTGGTTCCACGGTGGCGGCCCCCTGATCTTCGACGGCGGCGCCTTCCTCTTCCCCCTCAGCTATGTGGTCGGCGACATCATGACCGAGGTCTACGGCTGGAAGCGCGCCCGCCGCGCCATCTGGACCGGCTTCGCCCTCACCCTGCTCGCGGCCGTCACCTACCGCATCGTCGCCCTGACCACACCCGTGCCCGGTTTCGAGGCCTGGAATTCCGTGCTCGCACCGGCGACGCGGATCGCGGTGGCCGGGCTGGCCGGCTACCTGGCCGGAAACCTGCTCAACTCCTTCGTGGTGGTCCGCCTCAAGGCACGGGCCGGTGAGAACAACGTGGCTGCCCGGCTGATCGGTTCCACGCTGGTCGGCGAGCTGGTGGACACCGTCCTGTTCTGCACCATCGCCTTCGCCGGCACCATCACGATGGCCGAACTGGGCAATTACACCGTCACCGGTTACCTCTACAAGTGCCTGGTCGAGATCTGTGTGGTGCCCATCACCCTGCGCATCATCGCCTGGCTCAAGCGAGTGGAACCCACCTACGGCCTGTGAACCAACCGCTCGATCGAGTGCGCAAAGCTCGCGAAGACCTCCTGCGGGTGGTTGTCGGTGACCACCCGCACATTGGGACGCCGCTGCCAGATGCCACGGTCGTCGCGCACCGTGGTGCCGCGCATCAGGTCCGAGGCGGCCTCGACGTCGACCACGGTGCTCTGCAGCTCGACGCGGGCCTGTCCCGAGGCCACCTGCGCGGCGAACAGGTCGTGCAGGTGGGCCACATAGCCCTGGTCGTAGTCGTGGTGGAACTCGAAGTAGAAGCGCAGCGCATCGGCCAGCAGGTCGAGCACCGCATGGCCCGTGTCGGCCTGGGGGTGCGCTGCCCGTGCTCGCGACGCGGTGTAGCCCACCGGGGGCGCCCCGGCCTGGCGGAGCAGGTCGTCCAGCAGGGCGGGCGTGTACTCGATGCGCTCGGTCATCTCGGTGGCGCACAGGATCGGCAGACGCGACTCCTCCAGCCCCTCGAAGTGCGCGAAGACCTGCTTGGCGGCATCCGGATCGCACCACGTGTTCCACTCCGCGGTGGGAGTGGTGTTGCCCAGGTGCCAGAAGGCCCCGCCCATGATGACGACCCCGGCGAGCCGTTCTGGCAGGTCGGGCAGTTCCTGCAGGGCGACGGCCAGGTTGGTCAACGGGCCGGTGACCAGCAAGGTGACCTCTCCCGGGTGGCGCACCGCGTCGCGCCACAGCTCCAGCCACGGGCGTGGGCTCAACCGCGTCGTCAGGTTGGGCAGCGCGGCATGGCCGAGGCCACCGGGGCCGTGCGTCTCGGGCGTGGTGGCCAGCGGGCGCCGCAAGGGTTGGGGCGTCCCCACCGCCACCTCCACCTCCCCGCGACCGGCGATCTCCAAGACGGCCAGCGTGTTCAGGGCGGCCTGCTGTGCGGTGGTGTTGCCGCTCGTGGTGGTTGCCCCGACCAGTTCGACGTCGGGGCAACCACACAGCTGGAGCAGGGCGCAGGCATCGTCGATGCCCGTGTCCACGTCGGCAAGGATCTTCACCCTGCCAGTGTGCCGCCTGTCACGCGTCGGCGTGCAGCACGGCGTGCTCGGCCACCATCTCTGCCAGCGCGGTGATGGTGACGAAGGGGTTGACGCCCAGGGCCCCCGGCACCAGCGAGCCGTCGGCGATGTAAACGCCGTCGTGTCCCAGCAACTGGCCTGTCAGGTCCGTTGCCTGACCGATCACCGCACCGCCCAGCGGGTGGTAGGTGAAGTTGCTGGCGAAGCCCGTGCCGTTTGCGAACAGGTCTGTGCGGTAGCGGGTGCCGGCCACCGAGTTCATGTCGTCGAAGACGTGCTTCACGGCCGCGACGGACGGCGCCGCGTGCGACGGCCCGTAGTCCAGCGTGAGCCTGTTGTTCGCCGCATCCCAACCGAACTGACCCCGGTTCGGGTTGTCGGTGACGGCCAGGTAGAGGTTCAGCCAGGTCTCGACGCCCGCCGGCAGCGGCGCCACCTCCGCGAAGACACGGCTCAGCTTGTCCTCCCCGGTCCACGCGTCGATGCCGTGTACCGCGATGGTGGGCTGCTTGGCACCGACCGGCTCCCAGGCCCTGGTGGACCGGCTGACCATCACATTGCCGTTGGGGCCCCAGCCCTTGCCCACGGCCTCGGGCAACTGCGGCAACAAACCCTGCGCCCGGGAGCGCAGCAGCAGTTCCGGGGTGCCCACGCTGCCGGCGGCCAGGTAGACGCGGCGGGCGGCGATCGGTGTCTGCTCCGTGTGGGAGCCGTCGGCGTTGACCTGTTCCAGCGTGACCAGCCACCCGCCCGCTGCCCGACGGGTGAGCGTGGTGGCCTTGGTCATGCTGCGCAGCAGCAGCCGTCCGGTGGCCCGTGCGCGGGCGAGGTAGGTCTTGTCCAGGCTCAACTTGCCGTGGTTGTTGCCAAAGATCAGCTCCCCGGCGGTCGCCGATCCCGGCACCTTGCCGGCGGCTTCGTCCTTCAGGTACTGCGGGTCATAGGTGGTGGGCACCAGCATGGTTTGGTAGGCGGCGCGCTCGGCGGTGGCCTTCGCGACCCGGGAGAACTGGTACCAGGGCGACGAGTCGATGAAGGCCTCGTCGTGGTTCTTGACGCCCAGGCCGGCTCGGGCGCGCGGCAGGTGGACGTCGAAGAAGCGGTCCACGTCCAGGAAGCCCAGGCGCTCCTCGACGTCGCCACGCCGGGGAGAGACGGCGATGGCGCCATTGACCAGTGAGCCACCGCCGACGCCGCGGCCGCAATAGACGCTCATGCCACCGAAGTCCATCCGGTCCAGCACCCCCGGCCCACGATCGATGCGCTTGTCGACGCTGATGCCCAGGAAGCTCTTCAGCGGCAGCGCGGTGCGGTCCCGGAACCACATGGAGCGCCAGTCGGGTGCGGTGATCTTGGTGAAGGGTTCACCGAGGCGGGCCCAGTCGTGGCCCATCTCGAGCATGACGACGTTCTTGCCGGCGGCCGTCAGCCGCTCGGCCAGCACGGCACCGCCATAACCGGCGCCGATGACAAGGTGCTCGACGAGGACCTCGTCGGCACGGGCGCGCGAGGGCAGGCCTGCCAGGACAGGGGCCGTCGCCAGTGCTCCGAGCAGCCCCCTGCGGCTCGGAGAATGTGTGATGGTCATGGTCGGCAAACTAGACCGACGCCCGTGGCAGGGCCAAGTCCCCTGATCTGGCCCCCTACGACCCCACAGGACACCCCCCATGACCCCACGGGGCACCACCATGACCCCACAGGGCACCACCCCGGGTGCATCTGCTCCGCGACGGCTCGCTAGTCTCGGAACCACCGAATACCCACGGGAGATGCCATGTCAAACACCTCGACGGTCAGCGCCGCTGCACGGCGCAACTATCCATTGGGCTGGGTCATCGCCCTGCTGGCCAGCATCCTGCTGATGGGCGTGACGGCCTTCTTCCACCTGATCAAGCATGACCTGCTGCCGTTGTACCTGTTGGCCTCACCGGTGGTGGTGGGCCTCATCGGTGGCGCGGCCCTGCTGATGGGTGAGCGCTTCCCCTGGCGGCAGAGCAAGCTGTGGGCCGCGATCCTGATCGTGGGCGGCATCTTCAGCGTCGCCATGATGCTCTTCCTCATGGTCTACGTGCTGCCGCTGGAGCACTGAGCCGGGCCCGGGCCCCGGGCGGGGTCAGTGCCCCAACCCGAAGCCACCCTCCTTGCCCTTGCCGTCGCCCTTGTCGCTGTCTTTGAGGAACTGCTCGAACTCGGCGGCCAGGTCGTCACCGGTGGGCAGCTCCGACTCGTCGACGGACTGCTTCGGCTCCGGTCCGCTGATCTCGCGTCCCTTGACCGCCTGGTCGTAGGCGGCCTCCATCTGGGTGATCGCCTCGGCATTGTCCGGATTCTGCGCCACCAGCTGGTCGATCTCGCGCAGGTACTCGTCGGCGCGGCTGCGAAGGTCGGGGATCGCCAACGACAGTTCGGCGATGTCGCTGGCGCAGTCGAGCAGTCGCACCGATCCCGCGGGGAACTCTCCCCCGGCCAGGTAGTGCGGCACGTGCACCGAGAAGCCAGCGGTGCGAATGTGCGCCTCGGGCAGGCGAACCTCCAACAGCGCCTCCACCGAGCTGGGCAGCTGGATGCGGTCGTGCAGTGAGGGGTAGTCCGCGATCAGCGTCGGATCCACCGAGTGGGCCGTCACCCCCACCGGGCGGGTGTGGGGCGCACCCCACGGGATGCCGTGCAGCTGCACGGCCAGCGTGCAGCCCAACTCACCCAGCAGGATGGCCACCGCGGCGCAGAAGCGCTCCCACTGGTAGTCGGGCTCGGGTCCGGTGAACAACAGAAAGTCCTTGCCGGCGTCGTCGGTCACCACCCGCACCACCAGCTCCATCGGCTGGTAGTCGGTGTAGTGGTCACGGTCGAAGGTGATCAGCGGGCGACGCGAGCGGTGGTCCACCAGCTGGTCGACGTCGAAGCGGGCGATGATCCGGCTCGGGCGCGTGTCCACCAGGTGCTGGGCGCCGAGCTGGGCGGCCTGGCCGGCATCCATGAAGCCCGACAGCGCCATCACCGCCGGGGCACCGTAGACGGGTGCGCCGGAGAGTTCGTAGAGTTCCCGAGGATCCTTCATCACTTCTCCATCCGACTGTCAGTTGTTCGTCTCAACGCCACCCGGGGCCGCAACATTCCCGGCGGGGCGCGTGCGCCGGGCATAGAAACGCCCGAGGAAATCCTCGCGACAGGCCTCGAAGTCACCCGCATCCATGGAGTCACGGATCAGGTCCACCAGCCGCACGGTGAATCGCTCGTTGTGGATCGTGGCCAGGGTGGAGGCCAGCATCTCCTTGGCCTTGAACAGGTGGTGGAGGTAGGCCCGCGTGTAGTGGGTGCAGGTGTAGCAGTCGCAGCCCTCTTCCAAGGGCTCGAAGGCGCGACGATTGGCGGCCGTGCTCAGGTTGTAGCGACCGTCGGCGGTGTAGATGGCCGAGTTGCGTGCCACCCGCGACGGGTTGACGCAGTCGAAGGTGTCGGCGCCGGCGGCCACGGCCGCGAAGAAGTCGTCCGGTTCGCTGATCCCCAGCAGGTGTCGAGGCTTGTCGAAGGGCAGTTCCTCGCTCATCCAGCGGCAGATCGTCCCCAGGTTCTCCTTCTCCAGGGCCCCGCCATAGCCGAAGCCGTCGAAGCTCTGCCCGTCGACCTCCATCGATCCCAGGTCACGGCAGGCCTTGCGCCGCAGGTCTTCGTACTGCGCGCCCTGGATCACGCCGAAGAGGGCCTGGTAGGGCTTGGTGACGCGTTCGTCGGTGAGCCTGCGATGCTCGGCCAGGCAACGCTCGGCCCAACGTCGGGTGCGCTCCAGCGACTCCTCCTGGTAGCCCCGACTGTTGTGCAGGGTGGTCAGCTCGTCGAAGGCGAACATGATGTCGGCGCCCAGTTGGTGCTGCACCTGCATGCTGACCTCTGGGGTGAAGCGGTGCAGGTCTCCGTTGAGGTGGCTCTTGAAGGTGACCCCGTCGTCGTCGACGTGCGCCAGCCGCTCCTTGCCGGGGGCCACGGCGTCGTCGGCTGCGGCCTTGACGGCATCCATCTCGACGACCTTCTTGAAGCCCGCCCCCAGGCTCATCACCTGGAAGCCGCCGGAATCGGTGAAGGTCGGGCCGCTCCAGTTCATGAACCGACCCAGTCCCCCAGCGTCGTCCACCAGGTCGCTGCCGGGTTGCAGGTAGAGGTGGTAGGCATTGGCCAGCACCGCCTGGGCACCGAGCTCTCGGATCGATTCCGGCAGCACGGCCTTCACCGTCGCCTTGGTCCCCACCACGATGAAGGCGGGGGTCTGGATCTGCCCGTGCGGGGTGGTGATGATGCCGGTTCTCCCGATGCCATCGGCCAACGTGGTGCGCGGGGTGAAGCCGAAGTCACTCATTGCGGCTCCCGCCGGCAGAGTCGCTGGCCGAGCCTGTCGAGGCCATCAACTGCAACTGGGCCAAGGCAACCACCCCGGCCGTCGAGGTCCGCAGCACCCCGTCGCTGACCAGCACGGGCTGCGCACCGGCCTGCTCGAAGAGGGCCAGCTCCTCGGGACTCACGCCACCCTCGGGGCCGACGATGAACAAGACCTCGGGGCAGCCGTCAGTCGAGCGCGTGGAGGACCCCTCGACAGGCTCGGGGACCGACGATGCGACAGGCTCGGGGGCCGGGGACTCCCCCGCGTTCCCCGAGCTCGTCGAGGGGAGCTCCACGTCACCGATCCACTGGGTGGCGGACTCGTGCAGCACCAGCGCCAGGTCGGCCTGCGCGATGCGCTCCACCAGCTGCTTGGTGGTGACGAAACCCACCTGCGGCACCCGGAAGCGACGCGACTGCTTGGTGGCCTCGCGTGCGGTGGCCGCCCACTTCGCCAGACCCTTGGTGCTCTTCTCGGCGCTCCAACGCACGATCGAGCGGCTGGCCTGCCAGGCCAGCACCTCGTCGATGCCCAGCTCGGTCATGGTCTCGACGGCCAGGTCCGAACGGTCACCCTTGGCCAGCGCTTGCACACCCACCCAGCGGAAGGACGAAGTGGGCTGCTCCAGCACTTCGGCCACCTCTACGACGATTCCCTGCTTGGAGACCTCCACCACCGGGCCCCGCACCGCGCTGCCGTGCCCATCGGCCAACAGCACCGATTCGCCCAGCTGGATGCGCTTCACGACGGCGGCGTGGCGGCCCTCGTCACCGGTGACCGCCACCCGGGCCCCGACGCCGACTCCCTCAAGCGTCGCCAGGAACAGTGCGTCGCTCATCAGCCGCCGAAGGCTTCCTTGAGGCGATCGAAGACGCCCTGCTTGCCCTTGTGCACCTGTGCGGTCACCGCGGTCTCGCCCCGGGCCTCGGCCAGCTGGGCGAGCAGGTCACGCTGGTGCGAGTCGAGCTTGGTGGGGGTCTGCACCACGAAGGTGATGCCCAGCTCGCCTCGACCATTGCCGCGCAGCCGCGGGATGCCGCGTCCCGGCATGGCGACGCGAGTACCGCTCTGCGTCCCCGCCGGAATCTCGACGTCGAGGGTGCGGTCGGCCGCCTCGGA
Source organism: Luteococcus struthionis (assembly GCF_048595755.1). GTDB lineage: Bacteria > Actinomycetota > Actinomycetes > Propionibacteriales > Propionibacteriaceae > Luteococcus. The sequence continues at coordinate 2,815,856 of NZ_CP184360.1, forward strand.
ATCCTCCCGCTCGGCCTCCAGCGTCTCGACGGTCAGCTCGGTGCCCAGCGCTGCTGCGGTCATCGGGATGCGCAGCACCATCTCCAAGTTGTCGCCATCGCGCTTGAAGACCTCGTGAGTGGCCACGACGAGCTCCACGTACAGGTCGCCGGCGGGGCCGCCGCCCGGCCCGACCTCGCCCTGTCCCTCGAGGTGGATGCGGTTGCCGGTGCTGACACCGGCGGGGATCTTCACGTTCAGGGTGCGGCTGGAACGCACCCGCCCCTCGCCGGAGCACTCGCCGCACGGATGCGGGATGACGGTGCCGTAACCGCGGCAGTTGGGGCACGGCTGCGAGGTGCGGATGTCGCCCAGGAAGGAGCGCTGGATCTGGGTGATCTCACCATTTCCGCTGCAGGTGGTGCAGGTGACCGGCTCCGAGCCCTCCGAACAACCGTTGCCGCTGCACTTGGGGCAGACCACGGCGGTCTCCACGCTCAGCGGCTTGGTGACACCGAAGGCCGCCTCGGCCAGGGTGAGGCTCTGGCGCACCAAGGCATCCTGGCCGCGGCGCACCCGCGAGCGCGGGCCGCGGTGGGCCTGCTGGCCGAACATCGCATCCACCAGATTGGTGAAGTCGAAGCCACCGCCGCCGAAGCCACCGCCCGGGAAACCGCCGAAGCCGCCGGCTCCGCCCATGCCGCCGAAGCCACCGCCCATCGGGTCGCCCCCGCGGTCGAAGATCGCCTTCTTCTGCGGGTCGGAGAGCACCTCATAGGCCTCCTGCACCTGCTTGAACTTGTCAGCAGCGTCCGGCTCCGTGGAGACGTCGGGGTGCATCTTCATGGCCATCCGGCGATAGGCCTTCTTGATCTGCTCGGGGGTCGCGTCGCGTTCGACGCCGAGGATCTCGTAGTAGTCAGAACTCATGGAGTGAAAGTCATCCTTCTGCCAGGAAGCGGCCAACATAGCGGGCCACGGCACGAACCGAGGCCATCGTCGCGGGGTAGTCCATTCGAGTGGGTCCGACGATCCCGAGGGTGGCCCAGGAGTCGTCGCGGGAACCGTAGGTGCTCGCCACCAGCGAGGTCGACTGGAGGCGTTCGTAGGGGTTCTCCTGCCCGATGCGCACCGTGACATCGGGGCTGGTGGCGGCCTCACCCAACAGGTGCAGCAAGACCACCTGCTCCTCCAGGGCCTCGAGCACCGGCTTCACCGCGGTGTCGAACTGGTCGCCGAAGCGGCTCAGGTTGGGCACCCCGGCCACCGCCACCCTGGTGGAGGGATCGTCGGCCAGCATCTCCAGCACCGTGGCGATCACCGTGTTGGCACTGGTGCGAGCGAGGCCGCCGGGCACCTCCTGCGCCAGGGCGGAGAGCTTCTCGGCCCCCTGTGCCGGGGTGAGACCCACCACGGCGGCGTTGAGCCGCTGTCGCAGGTCTGCCAGCGCGTCCTCGGTGTGCATCGGCAGTTCCACGGAACGCTGGTCCACCCGACCGGTGGAGTTGATCAGGATCACCAGCACCCGGTCGCTGGTCAGGCTCACCAGCTCGATGTGGCGCACCTGGGCGGTGGAACTGATCGGGTACTGCACGATGGCCACCTGCTGGGTCACCTGCGCGAGCAACCTCACCGTGCGGGTGACGATGTCGTCCAGGTCGAGCGCGCCTGCCATGAAGGTCTGGATCGCACGCTTCTCTGCCGCCGACAGCGGCTTGACGGTGGCCAACCGGTCGACGAACAGGCGGTAGCCCTTGTCGGTCGGAATACGTCCCGCGCTGGTGTACGGCTGGGTGATGTAGCCCTCCTCCTCCAGCACGGCCATGTCATTGCGAACGGTCGCCGGGGAGACCTTGAGCTGGTGACGCTCCACCAGGGCCTTCGAGCCGACGGGCTCCTTGCTGCTGACGTAGTCGGTGACGATCGCCTTGAGCACGTCCATCTTGCGTTCGTCCAGCATGATCCCTCCCCTCCCAGCGCCATCCATGTCACGGCCTCTCCATATTGGCACTCAGGGCAAGGGAGTGCCAAAGCGCGTGTCCCGTTCCGCGAGCAGACGGCTAGGCTCGTGACCATGCGCGAATTCTCGATCGGTGACTGGCAGCTCGTCCGTGACGGCATCCACGTGGTGCAGTTGCAGCCGGCCTCGGTCAATGCCGGGCTGATCATCGGCCACAGCGGTGTGATGCTGGTGGACACCGGCTCCTCCCCCAGCCAGGGTCGGGAGCTGGCGGCCAGTGCGGCGGAGGTGGCGGGCAGGCCCGTCACGCACGTGGTGGTCACCCATGCGCACTTCGACCACTTCTACGGGTTGGCCGGCATTTCCGGCGTCGAGAGCATCGGGCACGAGAACCTGCTGCGCCACCTGGACGGCACCAATGATCCCGACGTGGATCCCGAGGTGATCCGCCGCGACCTTGGCTTCGACCCCTCCGAACTGGTCGGCCCCACCGACCCGATGGGGCTGATCAAGGCCGTCGACCTGGGTGGGCGCACCGTCGAGATCGTCCATCTGGGCAATGGCCACAGCGATTCCGACCTGTTCGTGCAGGTGCCCGACGCCCGGGTGGTCTTCACCGGCGACATGCTCGAGACCTCATCCGATCCCATGGTCGGCCCCGACTCACACGTCGAGACCTGGCCCAAGGCCATCGACGGGGTGATGAGCAATGCCAAGAGCGACACGCTGTTCATCCCCGGCCACGGCCCGGTGGCCACCCTGGAGGAGGTCACCAAGCAGCGCGCCGACATCTCCATGCTCTGGGCAACCGCGGAGGACTGCGTCAAGAAGGGGCTCACCATCGAGGACGTGGTCGCCGATCTCAACGGTCCGCGGGAGGTCGAATGGCCCTTCGCCCCGCAGAGCGTGGCCAATGCGCTGCCCTGGCTCTACCGGGCACTGGCCGCCAAGGGCGTCACCAAGAGTCGCCTGCTGCCCCTGCTCTGAAGGGCTCGGAACCTGCGAGGGATCAGGGCTCGCGCCACAGTCGCTGCACGGTCTCGGCGATCTCGGGGGTGGCCGCGGCGATGACTCCGGGACCGGTCCAGGCCGCGGTGTAGTCCTCGCCGCGGAAGTTGCGCACCGCACCACCCAGCTCGGTCACCATCAGCGCGCCCGGCAGGTGGTCCCACGGGTGCACGTTCTTGTAGACGAGGTAGTCCACCTTGCCCTCGAGCAGGTAGGGGTAGTCGATCCCGCAACTCCACGCGCTCTCCACCACCGGCGCCAGTTCTCCCCCGCCCACGAAGCCGTGACGACTGTCCTTGCTGGTGGCTCCCAGCGGCAGTCGAGGCTGCTCGTCGCGCACCAGGACATGGCCGTTGAGCTCCACCCCGGCACCGCGCTCGGCAACGTAGGCGTCGCCGCGTTCGGGCTGCCAGATCCAGGACCTGGTGGTGATCCCGTCCACCAGCTCGGCGATCATCACCGCGTGGTCCGGGCTGCCCTTGACGAAGTTGCGGGTGCCGTCCACCGGATCGACGGTGAAGGCGTGGCGGGTCCCCGGCAGACTGAACTCGAGGCTGGGCTTGGTGAAGCACGCCTCCTCCCCGACGACCACCGCGTCGGGGAACATCCTGGTGAGCTCCCGAGTGATGAGCGCCTCGGCCTCACGGTCGGCGACGGTCACGTAGTCACCCGGGGTCTTCTGCTCCACCTCGCCCGTGCTCAGGGCACGAAATCGCGGGGTGATGACCTCGGCAGCAACCTGCTGCATGAGGTCGAGGACGTCCTGGGTGCTCGGCATGCCTCCAGCCTAGTCAGACTGACGCAAAGCACCAGTTCGGAGGGCTCAGAAATCCTCCAGGTGGTCCTGCGTGACGAAGTCGATCAGCTTCTCCACCTCGGTGTTGAAGGCGGGGTCCAGATCCCGGAAGCTCGTCACCCGTGCCAGGATGGCCTGCCAGGCCTGCGCGACGTCCTTCTGGTCCTTGTGGGGCAGGCCGAGCGCGGCCAGGGTCCCCTTCTTCCAGTCGACGTCCATCGGCACCTCGGGCCACTTCTTGATCCCGATGCGCTCGGGCTTGACCGCTTGCCAGACGTCGATGAAACGGTGCCCACCGATCATCACGAACTCGCCGTAACCACCCTTGGCCACCTCGCGGGCGATGCGGGTCTCCTTCGAGCCGGTCACGAGGTGGTCCACCAGCACCGCCAGGCGCCGTCCCTTCTCGGGCCGGAAGTCGGCCACGATGCCCACCAGGTCGTCGATGCCGCCCAGGTACTCGACCACCACGCCGACGTGGCGCAGGTCGTCGCCCCAGACCTTCTCCACCAGCTCGGCGTCGTGGCGGCCCTCCACGTAGATGCGGCTGGGCAGCGCCACCTTCGCCGGCGTGCTGGCCGCGGCCCGCGAACCCGACGCGGTGTACTTCTGCTCGGCCCGTCCGGTGCGCGGCGGCACGCACAGCCGCACCGGCTGGCCCTCCACCAGGAAGCCGGGCCCCACCGGGAAGGAGCGCCGCTTCAGCTTGTAGTTCTCCAGCACGACGACGCCGTTCTCCCACTTGACGATCTCGCCGGTGAAACCGGTCGACGGTTCCTCGACGATCAACCCGAGTTCCATGGGCATGTCGACGGTCTGCTTCTGGCCGGCCTTCTGCCAGCCCGCACTCAGGACGTCCTTGCTGTAGCGATCCACGTCGCACGAGGTTACCCCGACGCCGTCAGATCCGCCCCGGGACGCACCTGCGCGTCGGACCCTGCAGCGACTCGGCACCGCTACATTCGCGCCATGAAAGCAGAGCACCTGCGTCTGGGGTGGTGCCTGGTGGCGCCCACGCCGGCCGACGATCTGGCCCCGAGTGCGACCCAGGGACTGTGGAGCGTCGCGGCAGACCTCAACGGCGTGCAGCCCGGCTCCGAAGAGTGGGACCAGTGGTACCTCGACCTGAACGCCGCTCGGCAGGCCTGCGCCGCCTCACCTGTTCCCGGGACCGTCGTCGTGGAGCTGGCGGTGGACGCGCGGGATGCTGCGCGGCTCCTTCACGAGGCGCCACACGCCAATGGGTGGAGGCTCGACCTGCTGCGGGAACAGATCCCAAGCCCCAGCACGTCGGGGATTCTCGGCCACGAACCGGTCGGCGGTCAGGACTACCTGCTCGAACACTCCTGGCACTGTTTCTCCTACCCGGACGAGCTCACTGCCCCTCCCCACACCGTGACCGTCAACGAGCGCGGACTGCTGGCCAGCCATGCCGTGAGCGAGCGGGTCGTCACCCACTGCCAGGCAGACCGGAGACTCCACGGCGAACTGTGGGTTGGGCTTCGCCTTTGCTTGGTGTGACAGCCGTGCCACCACCGTGGACCGTGGCGTCAACGCCGGGCGACCCGTCGTCATGGACACGGACAACCTCTTCTCGGGATTCCGAGCCATGGGGCGGTTCGCGGCGTTCAAACACCTCTCGTCGCCGGCCTTCCATGAGCCTTACCGTCGAAGCAGGCAGTACCGGTGGTTGCACCACGTCTCATCCCAGTCCTGCAGGTGGTTCCTGCGCTGCTGCTGGGCCCAGGGAATGTTCCTGTCGACCAGGATCCAGTCGGCCGTGGCTGTGGGTTGGCCTGCTGCCGTGGGGTCGGTTCCTTCGACGAGCACGGTGACGGTGGCCCGTCTGGCAAGGTGCGGGGACAGGTTCGGCATGGTGGCGACGTGGGCCCGATCGGGCACGTGAGTCACGGCCTGCGCTGCGGCGGCCGAGTCATGGACGACGATGCGGTTCGCAGTAGCAGGAACCAAGACGATGATCGAGACAACCATCATCGCTGCCACGAACCGGTGCCGTCGCGCCCGCGTCTGGACAAGGCCGGAGTCAAGGGCGGCGAAGAACAGGGCCACTGCGGGCAGCAGCGAGTAGTGGTAGTTGAGCGCCCAGTAGCGCCAGTTCGGGACCGCCGCACGGGCGAGCCACGGCAGGAACGCGACGAGGACCAACGGGCTGCGCAGGGCAGCGCCACCCGTGACGCCGACCAGCACGAGTGCGGTGAGGGTGGCCAGGCCGGGCCACAGAAGTGACTGGCCGAGGGTTGCGAGCAGCTGCGGAAGTCCTCCGCCGGCCGACCGCGTGTAGGTGTACTGGCCGCCGCCGTTGACTGCAGGAATGAAGACCGAGACGGCCAAGGCCATCCAGACGACGCTGGTGACAGTCAGCACGACGGCGCGCCACCGCTGCCCTCGCCACCACAGTGCACCGGCCAGTCCGAGGACCATGAGTCCGGCGTCCTCCTTGACGGGGAGGAGCCAGAAGGACCAGACCATCACAGCGGACCATCGTCCCTCGATGAATGCTGCACAGCCGAGAGCCAGGATGGGAGCGCCAAGGGCCACCTCGTGGAAGTCGAAGGCCATGGCCGCAGCCACACCAGGACTGACCAGGAGCGCAGGCCCGAGGATCTGTGCACTGGCAGCTCGACGACGCGCCGTTGCCGTGAGGATCGCTGCGGCAGCGGCGACGCAGACCGCCTGGGCAACCAGGAGTACGGCCGGGTCGTCCCAGATCCAGAAGAGGGGCACGAGGATGACCACCAAGGGATGCCAGTGGTCTCCGAACAAGTTGGCGGTGGGGCCCTTGACCGGCACCAGGGGTGCCCGCCCGTCCGCCATGGTGCCGAGTGCCTGGCTGAAGATGGTCAGGTCCGTGCCGCTGCCGTAGAAATGGTGGATCCCCAGGCCGATCCCCGAGTACAGGATGCTGCCGGCCACGAGGACGACCCAGGCCAGCGACGGCGCTCCCAGGGCGGAGATGTCCACATCGGGTCGAATGCTTCGGGCCATGGATTCCGGCCGTGGATGGGTCGCCACACGGGCCAGCAGAATGCTCATGTCCCCGACGATCGTGTTCCCACTTCACGAGGCGGTCACCAATCCGCAACCGCGGTGCTCCGCCTTGGCACCGGTTGGTGCAGGATCCGTGCCGGGCTGTTGCCGAATGGTGACAATCGCGCGGGAGAATGCCTGGTGAGGGTCGTCAACACGAGGAGGAATCCATGGCTTCACTCATCCTTGCCGAAGACGACCAGGAGCTCGCACGAGCCCTCACCCTGGCCCTGGAACGGCTCGGACACCAGGTGCACGCGGCGCCAGATGGACCCGGGGCCCTGGCTGCAGTGGAGAGCTCAACCGCCCACGAGGCCCTGCTCCTCGACGTGATGCTGCCCGACATGGACGGATTCGAGGTCTGCCGCAGGGTGCGGCGCCACCACCAGATCCCGATCATCATGCTCACCGCCCGCAGCGACGCGATCGACATCGTCGCCGGGCTCGAAGCAGGCGCTGACGACTACGTCACCAAGCCAGTCGAGCCGCGGGTCCTGGATGCCCGGATCAAGGCGGTCCTACGACGCTCTGCCGGCCAGCCCGACGCACAGCTGATCACCATCGGTGGCCTGGTGCTCGACCAGAACGCCTGCGAAGCTCTGGCCGATGGACGTCCACTGGCGTTGACTCCCACGGAATGGCGGCTACTGCTGGAGCTGGCGCGCCATGCCGGAACGGTACTCTCACGCCACGTTCTGCTGGAGCGGGACTGGGGTTATGACTACACCGGCGACTCCCGCATGGTCGATGCCGCCGTGCAACGACTTCGCGCCAAGATCGAAGATGATCCCTCCCACCCCACGATGCTCCTCACCGTGCGCGGGATGGGCTATCGGCTGGTGCGGGAGTGAGTTTCACACGCCGGCTGCGTCGCTCCATGGTCCTGCTCGTCGTCGCCACGATCGCGTTGACGTCGCTGATCGTCCTCCCGTCAAGCTGGTACCTGCTGCGCCAGGCACGCACGCAGGAAGCCAAGGCTTCCCTGCAGGGCACCATCATTGCAGCCCAGCAGGATCCGAGGAACAAGCCGTCATCTCCCCAGTTCATTCCAGATGGTGCGGGGCTCTGGTCGCTGAGCCCTGCGAAGGTCTCCGGCTTCTGGTTGATCCCGATAAATGACGCCGGTGCCACAGGAGCCGAGAACTGGACCAGCGTGAACGAGGCACCTCCCGAGACGTGTGTGCCACTGGTGGACCTCGGCCTTCCCGTCGAGACGTCCTTGGGCACACTGACGACAGCGACCTGTCAGGGCCAGGAACTCTTCGTGCAGCAGTTCAGCCTGGGAGAAGGCCCGTCTCGTCGCACCTACTCGGTGGTCGCCACACCCGATTACAACGATTCCAATCGACTGTTCGGCCTGGTCTGCGCCGTTCTCGCGGCAGCCGGAATCGTGGTGGTCACGATGACTTCCCTGTTGTCTCGTCCGCTGGCCAACAGGGCGCTGCAGCCCGTGCGGGAAGCGAGTCGGGTGGCCACGGCGATCGCCGACGGGGACATGTCCCGACGGCTCACAATTCATGGCAATGACGAGCTGGCCACCATGAGTCGCCGGTTCAATGCGATGACCGATTCACTGACCGACACCATCGACAAGCTCACCACCCTGGAAGCCAGCCAACGGCAGTTCGTCTCCGACGTGGCCCACGAGCTCCGTACACCCGCCGCGACCCTCGTTGCCGCGGCCGACTCGCTCGACGATCCCGCCACCCGTGACGAAGCCGCAACCATGATCGCTCCGCAGCTGCGACGACTGTCGGCCCTGGTCGAAGACCTGCTCGAGATCGCCCGCATGGACGCTGGCCGGGCGGTCATGACGTGGGACGAAGTCCCGCTGGGTGAGCTCATCCGCGCCGTCGTCCGCACCGAAGGCCTCGACGACGTCACCACCGTCACAGGCGAGGCCATCCAACCAGTCCTCTGTGATCCCCGACGGGTGAGCGTGGTGATGCGCAACCTGTTGGCCAACGCCCGCATCCACGGCGAGCCACCCATCACCATCACGGTTGGGTCCACTACAGGGCACGTGACGATCAAGGTGAAGGACGCCGGCCCCGGACTGCCGCGTGACCTCGCCGACCGTGCCTTCAACCGCTTCAGCCAAGGCGATCACTCACGCCACCGGGGCGGCACCGGACTCGGCCTCGCGCTCGCACGCGAGAATGCTCGCCTGCACCGCACCCAGAACACCACAGGAGACCTGGTATGGGACCCCATCGAGGAATGCTTCGTGGTCACGCTCCCGCAGCCGGCGCCTTGAGTGCGCCTCTGGCGACATAGCCCTCGTCATTGCCAGCTGCTCAGCCAGCCGCCTTCGACCAGAAGTCGAGCAACTCGTCGCCGAGCACATCCTTCTCCTCCATTGGAAGGGAGTGCCCCCTGCCCGGCCAGACCGTGACCGTCGCGTCGGGCAGCAGTGCTCGAATCCGCTCCGCGGCGCGCTCACGCCCGGACAGCGTGGACGCCGCGCCCAGGTCGACGCGGACGGGCATCGCCAGCTGGCGCCATTCGTGGTCCGTCAACCGCGGTGGCGTGGGCATGGCGGGCCGATAGCCGCTGCTGGCGGCGTCGATCATCTCCGACATCGGTGTGCGTCTGCGAACTTCCTCGACGCTGGTGCCGCCGATCCGGGCCAGGGCGTGGTCTCGCCAAGTCTGCGGGGTGGGCAGCGCCAGCACGCCCGACCAGAGCAGGACCGACGCCGGCGGTCGTTGGATCACGAGGACTGGCTCCAGCAGGGCCAAGGAGGCAACCTGTTCGGGATGCCGGGTGGCCACGACAGCAGCCGTCGCCGCTCCGAAGCTGTGCCCGACCAGGTGGGCTTGTGGAATGTCCAGCGCGGCGATCACCTCCGAGACCCATTGGGCCTGGTCGTCCGGGCCGGACATCGGCACTGTCTGGGCAGACATCCCGGCGTCGCCCACAGGATCGAGGGCATGGATGGTGCGTGTTCCGATCCAGCTGGGCAGGTTGTCGGCCCACATGGGGATTCCTGAGCTGTGCCCTGGAAGCAAGACCACCGGGCTACCCGGCTGCTCCCCAACCCACGTCACCACGCGGGCGAGACCAAAACTGGTGACGACGGATCGTTCGTGGTCGGGGCGCGGGAGCCGCGACATCACCGCGTCACGCGCCGTCCCATACCGGGCCTGGTCCTCCATGGTTCGCCAGTGACCCACCTGCGGGTCTCTGCGCACCAGGTCGACGAGCTGTCCCGCCGCCAGAGCACAGACGGTGACGACGCAGAGCCACTTCACGAACCGACCAATACGGATGTATTGCATGTCGCTGACAATACATTCGTATTGATAGGGTGCCAAGGGTGTCCACCGAGAAGCAGAACGAGATCCTGCAGGCCGTCTGGAGCGTCATCGCACGCGATGGCCTGGAGTCTGTCAGCGTGCGGTCAGTGGCGGCGGCTGCGGGCGTGTCCCCCGGGCGGGTCCAGCACTACTTCCCCACCAAGCAGGACCTGGTCCGCAGCAGTGTGTCGGCCATGCTCGCGGGCGCGGCGAGCACCACCCCCGAGGCACTCGGGGATCCCGCCGACCCCGCGACCCTGTGGGCCCTGCTGACGCACGCGATCTCCCCCGCCGCCAGTCGCCGGCCGGGAACCAGCATCTACTTCTCCTATGTGGCCGCCAGCGTCGCGGACTCGTGGATCGCCGAGGCACTCACCGAGGCTCGCCGGAGCGTCCAGTCCGAGGTGGGCCAATGTCTTCGGGCGCAAGGAGTCACCATCGAGGACATTGACGGGGCGGCCCTGGACCTCACCTTGATGGCCGAGGGCGCAACCCAGGCCGTCTTCGTCGGGTGGTGCACGCCCGAGGAGGCCTTGGATCGAATCAGGCACGCCCTCGCACGGCTCGGCGTCACCATTTCCTGACGCCCGACCGTCAGCCAGACTCTCCTACTCGACGGCCGCACGCCCGCAGGATCTCGTCCGCCACGAGCTGCGGTTGCGTGAACAACACGTAGTGGCCGGAATCAGGCGCCTCGACCAGGCGCCACCCGGGGTTTGCTGCGACGGATCGCTGGTGGGCTCCAAGGAGGTCGCGACGCGCTGAGCCGACAGCTGGTTTGGTGCCCGAGATGAGCACGGTGGCGACGGTCGCAGACCGGGTGCCCTCGCGGAGCTGCAGCAGCCCCGCGCGGATCCGACGACCCTCTTTCGCGCAGGCACGTAATGCGGATGTGCTGGCGGAGGCACTGATCAGGGCCTCAAGTTCGTCTGCGACCAGGACGGGCCCCAACCCCTTCCGCAACCCGGCCTTGAGGAGCTTGGCCCGAACGCGTGATGGGAACATCACGGCATGGACCCACTCCAAGGCCCGGGTACGGCGGGTGAAGTAGGCCTCGGTCCGCTCGTCTGACGGATCCACGAGCACCAGCGAGGACACGACTCCGGCTGGCATGAGCTCCACCGCTCGACGCACGATCGGACCGCCCCAGCTGTGGCCCACGAGGACCACGTCTCGCACCCCTTGGGCCTCGATCACGCACGCCAGGTCGGCAGCCAGGGCGTCGAGCGTTCGGGCTCCAACGCCCGACGTGCTCCTGCCGTAGCCGGCGCGGTCGTAGGCCACGGCCCTGACTCGATCGTCCAGCAGGTTTGCCACCGGCGCCCAGCACAGTCCGCTGAGCCCCAGTGCTGACTCGAAGACGACCACCCGCTCGCCGCTGCCCCAGGTGTGGGTGGCAAGGCTTCTGCCGTCGGGCGTCTGCACGGTCTGGTGGTCTGGCTCCATTCCCGTGAGCCTAGGGGATTCGAGGTCACGGGGTGGATGCGTGAAATACCCATTCCTCGGCCAATTCGATCTTTGCGCGTGCGCACTGGAAAAGGCCTTGCATGTCAAAAGGAGCCCTGAAGGCATCCGGCGATAGCGGCTTGGTGGATCTTGACCAGCCCACAGCGCAGCGGAACCGAATGTCCCACGCACAGGTGGACCCGCCCTCTAGCCTTGAGCAATGAACTACACGCGTTTGCAGCAAATTGACGGGGATCACTACCTGAGCTTCGACTGCGGCGCGCTTCCTGGGGACGCGGCGGCGATCTCCAGAGGCTTTGAGGCAAACGGACACTTCTGGGAAAGCGTCGCAACCTTTCTGGCTCCAGAACTGTGCGAGCGTCTCGAGCTGGACTCCGAGGGCAGCATGTTCTGCGCCTACGGGTCACAGGCTGACCTGGTCGAGTTGCAGGCGCTGCTCGATCCTGCCCTCTCCGACGAGCGAGCCTTGACCAAGCTGATTGATGACGCTGAGGCCCGAGGAGAAGAACTCGAGGACTGATCGTCCGCATTCCGTGCGCGAAGGAAACCACGTGCCTCATGTGCGCCTTGCCAAGAGGCCGCGGGAACACAGCGCTGGGAAAGGTCAGCTCGCGAGCCCGAGAAAAGTGGCCACGAGCCGTTCCAGGTCCAGCATCTGCTGGCTACCAAGACGTCCCACACGGTTCTGGACGTTGCTGCGCCGCACAGTCGTCAGCTTGTCCACCATGACGTCACTGTCCTGGCTCAGACCGGAAAGTTCGTTGGCCGCGACCCGGTAACGAAGCAGCGGCGCATCGGTCAGCATCGATGACAGCGGCAGGACGGTGACCGAATCCGTGTCCTCGAAGACGTCGTCCTGAAGGATCAGTGCGGGGCGAGGTTTGCTCGCGTAAACACCACCGGCGACCGTCCACAACTCGCCACGCCTCACTCGTCACCCCAATCCACGCTCACCGCTTCCACGAAGTCCTGGTCGTCGAGCTCCCGGTCCTGGATGGCCACCTGCGACGCCTGCCGGCGTGCCTCCTCCGCGAAGGCACTGCTGCGCACGTCAGGGAGCCAGATCTGGACCGGCCGATAGCCCCTCTCCCGCATTCGGCGGCGGTGCTCACTGACGCGCTGCTGGACTGACATGCCCCAAGTGTTACATGTAACGATGAAGGATGGAAGGCCTATGTTCCACTGGGGCCCCTGGCCGACTGCACGCCATGTCCCCATGCGCGTCGACCGTTCCTCCGGTTACACCCAGCCTGCGATCGGTCCTGGGCTCACCGTGTCGACGCCGACTCCGCATGTCCAAAGCTCACTGGGCATGCGCTGCACCACGTGCCCAGTCATCCTTCGACGTGCACAGTGGGCGCCGAAACCGGCCGGATTTCGTCGGGGCGGGAATGACCGGACCACGTCGACTGTTGTGCTCCCGGACGACACCACCGATGGAAAGACGAACCCGTGACTGACCTCTTTGCCCCCGCGACCGCAGGCGCCCTGCAGTTGAAGAACCGCGTGACGATGGCGGCGCTGACCCGATCGCGCGCCGGTATCGACGGCGTTCCCACCGACCTGCACGTCGAGTACTACGCGCAGCGCGCCACGGCCGGCCTGGTGGTGACCGAGGGCACCCGCACCAGCGCGGTCGGGCAGGCCTTCATCGGACAGGCGGGCATCCACACCGACGATCAGGTCTCCGGCTGGCGACGGGTCGCCGACGCCGTCCACGCCGCCGGCGGCACCATCGTCATGCAGATCATGCACGGCGGCCGCCTCACCCTTCCCAGCATCAACAACGGCGAACCGGCCGAGGCACCCAGCGCCATCGCCCCGGTCATGCGTGACCCCCAGGGCGGTGAGGTGCCCATCACCCTGCACGGCCCCGACGGCAGGCAGGACGTCCCCACGCCCCGCGCACTGGAGACCAGCGAACTGCCCCGCATCGTCGACGAGTTCGTCACCGCCGCCCGCAATGCCATCGCGGCCGGCCTGGACGGCGTCGAGCTCCACAACGCCAACGGCTACCTGCTGCACGAATTCCTCGCGTCCTCGAGCAACCAGCGCACCGACCAGTACGGCGGCTCGCCCGAGAACCGCGCCCGGCTGTCCATCGAGGTGGTCCGCGCCGTCGCCGCCGAGATCGGCGCCGACCGGGTCGGCCTGCGCATCTCGCCGGAGCACAACATCCAGGGCGTGGTGGAGGACGAGCGTGCCAACGTGCTGGCGACCTATGGGGCGCTGCTGGACGGCATCGCCGACCTGGACATCGCCTACCTGTCGATCCTGCACGCCGACATCGACGGCGACCTGGCGGCAGCCCTGCGCTCCCGCTTCGGCGGATTCACCCTGCTGAACAGCGGTTTCGGCTCGGTCACCACTCAGGAGGAGGCCGCCCACATCGTCGAGGACGACCTGGCCGACGCCGCCGTGGTCGGCCGCCTGCTGATCGCCAACCCCGATCTGGTGCGTCGCTGGCACGAAGGGCTGGAGCTCAACACGCCGGACTTCCTGACCTTCTACACGCCCGGCGCGAAGGGCTACACCGACTACCCCTTCGCAGGCCAAGAGGCATAGTCGCCCGGATCCCGCCGACTGGGCACGTCCAAGGCTGACCGGGCACGTGCTGCAGCGCGTGCCCAGTCGATCTTCGACGTGCCCAGTGGGGCCCCGACACCACCGGCGGCCGAGCCTGGCCCCACATCACAGCCAGCGCAGGCGAAACTCAGTCCAGCAGGTCGCGCACCACCGCGTCGGCGAGCAGGCGTCCCTGCAGGGTCAGCACCAGGCGGCCGTCGCGAAGCTCCCCCAGTCCGCGCGCGAGCACCCCGTCAACCCGTACACGTTCGGAGTCGGTGAGCACCGCGAGCGGCAGGCCGTCGGCCAGGCGGAGCTCCAGCAGGACCCGCTCGATGCGACGGTCGTCGGCGGCCACCAGCTCGCGTCCGGCACCGGGGGTACGGCCCTCGGCCAGGGCTGCGGCATAGCTGCGGGGGTGCTTCACATTCCACCAGCGCACTCCCCCGGCGTGGCTGTGCGCGCCGGGGCCGATCCCCCACCAGCTGTGGCCGAGCCAGTAGGCCATGTTGTGCCGTGCCCGGTGCTCGGGGCCCCGGGACCAGTTGCTCACCTCGTAGTTCTCCAGGCCCGCGGCCACCAGCAGCTCCTCGGTGGCGAGGTACTTGTCGGCCAGGTCATCGTCGTCGGTCATCGGCAGCTGCCCCCGACGGATCTGGTTCGCCAGCCTGGTGCCGTCCTCGACGATCAGGGCATAGGCGCTGATGTGCTCGGGCTCGGCCTCCAACGCCGACTGCACGCTGTTGCGCCAGTCGTCCAGGCTCTCCCCGGGGGTTCCGTAGATCAGGTCCAGGCTCACGTCGCCGAAGCCCACGTCGTGGGCCAGCCGGGCCGCCGCCACGGCCCGGCCGGGGGTGTGGCGACGTTCCAGGATGCGCAGCACCCCGGGATTCGACGACTGCATCCCGAGGCTGATGCGGGTGAAGCCCCCCGCCAGCAGCTCCTCCAGCAGTTGCGGGGTGATCGTCTCGGGGTTGGCCTCGGTGGTCACCTCGGCGTCGTGCTGCAGGCCGAAAGCGTCGCGGACGTGGGCCAGCAGCCCGGACAGCTCTGCCCCCGACAGCAGGGTTGGGGTGCCGCCGCCGAAGAAGACGGTGCTGGCCGCGGGCGCCTGCTCTCCCAGCACGCGACGTGCCAGGTCAATCTCGGCATGCGCGGCGGCCAGGTAGTCGGCCGTGCCGGTGCCCTGCAGCTCATTGGCGGTGTAGGTGTTGAAGTCACAGTAGCCACACCGGGTGGAGCAGAAGGGCACGTGCAGGTAGATGCTCAGCGGGGCGCTGCCCACCTCGGCCAGCGCTGCCGCGGGCAGGGCGCCGGAGTCGGGTACGGGCTCACCGTCGGGAAGGGCAGAAGGCACGCGGCAACCCTAGCTGGCGTCCAACCCGCAGGCAGTCAAACTTTCAAGCCGTCACGCCCTAGAATCTCGCCATGAACCTTTCACGTCGCCATCTGCTGACCCTGACCGGTGCCGCCGTCGCCACCGGCGCCCTCGCCGCCTGTGGCAGCAACAAGGGCGGGCTCGAGTCCGGCTCGTCGCCCTCCGTCTCGGCCCCTGCTGGCTCGGGCGCCACGCTGACGCAGTGGTACCACGAGTACGGTGAGCCCGGCACGCAGGAGGCGGTCAAGAAGTACGCCGCGGCCTATGACAAGGCCACGGTGCAGGTGAAGTGGAATGTGGGCGACTACGCGAAGCTGCTCAGCGCCGCCCTGCTCACCAATGACGTGCCCGACCTGTTCGAGTCGGAGATGGGCCCCAACATCGACATGATCAAGGCCGGCCAGGTGGCCGACCTGACCGACGTGGTGGGCGACGACGCCAAGAAGTTCGACCAGGAGCTCATCGAGCGGATGAGCTATGAGGGCAAGATCTACGGCATCCCGCAGGTGGCCGACATGCACCTGCTCTACTACCGCAAGAGCCTGTTGGAGAAGGCCGGGGTGAAGCCGCCGACCACCTTCAAGGAGCTGGTGACGGCCGCCGAGGCGGTCAAGACCAAGGACATCGGCGGGCTGTTCGTCGGCAATGACGGTATCGGCCCGATCGCCGCCGCCCTGCTCTACGCCTCGGGCAATGACTGGTTCGATCCCAACCGCACCAAGGCCGGCTTCCTGGACAAGAGCTTCTACGACGCCCTGACCGGCTTCCGCGACCTGTTCAACTCCGGTGCGCTGCTGCAGAGCGCCAGCAAGGACTGGTTCGACGGTTCCCCCTTCGCCAACGAGGAGACCGCCATGCAGTGGGGCGGGCTGTGGTCGATGACCGACATCCAGAAGGCGCTGGGGGACGACTTCGGGGTGCTGCCCTTCCCCGCCATCGGCAGCAAGGGCAAGCAGGCCACCATGTTCGGGGCCTTCGGCACCTGCGTCGCGGCCAAGGGCAAGAACGTGGAGGCCGCCAAGCAGTACGCCAAGTGGCTGTGGGTGGACCAGACCGAGTACCAGGTGGACTTCGCCAACAACTACGGCACCCACGTCCCGGCCCAGCCGGCGCTGGCCTCGCAGTGCACCAAGCTGGCCGACGGGGCCGGCGCGGATGCCGCCAAGATCTTCACCGAATTCGGCAGGCCCGCCTCCGACATCATGTGGTCGGGCGCCATGGGCGATGCCTTTGGGGCGGCGGTGAGCAATGTGGTCAAGAAGAATGCCGACCCCGCCAAGGAGATGGCCGCCGTCGGCAACAAGGTGACCGCCGAGCTGAAGCGCCTCAACGGCTGATGCTGGCGCGACTGCGACGAAGGCTGGGAGGACACCAGGGAAGCAACTGGTGGTTCCTGGCCTTCGTCGCGCCCTTCGTGGTGGGGTTGGCGATGTTCGTCTACATCCCCATCATCTGGAGCGCCTACCTGTCCTTCTTCGACGCCCGCAACACCGTCACGCCGACGCGTTTCGTCGGCCTGGCCAACTACCGCTACCTGCTGGGCGACGAACTGTTCCGTGACTCGATCCTCACCTTCATCGGCTTCAGCGCCTTCATCGTCCCGGCCACCTTCACCGCCTCCCTGGGGTTGGCCCTGTTGCTGGACGGCATCAAGACCGGACAGGCCTTCTTCCGCTCGGTCTTCTTCATCCCCACCGCGGTGAGCTACGTGATCGCGGCGATGGTCTGGCGGCTGGCCTTCTTCAGCGGCACCCGCTTTGGCCTGGTCAACTCCATGCTGCGCCAACTCGGCGGCGAGAACGTCAACTGGTTGGGTGGCACCAATTCCTGGTACTGGCTGGTGCTGGTGAGCCTGCGACTGTGGCTGCAAGCCGGCTTCTACATGATCCTGTTCATCGCCGGGCTCAACAAGATCCCCCGCGAGACCTACGAGGCCGCCGCCCTGGACGGCGCGACCGGCTGGCGACGGCTGCGTTTCATCACCCTGCCGCAGCTGCGGGCCACCTCGGTGGCGGTGGCGACGTTGCTGCTGATCGGTGCCTTCCAGGCCTTCGACGAGTTCTTCAACGTGCTGGGCACCATGGGCAGCTACCCGCCCTACGGCCGTCCGCCCCTGGTCCACCTCTACCTGATCAGTCTGGGCGGCGGACAGCAAGACCTGGGGCTGGGCGGCGCTGGAACCATGATCATCACCGCGCTGATCGTCTTCTTCGGTCTGCTGCAGAACTGGCTGGTCACCCGCGGGGAGCGCAAGGAGGGACGCGCATGATGGCCGGACGTCGCCGCAGCAGCCTGCTGACCGGGCTGCGCTACCTGGTGCTGGTGCTGCTCAGCGTGGTCTTCCTGCTGCCCTTCTACGTGATCGTGCGCAATGCCTTCGCCTCGCAGAAACTGATCACTGCCCCCCGCTGGCAGTGGCTGCCCGACCAGGTGAACCTGGACAACTTCACCGCCTTGTTCGCCGACGACAACGTGGGCATGGTGCCGGCGCTGTGGCACTCGGCGGTGATGGCCATGGCACAGACCAGTCTGACGGTGCTGATCGCGCTGCTGGCCGGCTATGCGCTGGCCCGCTACGACAACCGACTGTCGCGCATCCTGCTGGGCTTCACCCTGTTCACCCTGATGGTGCCCGCCTCGGTCACCTTCATCCCGATGTTCGTGATGACCGCCCAACTGGGATGGATCGACTCCTTCCGCGGCCTGGTGGTTCCGGGCATGTTCAGTGCCTTCGCCGTCTACCTCTTCCGCCAGAACTTCCTGGGCTTCCCCAAGGACCTGGAGGAGGCGGCCATGATCGACGGCGCGAACCCGTGGAGCACCTTCTGGCGAGTGGTGGCCCCCAATTCCTTGGGCATCGTCGGCGCGGTGGGCACCATCACCTTCATCGGCAGCTGGAATGCCTTCCTGTGGCCGCTGCTGGTGGCCCGTGAGAACACCCGGACGGTGCAGGTGACGCTCAGCCAGTTCATGACCAGCCAGGGGGTGAACTACCCGGTGCTCTTCGCCGGGGCCCTGGTGGCGATCATTCCCGTGGTGGGCGTCTTCCTCTTCCTGCAACGCTTCCTGGTGGAGGGCGTCGAGACCTCCGGCATGAAGTGAGGCCTCGACGCCACCGGTTCACAGCACCAGGCCCAGAGCGATCACCATGGGCAGCGAGATCAGCGATCCGATGGTGGTGACCGTCGTCATCGTCTTCAGGCTGCCCTGGGTGCTCAGCCCCAGCAGCGCCTTGAACATCCAGAAAAAGTTGCTGTTGACGTGAAGCGCGAACAGCGAGCCGGAGGCGATGCCCAGCCCCACCGCCACGGGATTGACGTCCATCTGACCCAGCAGCGGCGCGATGATGCCCGCCGCCGTGATCGCAGCCACCGAGACCGAACCGATGGCCAGGTGCAGCACCGCCGCCACAAACCAGGCCAACAGGATCGAGATCACCACGGGCGCACCCGCGTCGGCATTGAACATGCCGCCCAGCACCGAGGCCAGGCCGGTCGCCTTGATCACCGCGCCCAGCGAGCCACCGATGCCGGTGACCAGCAGGATCTCACCGGAGGTCTGCAGGCCGTCGCTGAAGGCCTGGTTGGAGGCCTCGGCCCCGGCGGTGCGACGCGACAGGACGAAGGCCATCAGCAGCCCGACGAACAGCGCGATGTTGGCATTGCCCAGGAAGTCGATGAGCTGGTTGCTGAACTTGAAGAGCTCCGCGAAGGCGCCGAAGGCGATCATCACCAGCGGCACCACGATGGGCAGCAGGCTGATCGACAGCGGCGGGGTGGCGGCCGCGTCGTCCTCACTGGCCTCCTGGGCACGGGCCTCGGACTCCAGCAGCGCCTCGGACTCCTCCTCGTCCTTGTCCGGATTCCACCACCCAAGGCGCAGCAGCTGCTGGAAGACCACCACGGTCAGCAGGGCCGTGAGCGGACCGACGACGATGCCGAAGAGCAGGTACTGCCCCAGCGAGATGTCCATCAGGCCGGCGATCGAGATGGCCGACAGGCCCGGCACCACGAAGACATAGCCGGCGAAGATGCCGATGCCCAGGGCGCCGGCCATCAGTGCCAGACCGTTGCGCCCCATGTGCTTGGAGGCCTGGCGTGCCACCGGCGCGGCCAGCACCACCTGCACGTCGACGTAGATCGAGGGCAGGATCGTGGCCAGCGCCAGCGCCAGGCCGTAGGGAATGCGGGTGGGGCCGAAGGCCCGCAGCAGGAGCCGCACCATCTTGGTGAAGGCCCCGGTGGTGTGCAGCAACGAGCCGATCAGCACGCCGAAGCCGATCAGCAGACCGACGCTGCTCATGATGTTGCCGAAGCCGTCGGTGATGGCCTCCACGGTGCCGGGGAAGCCGACCCCACCGGCCAGACCGAGGTAGACGGAGCCGATCACCAGACTGATGACGGGATCGATCTTGAACTTGATGATGAGGAGGACGACCGCGACGATGGCGATCGCTGTGTGCAGCACTAGCAAGCGATGCTCCCGAAGATGAGTTGGAACCCGGCACGGCCGTCGTGGACGCGCCCGGGCGGTGTCCCTGCAACCCCGCGGGCACAGACTACTGACTGATGGGACGCTGCCTCGATTCCGGGCGGGGCCGCACCACTGCCACGGCGCTGATGAATTCCCCAGAGGAGCAGAGGGCCGGCCGTGCCGGTTCACCTGCTGGTTGCCCGCTCAGGTCACACTGGAGGCATGAGCCAGCCCGGACTCCCCCAGCCGCATGCCACCTCGCGGCCGCCCGCGTCGCGGACCCGCACCTCCACCCTGCTCGCCACCGTACCCGTGGCCATCATGTGGGTGCTGGAGGCCATCGACACCATCACCTTCAACATGCTCGATCGCTTCGGCATCCTGTCATGGCATCCCGACGGCCTCTGGGGCCTCTTCACCGCCCCGTGGCTGCACTTCGGTTGGCAACACCTGGCCAACAACTCCGTGCCGCTGCTGGTGCTCGGCTTCTTCGTCGCCCTGTCCGGGGTGCGACGCTGGGTCATCACGACGCTGGTGGTGGCAGTCACCTCGGGTCTGGCCGCCTGGCTGCTCAGCCCACCCAACACGATGACGCTCGGCGCCTCCGGCATCGTCTTCGGATGGCTCACCTACCTGCTCAGCCGGGGTTGGTGGAGTCGTGACTGGAAGCAGGTGCTGCTGGGCGTGGTCGTCTTCGTGGTCTACGGCAGCGTGCTGTGGGGCGTGCTGCCCACCACCCCCGGGGTCTCCTGGCAGGGTCACCTGGGTGGGGCCGTCGGCGGGCTGCTCGCGGCACGGCTCGTCCACCGGGCACGCCCGGTGACTGCTCGCTGACAGGCCCGACTGCGCACGGCGCGAACCGCTGTGGTCAAATGTTCTTCTTGACCGCCGCGGCAGCAGCGACCCGCCCCCAGCTTCGGGCCCGTCGCCTGCCCAGTCCGAACAGGCAGGATCCGCAATGGACACCACCACACTGATGGACACCATCAACTCCGTCGTCGCATGGCTCAACGACTCGCTCAGCTGGGTACTGATCGTGCTGGTCATCCTGGCAGGCATCAGCTTCACCCTGCTGACCCGCGCGATGCAGTTGCGGCACTTCGGCACCATGCTCCGGGTCGCCCTGGATTCACGCACCGGCGCCGGGGACGGCATCAGCTCCTTCCAGGCCTTCTGCATCTCACTGGCCTCCCGCGTCGGCACCGGAAACATCGCCGGCGTCGCCATCGCCCTGGCGCTGGGCGGGCCAGGCGCCATCTTCTGGATGTGGCTGATGGCATCACTCGGCATGGCCACCGCCTTCATCGAGGCCACCCTGGCCCAGCTGTACAAGGTTCCCCACCACGACCGCAGCTTCCGCGGTGGCCCTGCCTACTACATGCAGCGCGGCCTCAAGAGCCGTCCGCTGGGCATCCTGTTCGCCGTGCTGCTGGTCTTCACCTTCGGCTTCGTCTTCCAGATGGTGCAGGCCAACACCATCGCCGCCGTCTTCGACAAGTCCTTCAACATCAGCCCCTATGTCACTGCGGCCCTGCTGGCAGTGGCGGTGGGCGCCGTGGTGCTGGGCGGCGTCAAGCAGGTGGCCCGGGTCACCGAGTGGATGTCGCCGATCATGGCGCTCATCTACGTGCTGCTCGCCACCATCATCATCGTGATGAACCTCGGTGAGGTGCCCCACGCCATCGCCTCCATCGTCAAGGGCGCCTTCGGGCTCGACCAGACGCTGGCGGGCGTCGGCGGTGGCCTGCTGGCCACCCTCCTGAACGGCATCAAGCGCGGCATGTACTCCAACGAGGCCGGTATGGGTTCGGCCCCCAATGCCGCCGCCGCAGCCACCACCAGCCACCCCGCCCACCAGGGCCTGATCCAGTCGCTGGGCGTCTTCGTCGACACGATGATGGTCTGCACCGCCACCGCCGTGGTGATCCTGCTCTCCGACGCCTCGGTCTACACCCCCGGCGTGACCACCAAGGCGATGGCGGGCGCCACCCTCACCCAGGACGCGATGGCCTACTCGCTGGGCAGCTGGGTGGGGCCGGTCTTCACGGTGCTGGTCTTCGTCTTCGCCTTCTCCACCCTGCTGGGCAATGAGACCTATGCCGAGATCAACATGGACTTCATGAGCGGAGGACGCGCCGGTGAGCTGGCCATCCGCATCATGACCATCGCCTCCAGCGCCCTGGGCGCCGTCCTGGCACTCGACCTGGTGTGGTCACTGGCCGACATCGCCATGGCCCTGATGGCCGTGACCAACCTCGTCTCGATCGTCTTCCTGGGCAAGTACGCCGTCGCGGCGCTGCGTGACTTCGAGTCCCAGCCCGATCCGGTGGCCGCGCAGTTCAACCTGGACGACAACCGCTTCATGCCCGACGGCATCCCCGGAGAGGTCTGGCACAAGCGCCCCGGCCACGAGGCGGGCAAGTGGTTCCACCCCGACGGTGAGGACGCGCTGACCGCAGCCGACTGAGGCCCCTGCGACATCGACAAGCGCCCCACGGTTCTGAGAGAACCGTGGGGCGCTTCGCCTTGCGAGCCCGGTGCTGGAGCCACTCCGCGTGGGTGCTACTTCTTGGCGTCCTTGTCCTTGCCGCCACCCTCACCGGTCTGCAGGGCTGCGACGAAGGCTTCCTGGGGAACCTCCACGCGGCCCACCATCTTCATGCGCTTCTTGCCCTCCTTCTGCTTCTCGAGCAGCTTGCGCTTGCGGGAGATGTCACCGCCGTAGCACTTGGCCAGGACGTCCTTGCGGATGGCGCGAATGGTCTCACGGGCGATCACGCGAGCACCGATGGCGGCCTGGATCGGCACCTCGAACTGCTGGCGAGGGATGAGGTCCTTCAACTTGCTGGCCATCGCCACGCCATAGGCATAGGCCTTGTCCTTGTGGACGATGGCGCTGAAGGCATCCACCGGGTCACCGTGCAGCAGGATGTCCACCTTCACCAGCTCGGCGGCCTCCTCGCCGGAGATGTCGTAGTCGAGGCTGGCATAGCCCTTGGTCCGGCTCTTGAGGGCGTCGAAGAAGTCGAAGACGATCTCGCCCATCGGCAGGATGTAGCGAATCTCGACGCGGTCCTCGGAGAGGTAGTCCATGCCGGTCTGGATGCCACGCTTCTGCTGGCACAGTTCCATGATGGTGCCGATGTACTCGCTGGGCGCCAGGATCGTGGCCTTGGCGACCGGCTCGTAGACCTTGTCGATCTTGCCCTCGGGGTACTCCGACGGGTTGGTGACGGTGTGCTCCTTGCCGTCCTCCATCACCACGCGGTAGACCACATTCGGCGCGGTGGAGATCAGGTCCAGGTTGAACTCCTGCTCCAGGCGCTCACGGGTGATCTCCATGTGCAGCAGGCCCAGGAAGCCGACGCGGAAACCGAAGCCCAGCGCACCCGAGGTCTCGGGTTCGTAGGTGAGGGCCGCATCGTTGAGCTGCAGCTTCTCCAGCGCCTCGCGCAGCACCGGGAAGTCATTGCCGTCGATCGGGTAGAGCCCGGAGAAGACCATCGGGTTGGGGTGGCGGTAGCCGCCCAGGTCCTGCTCGGCGGGGCGAACATCGGAGGTCACGGTGTCGCCCACACGGCTCTGGCGCACGTCCTTCACGCCTGTGATGAGGTAGCCCACCTCGCCCACACCGATGGCGTCCGACTTCATCGGTTCGGGGCTGATGACGCCCACCTCGAGCACCTCGTGGGTGGCCTTGGTGCTCATCATGCGGATCTTCTCGCGGTGGCTCAGCTGGCCGTCCACCACACGCACATAGGTGACCACGCCGCGGTAGGTGTCATAGACCGAGTCGAAGATCAGCGCACGGGCCGGGGCTTCCGCGTCGCCGACCGGCGCCGGGATCTGCGCCACGATCTGGTCGAGCAGGTCGTCGACGCCCTGGCCCGTCTTCGCGGAGACCAGCAGCACGTCGGAAGGCTCGCAACCGATCAGGCCGGCCAGCTCCGCCGCGTACTTCTCCGGCATGGCGCCCGGCAGGTCGATCTTGTTCAGCACCGGGATGATGGTCAGGTCGTTCTCCATCGCCAGGTACAGGTTGGCCAGCGTCTGCGCCTCGATGCCCTGGGCGGCGTCCACCAGCAGGATCGCGCCCTCGCAGGCGGCCAGCGACCGCGAGACCTCGTAGGTGAAGTCGACGTGGCCGGGGGTGTCGATCATGTTCAGGATGTGGGTGGCTCCGTCGACCTCCCACGGCATGCGCACGGCCTGTGACTTGATGGTGATGCCGCGTTCGCGTTCGATGTCCATCCGGTCCAGGTACTGGGCGCGCATGGCGCGCTGCTCCACCACCCCGGTGATCTGCAACATCCGGTCGGCGAGGGTCGACTTGCCGTGGTCGATGTGCGCAATGATGCAGAAATTGCGAATGATCGCCGGGTCGGTCGATCCAGGCTGTGGCGCGCTCAATGCACTCCCCGTCGTCGTGTAGGTACAGGTGGGACGAGTCATCTTCTCATGAACCGTCCAACAACTCATGTTCGGCAATCGCGTCACCGATGACAAATGTCATGGTGCACCGGTGATCGCCAGCACTGGGGGCGGGGCCGTCGTGGCACCAGACTCGAAGCCATGGACACCAGCACTGAACCCGTCATCCAGGCCACCGGACTGCGACGCCGCTACGGACGCGGCCGCAACACCTTCGAGGCGGTGCGCGGCGTCGACCTCGACGTCGCCCGCGGCGAGCTCTTCGCCCTGCTCGGCACCAATGGCGCCGGCAAGACCTCCACCCTGGAGGTGCTCGAGGGCCTGGCGCCCGCCAGCGACGGCCAGGTGCGGGTGCTGGGGCATGATCCCTACCGGCAGCGCCAGCAGATCATCTCGCGGATGGGCATCATGCTGCAGCAGGCCGGCTTCCCCGAGAGCCTCACAG
Source organism: Luteococcus struthionis (assembly GCF_048595755.1). Taxonomy (GTDB): domain Bacteria; phylum Actinomycetota; class Actinomycetes; order Propionibacteriales; family Propionibacteriaceae; genus Luteococcus. The sequence goes on from NZ_CP184360.1 coordinate 2,840,705, forward strand.
TGGCAGAGACCGCCACCATGTGGCACGGCACGCTCTCCACGCCTCGCCCCATCGCCAGCGTGCTGGCCGACGTGCAGCTCAGTGAGCGCGCCGGCGTGCCGGTCAAGAGCCTCTCGGGCGGCGAGAAGCGACGCCTGGACCTGGGGCTTGCCCTGATGGGCCGTCCCGAACTGGTCTTCCTGGACGAACCCACCACGGGCCTGGATCCGCAGAGCCGCCACGTCACCTGGAACCTGGTGCGTTCCCTGCTCGACGAGGGGTGCACCGTGGTGCTCACCACCCACTACCTGGCCGAGGCGGAGGAATTGGCCGACCGGATCGCGATCATGCACCAGGGCGTCATCCACACCGAGGGCACCGTGGCGCAGATCGTCGCCACGCAGAATGCCCGCATCGAGTTCGACTCCCCCGACGCCCGGCTGCTGGACCTGGCCAGCCTTCCGGCCCTCGCGGAGCGAATCGAGGTCAGTGGTGAGCGCGTCGAGCTGCAGAGCAAGCACCTGCAGACCACCTTGGCCGAGCTGATGGCCCGCGCCGCACAAAACCAGGTGGAGCTCGGCCGTCTGCAGGCCCGCAGCGCCTCGCTGGAACAGGCCTTCATGGCCATCTCCGAGCAGAGCCATTCGCTGGCCGCCTGAGCCCTCCCCCCAACTCACAACACCCCAGAACAGGACATGGACATGAGCACCACACCCGTCGTCGCCGCCCATCAGGCCACAGACCACCAGCCAGTTGCCAAGGACCGCCCCTCGACCCCGCTGGGTCGCATCGCAAGTCTCACCCGCGCCGAACTCAAGATGCTGTTGCGCAGCAAGGTGAGCTTCTTCTACGCCATCTCACTCGCCCCGATGATGGTGGTGCTCATGGCCGAGATGCCTGCCACCAAGAAGCTGATGGAGGCCATGCCGTCGGGCGGCGCGGCCACCATGATCACGGCGATCCTGGTGATCAGCGGATTGAGCCTTGCCATCTACTACAACCTGACCACCGCGACGGTCGCGCGGCGTGAGGCCCTGGTGCTGAAGCGGCTGCGCACCGGGGAGGCCAGCGCCACCGAGGTGCTCGTCGCCCTGGCCAGCCCCAACCTGCTGATCTTCGCGCTGCAGGTGCTGCTGGTCCTGGCCATCACTGCCGCCGCCTTCGGCAGCCCCCAGTTCACCAATCCCGTGCTCTTCGTGCTGGCACTGCTGCTCGGCGCGGTCTTCTTCGCGATCGTCAGCTTCCTCACCAGCGTCCACACCCGCACCGTCGAGGCCTCCCAGCTGACCACGATGCCCGGCATCTTCCTCTTCCTGGCCGTCTCCGGGCTGCTGATCCCGCTCTCTGTGATCCCCGAACGCCTGCAGCTGGTCTTCGAGCTGCTTCCCGTCGCCCCGATCGCCGACCTGGTGCTGATGGGACTCAACGGCACCACCCTGGACGGCCAGCACCTCAGCACCGGCCAGACCTGGGGCACCGCGGTACAGCCCATCCTGGTGATGGTGATCTGGATCGTGGCAGCCGGCTGGCAGTTGCACCGCACCATGGACTGGGAGCCCCGCCGATGACCGCGTCGAGCTGGTTCACTGGTGCGGTGAGCCAGCTCGACCTCGACCCCCGCCCCCACGGTTCCCTCGCCGATCGGGTCCTGGGCAGCACCCCCACCCAGCGGCTGGTGCGGTACACGAAGTTCTCGCTGTGCATGCTTCCGATGACGGGGCCGATCGTCCAGCTGGCCCCCTTGTGGGCCCGGGGTGACGTGGTCCGCCCCTGGCAGGCGGGCGTGTGCAGCCTGGCCTCGGTCCTGGCCTGCCTCGGCGCGCTGCTGCTCCTGAGCCCTGCCCTGGCCCCCAGCCTGGGCGGGCCACGCCCCAGCGTGAGGCAGTGGCTGCCCGTCGCGGCCCTCACCGCCACCTCGATGGTTCTGCCGCTGTTCCTGCTCCCCCATGACCCTCGGCTGGGATGGGCCTCCGGGCTGGCGCAGGCCTGTCTGGCAGCCGCCGGGCCGGCCAGCGTGCTCACTTGTCTGCTGGGACCCAAGGGAACCAGGCTCCTGTTGCTGGCGACGCTCCTGCTGCCACCCACCGTGTCGCTGCTCACCGGGGGCCATCGCGTCATGAGCCTGATGGCGAGCATTGCGCCGGCCGTCTACGCGGCGATGTTCATCCTGGGTGGTGTGTTCACGGCGTGGATGATCAGCGTGATCGCAGCGCTCGACGAGGCCCGCCACACCAGCGCCCGGCTGGCGGTGGCCGAGGAACGCCTGCGCTTCGGGCGTGACCTGCACGACGTGGTCGGCCGTGGGCTCTCGGCCATCTCCCTCAAGAGCCAACTGGCGGCCGAGCTGTCGCGCCGCGGCCGGCATGAACACGCCCAGCAGGAGATGGCGGCGGTGCACCAGCTCTCCCAGGACCAACTGGCCGAGATGCGCGCCGTGGTGGCCGGCTATCGACGGGCCGAACTGACCAGTGAGTTGGCCGGTGCCCGTCGCCTGCTCGAATCCAGCGGCGCCCACGTGACGATCATCGGGCTCGACCTCGCGGCGCACTTGCCCGAGGAGGTGCAGGAGGCGCTGGCCTGGACCGTGCGGGAAGCAGCCACCAATGTGGTGCGCCACAGCTCGGCAAGACACTGCAGCATCACCCTGGAGGTGGGTGAATCGGCACGCTTGACCATCAGCAATGACGGGGCCCATCGTCCCGACGGATCCGCCACGGGTTCTGGCCTGCGTGGGTTGCAGGAGCGCTTGGCCCAGGCGGGCGGCCGACTGGAGCACGGGCTGGAGGGTGACAGTTTCGTCCTGGTGGCCAGCGTGGGCCTGCCCCGCGAGGAAGCGGCAGAATGAGCCATGTGATCCGCATCCTGCTGGCCGACGACGAGACCCTCATCCGCGACGCCCTGGCCGGTTTGCTCGGCCTGGAGGAGGACTTCGAGGTGGTGGCCGTGGCCGCCAGCGGAACCGAGGCCGTCGCCGCGGCGCGTCACCACCGGCCCGACATCTGCCTGCTCGACCTGCAGATGCCCGGCTGTGACGGGATCGAGGCCGCCGCCCAGATCTTGGCCGAGCTGCCCACCACCGGATGCCTGGTGGTCACCAGTCACGGCCGTCCCGGGCACCTGAAGAAGGCGCTGGCCACCGGGGTGCGTGGCTTCCTGCCCAAGACCACCGCCGCTGCAGAGCTGGGACGCGTGATCCGACAGGTCAACCGGGGTGGTCGGCACGTCGACCCGCAGCTGGCCGCCGAGGCGATCGCCGCGGGCGACTCCCCGCTGACCCCGCGCGAGGCCGACGTGCTCGAGCTGGCCGGCGATGGCGCGCCGGTGGAGGAGATCGCGCTGCGAGCGCATCTGTCGCCCGGCACCGTCCGCAACTACCTCTCTTCGGCGGTGGCAAAGTTGGGCACCCAGAACCGGCATGAGGCCATCGCGTTGGCCCGTCGGCAGGGGTGGATTTGAGCCAACTGCCGACGCACTGGTAGTGTGACGAGTCGCGTCCGACGACGCACCCAGATTTTCCTGAACTTTTTCAACCGTTCCAGTCAAGAAGGTTATCCACGTGGCAAACATCAAGTCCCAGATGAAGCGCAACAAGACCAACGAGAAGGCTCGTCAGCGCAACAAGGCCGTCAAGTCGGGTCTGCGTACCGCCGTGCGCCGCTTCAACGAGGCTGTTGCCGCCGGTGACACCGAGAAGGCGACCACGCTGGCTGCCCACGCCAACCGCATGCTCGACAAGGCCGCCTCGAAGGGCGTCATCCACAAGAACCAGGCCGCCAACCGCAAGTCGGCCATCTCCAGCAAGGCCGCTGCTCTCTGAGCCTGCCCCGCTGCTGACCCGCGCCGCCACCTGCGGCGCACCTGAACATCGTCGACCAGCGCCTCGTCCCGACTGGGGGCCGAGGCGCTGGTTGCGTTCCTACTCCAGCCTGCCGCCCTCAACCGATCAACTTGAGCCGATCCACCTGAGTCGATCAGCTTGAGTCGATCGTCGGGGCCCGATCAGCGGGCGACGGCATGCGCCCGATCCACCGCCAGCAGCAACTGCTCCAGCGCGAAGTGCGGATCACTGGCCGCCCCCTTGACCTGGGCATCCGCGAGCGCCACCGCCCGCAGTGCCTGGGAGACCCCCTGGGGGCTCCAGGACCGCGACAGGCGCGAGAGGTCCTTCAGCTTCCACGGCGGAACACCCACCTCTCGTGCCAGCTCCCCCTGTGCCAACCGTGCCGAGCGGGCGTCCAGGTACTTGCCGAGCCCGCGCAACGACGAGGCCAGCGCGCTGGTGACCAGCACGGGGGCCACCCCGGTCGCGAGGGCCCACCGCAGCTTCTCCAGCGCCGGGCCCGGGCGTCCGCCCATGATGTCATCGGCCACCGCGAAGCTCGTCACGTCGGCCCGCCCCGCGAAGTAGCGCTGGATCATGGGTGCGGTGACGCGCTCCCCTTCCCAATCACTGCCCAGCTGCGCCACTGCCGCGGCCAGCGCGCGCAGATCATGGCCCACGGCATCGACCAGGGCCTGGGCGGCCTCCTGGTCCATGCCGACCCGGGTGCGTCGGGCCTCGCCCTCGACCCACTTGGGCAGTTCCCAGGCCTTGACCGCGACCGCCTCGACCAGCGGAACCTTGGCCTTCTTCAGCTTGTCGACCAGGCCCTTGCCCTTCTGGCCGCCGCCGTGCACCAAGGTGAGGCAGAGGTGCTCGCCCGGATCCTTGGCCGCGGTCAGGACCGCATCGAAGAGCTCCTGCGGCAGGTTGGCCAGGTCTTCCACCACGACGATGCTGGCGCTGGCGAACAGGGAGCCGCCGGTCAGTTCGGCAAAGCGGTTGCCCTCCAGGTCGAGCGCCGGCACCTTGGTGAGCTCGGCGTCGGGAACCTGGGAGCGCGCAGCCGCGACCCGCTCGGCCACGGCCCGCTCCGCGAGCAGCGATTCCGGTCCGTGCACCAGGACACAGGTGCCGAAGGTCTGCTGGGGTTCGCGTCGTGCGGCCATGCCGCAAGCATGCCAGTTGCCACCGACAGTGCGCTCGCCACGCCCGGGCTCCTGCCTCAGGGCGGACCGTCGCGCTCGGTCCGCACCTGCAGCTGGTTCCCCTCCAACCACAGGGTCACGGTTCCCGCCAGGTCGGTTCGAAGCACCCGCATGCCGCACTCCTGTGCCAACCGCACGGCTGTTGGAGCCGGATGCCGATGCCGGTTGCGGTAGCCCGCGCTGGCGACCGCCACGACGGCCTGGGAGCCGCACCAGAACTGTCGATCCTGGCGCGCCGAGCCGTGGTGCGGCATCTTCAGCACCTGTGCCCGTGGCTGCCATCCGTCGGCGACGACCTTCTGCTGACCGGCCGGTTCGACGTCGCCGCCGAGCACCACTGCCAACCCATCGACCAGCCGTGCCACCAGCACGATCGACGAGTCGTTCTCGGCCGAACTCTCCCCCTCCCCCGCCTGCGCCAGCACCCCCGAGGCCCCCACCCCCACCACCTCCAACCGGGCCTGAGGTGTGGAGAGCACCAACCCCACCGCGGCGGGCCGGGCAGGCACCGTCGCCTCGGCGAGCAAGGACTGCACTTCTCGCGCCGCCCAGACCGGGGACTGCACCGGATTCACCACCGCGTGCTCTGTGGGGAACTCACGCAACACGGCCGCCAGGCCGGCGATGTGGTCATCGTGGTAGTGGCTGAGCACCACCGCGGAGAGTCGCTTGACCCCCAGTGCCTGCAGACAGCCCACCGTCGTGGCCCCGTCCGGACCAGCGTCCACCAGGACGGCCTGCCCGGGACCGGATCGCAGCACGGTGGCGTCTCCCTGCCCGACGTCGCAGAAGGCCACCTGCCAGGGACCGGGCCATCCCAGCGGCCGTGGCGCGCGCCAGCAGGCCAGCGCCATCGCCCCGGCAGCCACCAGGCAGGCCACCCGACGCGCCAGGATCTCTGGTACCAACGGTGCCGCCGCCAGGCACAGCGCACCCAAGGCCACCAACATCGGCGCGCTGGCCGGCCAGCGCCACGTCGCTGCGGGCAGCGAGGCACCCCACTGCGCCGTCCACACCACCGGCTGCACGCACCAGCCGGCGACCCATCCCACCCACGAGGCCGCCGGCGGGGAGACCACCGAGACGGTGGCGGCCGCCAGCCCCGCCACCGTGGCCGGTCCCACGAAGGGGCCGGCCAGGGCATTGGCGACCAGGCCCACCACCGAGACCTCATCGCTGATCGAGGTCACCAGGGGTTGGGTTGCCAGCTGTGCTGCCAGGGGCACTGTGACTGCCTCGGCACACCATGCCGGCGCCCAGGACATCGCCGCGGTCCACCGCTGCCCCCACCACAGGATCCCGGCGGTGGCACAGACCGACAGGGCGAACCCCATCGACCGCGCCAACCATGGGTCCACCAACACCAGGAACCAGATCGCCACGCACAGGTGGCGCAGGCCCCGCCCCGTCCCACCGGCGCGTCCCAGCCCGCCCAGCGCCACCAGTCCCATTGCCCCGGCACGCACCACGCTCGGTTCGGCACGGCACAGCACGACGAAAGCCACCACCCCCAGCAGCGCCGAGCCACGCACCCACCATCCGCGCAGGCCCACCGAACGCACCAGGACCGAACCGAAGACCAGCATCAAGGTCAGGTTCGTTCCTGAGACCGCCGTCAGATGGGTCAGACCGGTGGCACGGAAGTCCTCCTCCAGCTGCGGGTCCAGGCCGCTCGTGTCGCCCACCACCAGTGACGGCAACAACCCTGCCTGCAAGGGTGGGCTGTGCCTCATGGAGTCCCGCAGCCCCGCCCGGATGCGGTTGACCCCGGCACGCCAGCCCCGCGGTTCCTGCAGCATCGTCGGTGGTGCCCGCAGCATCAGCTCCGCGGCGTGCCCCCGCCCGGGTTGGGCGACGCCCAACCGCCCCTCCACACGCAGCAGGCTGCCCGCGGGGATCTGGGCCAGCTGGTCACCCAGATCACCGGTGGCCCGCACGCGCAGTGTCGCTCGCTGCCGGATGATGTGGCCGCGGGCCTGCACCTGCACCGTGTGGGCATCCACCACGGCCGAGGCAGGGACTGCTCCTTGGGAGGGGAACTGGCGCACGTCAGTGGTCAACCGCAGCGTCACGGTCGCCATGGCCTTCTGCTGTCCCCACTGGCCCACCGGGCTGCCCACCAGCTGATGGTGCCGTGCCGCCGCCAGCGCCGCACTCACCACCAGGCACAGGAGCACACCCCAGGCGAGGCTCGTGCGCCGTTCGTGGTGCAGACGCAGTGCCAGCACGGCCGTGGCGGCCGCCAACAGCAGGCCCCAGCCTCGTGTGGGGGCCGCGCCCCACCAGGCCCCGCCCCAGGCGGCCACGGCCACCCAGCCCACGCGCAGGTCTGCGGTGTGCGGCGCGGTCTGCTCATACCCGGACATGGCTGGCCAGTTGGCTCCAGGTCTTCGGCCCGATGCCATCCACCTCCTGCAGCTCCTCGACCCGGGTGAACCGTCCGTGCTGCTCGCGCCAGGACAGGATCCGCTGGGCCGTGACCGGGCCCACGCCGGGCAGCTGGTCCAGCTGTTCGGCCGTGGCCTCATTGAGGTCGATGGTCGCCCCGGATGCCGCCGATCCTGTGCCGGTGGGGCCCGGCTGTCCCTCCCCCGAGGGGCTCGTCGACGGCACCTCTTCCGCTCGCAGTTCGCCGCGCGCCCTGCCCTGCCGCCCGATCACCACCTGGCTGCCGTCGGGCACCCGCTGCGCCAGGTTCAACTCGGACGGGTCCGCACTGGGCAGCAGGCCTCCGGCTGCGGTGAGCGCATCGGCCACCCGGGAGCCGTCGGGAAGCCTCACCACCCCCGGTCTGCGCACCGCCCCCACGACGTGGACCCTCACCTCACCACCCACCGTGGCCGACGGTGACGGTGAGGCTGCCGGTGACGGTGGGCCCGGGGCCGGGGCCGGAGCAGAGGATCCGCTGGGCAGGGCGGCGGAGGCGGGAGCTGCCGTGATCGTCTGGGCCAGTTCCACCGGGACGCTGGTCGAACGTGCTCGGTTCATCACCACCACGGCGAGCACCAGCCCGAAGACCAGCACCGCGCAGACCGCCTTGAGGTGTTCGCGTCCGAAGTCCAGGACCGCGGCACCACGGACCGCTGCCCTGGCAGGCGTCGCGTCCCGGGAAGGAAGTCCCTGCGGGGAAGCCACCGTGCGCTCGGGCGGGCCCTCGTCCCGCGGTAGCTCACCCTCCCAGGCCAAGTCATCATGGCCTGTCGCCTGTCCCCGTCGCGGGGTGGACACGGGTGCATCACGGCCACCTGTCAGGTAGGCAAGCCTGGCCCGGTCGTACTGCTGCAGCTCGTCGTGTTGGTTCCTCACGCCCAGAGTGTGTGCAAGCAGCCCGGCGAGCGGGCATCACCCGGCGTAGCTGTGGACAATTCCTCGTTGCACCGTGCGCTGTGGATGACTCAGCGCACCCGCACCACGCCGCTGGCACCGCGCTCGGCGTCCACCATCTGGTGGTTGACCATGGAGTAGTGCCCCGCCTCCGGGAAGACGGTCTCGACGAAACCGCCCTGGCTGGCCAGCATCCCCAAGGTCTGCGACCCTCCATCGGTCGAGGTGGGGTCCCCCGGCCCCTTGCCCTGCTTGAGTCGCCAGGCCCCTTCGAACCAGACACTGTCGAACTGCGCGCCCACGATGTGGAAGGCCCAGGGACGGTTGGGGCCGGCGTCCAACACCCAGAAACGGACGCGTTCACCCACCTTGGCCTCCAGCGGATGGTCGACGTACTGGCCGGGGTGGCCGTTGAAGACCACCGCGTCGGGCTTCTCGGCCTGCAGCTTGGTCATGTCGGCCACTCCCGGCGCCCCGTCGGCCTCGGCGCCGTAGTACTGCTCCCCCTGCACCAACAGGTATTCGCGATCCACCTCCGGCAGGTCTGGAGGATCGATGACCACGGCGCCGTACATGCCGTTGGCGATGTGTTGGCTCATGGGCATGGTGGAGCAGTGGTACAGCCAGATGCCTGCCCGTCCGGCGGTGAAGCGGTAGACCAGGCTCTCACCGGGGGCGATGGTGCGCATCGGTCGGTCCGGGGCCAGCGCCCCGGCATGGAAGTCGATGCCGTGCCCCATGCCTCCCTCGTTGACCAAGGTGATCTCGAAGACGTCACCCACCTTGCCCCTGAGCACTGGCCCGGGGGCCTGCCCGTTGAAGAGCCACAGTGTCTGCTTGACCCCCGGCGCCACCTCCACCACCTCGTCGGTCACCCGCAAGGTGTGGCGATGCAGCTTCGCATCGCTGGCGGGAGGCAGCGTCGCATCACGCGGTGACCACTGCGAGGAGTAGTCCTTGGACAGGTCCAGGCGTGGCGTCTGGACCGCTGGGTCGTCGCTGGCCGGCGCATCACCCATTCCCGTGTGGCCACCGTGCCCCTGCTGGGCCGGAGACTCCTGGCCCTGCGACGTGTCGGCCTGGGCGCCGGTCACGGTGATGGCCAGCTCCATCCCCATGGCGCGGTGACCGGTGACCGAGCACCAACCGGTGCTGGAAGCCTGTTGCACGCCCGCGTCGAGCTCGGCAGTCTGGCCCGGCTCCACCCGGCCGGTGGTGAGTCCGGATTCCAGGATCAGGTCGTGCACCATGCCCTCGTCCCGGTTCACCAGGGTGATCACCAGGCGATTGCCGGCCGGCACCTCGATCTGGTTCGGGGTGAAGCGCATCCCGCTGGCCTCCACGGTCACCTCGGTGGTCTGGCCCGTGCCACCGGTCGTGGCGGCGGTGGTGCCCAGCCCGGCCATGGCCCGGAAGGAGACCGGATCCGCGACGGCGGCCAGGCCTGCGGCGAACACCGTCCAGGCGGTGCCGATGGCGATCCCCCGACGCAGCCGAGGCACCACCGGCTCGGAGACCGAGAGCTTTGCGGGCTCGGAGCGTCGCAGCCGCCACGCGCGCACCAACCGCTCGACGAACAGCGCCAACGCGATGAACACGGCGGTGGAGCTGGTCACCTTCCACAGTGAGGTGATGGGCAGCATGAACACGGCCAGCCCGAGGTTCACCACGGTGAGCCGGGCCACGCCGCCGCGCTCGAAGACGGCGGTGGTCGCCCGGACCAGGGACGGTCCCCCGCCCAGCACCACGGGCACCAGGTAGGACAGGGCGCCCACCAGTACCTGCAGCAGGAAGCCCACCACGATGACGGGCACCGTGTTCCGCAGTTGTGCCACCAGGCCCGCCGGTGTGCTCGCGGCCATCCAGTGCCAGACCAACCACAGCAGCCAACCCAAGAACCACAGTTGACCCGCCGCCACCGACAAGACGGGCACCGTGGTCCTTCGGGTGGCCAGCCACAGCCTCCACGACGGCCAGCTCGCCTCCACCAGCGTTGCCAGGTACAGGCACAGGGCCAAGGCCCCCACGATCCGCCAGCCGCGGGGTGCGACCGGGGCCAAGGCCGGCGCGATGGCCACCGCCGAGAGCGACATCACCAGCCGCGGCAGGCTGCGTGCCGCCAAGGCCTCGACGCCCTGTGGCGAGCGGGTTCGCAACATGGTGGGCCACAGTGTCACCAGGGTTCCCCACACGGTCAAGGCCACCCACCCCAGGATGTTGAGGGCCAGGTGGCTCAGTAGGAGGGCATCGGCCCAGCGCCCGAAGGGGACCGCCATCAGCCCTCCCAGCACCGCCCCCACGGCAAGGCAGCCCGCTGCCGCGCGGTACCAGGACACGATCCCCGCGAAGCGAGCCGTCAGACCTGCCCGCAGCTGTCGCCCCAAGTCCCATACGGCAACGCCGCAGACCGCGACCACGCAGAGCACCCCTGCCCAGGCCGGCCAGGAGAACTGCCACACGATGCCGGCGCAGAGCAGCACCAGCCCCACATTGAGCAGGACGAGTTGCAGCCCCTCACGACGATGGTCGGTGCGGGCACTGCGCAGCACGGCGTCGGAGAAGTGGTTCGACCAGACCACGATGGCATTGCTCACCACGCCCAAGGTGACCAGGTGCACCATCAACCAGGTGGCGCGAGGGATGAACCGGTGCAGGGTCACCACCAGGATGGTCGCCACCATCCAGGCGACCATCGGCAGGGCGGCACGGGTGTGCCAGTCGCGCCGCTTGAGGGGACGTGGGGCACGCTCACGGGAATTAACAATGTCCATAGCGTGACAAATGCTACGTGAGGCTGTCGTGAGGCCCGACAGCGGGTCAGCTCATGCCGAGACCGCGCCCTGCCCAAAGCCCTCGGCCCCAGAATCCCTGACTCCAGAATCCCTGACTCCAGAATCCCTGGCCCCAGAACCCTTGGCCCCAGAACTCTTGGACAACGCGCCGATGCGCAGCACGCAACCGTCCTCGTGGCCCATCGGTGTCAGGTCCACGTCCTCCGCGTCGGCCCCCGCCTGCTCCAGCAGGGCCTGGACGAAACCCAGGTGCACCGTGCACACCACGTCGGGATTGCGACGCGCGGCGGCCAGGATCGGACAGCTACGCAGCAGCACCACCCCGTCCTGGTCTGGCTCGGTGGGCTCGAAGCCCAGTCGCGCCACGTGGCCGGGCACGTCGGTCACGCTGGGCTCGCGCGCACCCTCCTCTGCCTCGGCCGCCCGGCGACCCCACAAGCGACCCGCCTGGTTGGCGATCTGTTCCGCTCCCGGCATCGACGAGATCTGCTCGGCCAGCACTTCGGTGAGCAACTCGTAGTCGCGCGCCACGTCCTGGGTGGCGCTGGTGGCCCGATACATCAGTGCCGGACGCCCACGGCCCGTCGGCGAGGACGCCTCACGCGCCACCAGCCCCTGCTCCAGCAAGGAGTCCAGGTGTTCGCGCACAGTGTTGGGGTGCAGGTCGAAGCGCTCGGCTATCTCCCTCACCGAGCACAGCCGTCCGCTGGAACGCACGGCATCGAGCACGGCCGCCCGCGCCGTCGACATGGACAGCGCAGCAGGAATCTCGGGAGGGCCTGCGGGGCCTGGCAAGGACATGGCTCGGAGTTTACAAGACGGCCTCTGTGTGAAACCTCCCGGCCTTCGCCCCGCCGGTGGCCCGCCGGAGCCACCTTCAGCCGACCGCCAGCAGCGCGCGATCCAAGGCCATCGGATCGTGCACATAGCGATGCAGGAAACCGGCCACGAAGTTGCCGTCCAGACCGGCGCCGCTGGGCGCGTGGTCTTGCTGGATCTCGACGCGACCGTCAGGCTTGACCGCCTCGACCCAGGTGTCGAAGTGGACCACCACCATCGCCAGTCCGTAGGCCTCGGCCCAGCTGTGAGCCAGCTCCCGCAGCGTCTCCGGCAGGTCCTCCTCATCCTCCAGAACCCCCAGTGCCGCCAGGTCCCGATGGTGAACCATCACGATCCCCCCGGCCTCACCCACCACCTGCAAGAGCCGGTCGAGTTCGGCGAGCAGGCTTTCGGGGGCGGCTCCCAGATGGTCCAGGCAAAGATCACAGGAGATGGTGGCGCGCGTGGTGGCCAGGCGCGTCATCAGCGCGGAATGTCCCGGCTCCCCCAACGCCACGGGGCCACTGACGTGGAGCCAGTCGTCCTCCGTCAGCCGGGGCGGCTCGGGACGTCGCCACGCCAGCATCGCCTCACAGGTGGGGCCCTCGAACCGGGGACACCACCCGCTGCCAATTCCGGCTCGCTCCAGGACACCCAGCAGGTCCACGGCCAGCGGATCGTCACCCAAGCGGGCCACGAACTCCGTCTCGACGCCCCTTCGGGCCAAGGCCATCGCCACCCCCAGCGCACCCACCACGGCGTCACTTCCCTCGCGGGCCTGGCGAACCTCATCGTTGCCAACTGCGCCGCACACCACGAATCGCATGCCGCCACCGTAACCCCTCTCAGGCAGCCCCTCCCATCCCGGCCCCGACCCCGAAGACCTCGGCTCCGCGAACCTGCTCCCAGGCCGACGGCGGGACCGCCTGACGATTGATCCCGTCGAGGCAGGCCAGCAGGTCGCTGCGATCACCCAGCGCATGCGCCCGCTCGATACAGGCGACCAGCACCGCGCCATTGCCGTTCAACCAGGCGGAGAATCCCAACATCAACAGTGGTCCCGTCGCCCAGTGGGGTGGGCAGCCCATCACCACCCGACCCCACAGCGCCTCGGCCTTGGCAGCATTGCGCCGGCCCAGCGCCAGACACAGGTCGTCACGGGTGAGTTCGTCGCCGCTCAAGACCGCGAGCAGGGCACAGTCCTCGGCAGACCAGTCCTGGTCTGCTTCGCCCAGCATCTCCACCTGCAGCCGACCGGCGCGGCGCTGCCACTCGTCCCAGCCGATGATGCCCAGGGCATCCTCCGCGTCCAGCAGGATGCGTTCCAGCCGCGGCACGTCCTCCGCCTCGGGCCCTTGGGCGACTGCGACGGCCCCCTCACGGCTGGGGCAGTGCGACAGCCCCGCCACCACCGCTTGCGCCACCACCGCACGATGGTCCAGTTCCTCCCGTGACCCGTGGCGCCCGGCTCCGCCGCCCAGCCGGGAATGCCAGTGATGCGCATCCACGTGCACCGAGTCGAGCACCCGCTCCGGCCCCAGCCAGACCTCCGCCAGTCCCAAGGCCGTCTGGGCGAGCTCGGCCGAATCGCACCAACACGCCAACAGCACCATGGGGTTCTCGAAGTTGTCCACTGCTCCCACCAGCGACTCCCTCGCCGGTTCCGGAGCCTCGAGTGCATTCAGCGGCATCGCCCCCGTGAGACCGATGCGGGCGTCGTCGACCACGACGAAGACCAGTTGCTCCTGGGGTTGGTAACCAAGCAGATAGGGCACGAGTGCCAAGAAGTCCTCGCACTCGCGCAGGCGAAGTCGGGTGATGGTGCTGTGCTGATCGTCCATGCCTGCAGATGATGTGCAGACTGCTGCCTCGCAGCCCACTCATCCACAGAAGCCCATCCGCCGCGCCGCAGCGCCCCAGCTGTGGACAACAGCGGCGGTTTCCTCGGCGCGGGTGCCTGGAGTGGGTACTGTGGGCCGCACCATGAGCCAGCAGCCCCCACCGCGTGACCCGCGTACCCCCTTCGGTGCCCCAACCCGCGATCCCCGCACGCCTTTTGGCCAGCAGTCCCTGCCGCCCACCAAGGCCGAGCAGTTCGCCCCGCCTCCCAACCGCAAGCCGCTGTGGATCACCCTTGCGGCCCTGGCCGTGGTGGCGCTGGTGATCTGGGGGGCGATCCGGGTGGGCGGTTCGGAGCCCGAGCCCGAGGCCGCCGCCACGCCTGCCGCCAGCCCGAGCCAGGAGCCCACCTGGCCCGGAGACCAGGCCACCGCGCCCCAGGCCACGGGAACGCCGCAGACGGGCGCGCGCACGTCCGTTCCCTTCACCAATCCCGGTGACGATGCGGCCGGCACCTTCTCGATCGTGCGCCACCGGTGGACCGACCAAGGGCTGCTCCTGACGATCAAGGTGGAGCTGGACAGCGGGTCACAGCGCCTGGGCTTCTTCGCCCTGGACAACGGCCCCACGGCGCGTCAGTTCGACCCCTCTCCCAGCGGAGAGGACTACCTGGACGGCCGTCGCATCAGCGCCGGCGAGACCCTCACGGGCACCATCTTGTTCGAGAAGCCCCAGGGCGACACGACCGTCTTCCTGGCCGGTTCCACCGGGCGCCAGGTGGCAGCCCTCACCGTCGAGGGCTGAGCTGCCACCCCCGGTCTCAGCGGTAGACGATCACCTTGTCACCGGCACGAGCCTGGTTGAACAGGTTCGCCACGGCGTCGTAGTTGCGCACATTGACGCACCCGTGCGAGGCACCGTTGTAACCACGGGCGGCGAAGTCGGCCGAATAGTGCACCGCCTGGCCACCGGAGAAGAACAGGGCGAAGGGCATCTCGGTGTGGTACAGGGTGCTGACATGGTCGCGTGACTTGAAGTTCACCTGGAAGGCGCCCTCACGCGTGGGCGTCAGTTCCGAGCCGAACCGCACGTCCATGGTGGACAGCACCTTGCCGTCGACGACCCAGCTCAACGACCGGGTGGCCTTGGAGATGCAGATGGCCCGGCCGGTCATGCACCGCGGGTCCAGCTTGGGCGTGTCCACCTTCGGCTGCACATTGTTCAGCTCGTCGCTGGTCGGCTTTCGGGTCATCGACTGCAGCCGCTCCAGGGTTCGGGCATCCACCTCGCCGGTGGCGGGGATGCCGCGCTTGTCCTGGAACTCCTTCACCGCTGCCGCCGTGCTGGTGCCGTAGTAGTCGGTCACCTTTCCGGAGAACCAGCCGATCTGCTTCAGCCGGGCCTGCAGGTCCTTCACCTTGTCACCCTTGGCGCCCTGCTTGAGCAGCGCGGGCCCGGCACGCAGGATGTTGTGCATCTGGTCATGGGTGGGCTTCTTGGTCCGCTCCACCAACTGGTCCCAGGTCTTCTGGTCCACCTCGCCGGTGGTCGCCAGCCCTCGCTTGGCCTGGAAGCCACGCACCGAGGCAGCGGTGGCCTCACCGTAGTTCCCGGTGATCTTCCCCTCGAACCAGGCCAACTGCTGCAAGCGGTGCTGCAGCTCACGAACCTGCTCACCCTCGGCACCAGCCTTCAGCAAGACCTTGCCCGACGCGCTGGGCGAGGGGGTCGTGCTGGGACTGGGCGTTGCGCTGGCACTGGGGGTGACGCTGGGGGTCGGCGTCGCGCTCGGGGTGGGGGTTGCGCTGGCGGTGGGCGTCGGCGTGGCACTGGGGCTCAGGCTGGGTGTCGCGCTGGACGACTGACTGGCCGACGCGCCGGGCGAGGCACTGGTGGTGGGGCGCTGCGCAGGAGCCGAGGCCGAACCACTGTGGGCGGACGGGCTCTCGGGAGCAGCCGGCACCGCGTCGGGGGAAACGCCGGCGCACCCGGCGACGGCGAGCAGGCCCACGCCGGCCAGGACAGTACGGGCGTGCTTGGGGGTCATCAGAGGCTCCTCGGTTCACCAGCCGGTGGGGACACGGCTGCGAAACCCAAAGACTAGGTGCCCGCCTCTTGGCCTGTCACATGGCACGCCCCACGACGACCCGGGTCTTCTCAGGGAAGTCTCCGGGTTCAGGCGCGAATGCCTCACCCTTTGGGGTGATCAGATATGGGCAACGGCCCAATCGAAGGGAAGAGAACATGTCCACAGCCGCCGCCCGCGCGGAACACCTGGTCAAGACCTACGGACAGGGAAATGCCCAGGTCAAGGCACTCGACGACGTGAGCGTCGACATCAAGGCCGGCGAGCTGACGGCGGTGATGGGACCCTCCGGTTCGGGCAAATCCACCCTGATGCACTGCATGGCCGGGCTCGATCGTCCCACCAGCGGCCGGGCCCTGATCGGCCAGACCGAGATCGCCTCCCTCAAGGACGCCGCACTGACCGCGCTGCGCCGAGACCACGTGGGATTCATCTTCCAGCAGTTCAACCTGGTGCCGACCCTCACCGCCCAGGAGAACATCCTGCTGCCACTGGCGATCGCCGGTCGAAAGCCCGACCAGGCCTGGTACGAGCAGGTCATCGAGGCCGTGGGCCTGGCCGATCGACTCACCCACAAGCCCTCCGAACTGTCCGGCGGCCAACAGCAGCGCGTGGCCTGTGCCCGGGCACTGGTGGGACGCCCCAGCATCATCTTCGCCGACGAGCCCACCGGCAACCTGGATTCGGTCAGCTCCACCGAGGTCCTGGCCTTCCTGCGTCGCAGCGTCGAGGACTTTGGCCAGACCGTGGTGATGGTCACCCACGATCCGGTCAGCGCCTCCTATGCCGATCGTGCCCTCTTCCTGGCCGACGGCCGCATCGTCGACGACATCACCAACCCCTCCCATACCCAGATCCTGGAGACCATGGCCCGCCTCGATCCGCGTCGCACCCGCCAGCAGCTGGCAGAGCAGAAGGCCTGACGACCATGTGGAAGGCAACCTTCACCTCGCTGTGGGCCCGCAAGCTGCGACTGGCCATGTCGATGGTCGCCATCATCCTCGGCGTGTCCTTCGTCTCCGGCTCCATGATCTTCGCAGACATGCTGTCCGACTCCTTCGACCAGATCGTCAGCGGCACCGTGCCCGACGTCGAGGTCAGCAAGAAGCTCGACGAGGCGGTCGACGACGGCGCCGCCAACAAGAGCAAGCTCGACGAGCGCACCATCCAGGCCGTCCGTGGCGTGGACGGCGTCAAGGCCGTGGATGGCTCCATCCATGGCATGGACACCGTGCTGATCGGCAGCGACGGCAAGGCGCTGACCAGTTTCGGCCCGCCCCAGATGGGCTTCAACTGGGGTGAGCTCCCAGCCCTGCGCGGGAACAAGGGCGGCAACATCATCGAGGGTCGCGCTCCCCGGGCCGATGACGAGATCGTCGTCGACCCGCAGTCGCTGAAGAAGTCCGGCCACCAGGTGGGTGACCGGGCGCGGGTGATCACCCCGACCCTGGGCACCCTGGACGTCTCCATCGTCGGCTCGGGAACCATGGGCGAGGGAAGCTCCGCCGGCGCCCAGTACATCTTCTTCACCACCAAGCGCGCCCAACAGATCTTCCTGGAGGGCAAGAACACCTTCTCCTCTCTGTGGGTGGTCACCGAACCCGACGCCGACCGCGCCGCCGTGGCCGCCGAGGTGCAGCAGCTCCTGCCCCAGGGCTACCAGGCCCGCGACGGCCAGGAGGTGGCCGACGAGACGTCGTCCGCCATCGGGGATGCACTGCAGTTCGCGAACCTCTTTCCGCTGGTCTTCGCCGCCATCTCGCTGCTGGTGGCGACCTTCCTGATCGTCAACACCTTCACCATCCTGGTGGCCCAACGCTCCCGCGAACTGGCGCTCTTCCGCGCCATGGGCGCCAGCAAGCACCAGCTGCGCACCACGGTGCTGACCGAGGCCTTCGTCGTCGGGCTGGTCAGTTCGGCGATCGGCCTGTTCGGTGGTCTGGGCATCGCCCAACTCATCCTGCGCGGCATGGCCGCCGGCGGTTGGGACCTTGGCTCCGCACCGGTCCGGCTGGGCTGGCCCGCCATCGTCGCCTCGCTGCTGACCGGAACCCTGGTGACGGTCCTCTCGGCGCTGGGCCCGGCCCGTCGCGCCACCCGCATCTCCCCGGTGGAGGCGATGGCGTCCTCACGCACCGAGGCCGAGCACGGGCTGGGACGTCGGGCCGTGGTGGGCATCGTGCTGGCCTGCCTTGGTGGTGCCGGCATGGCGCTGGGCGTGCTCACCGAGATCTCCAGGCCGGTGCTGTGGGCCGGGATCGGCATGGCCCTGGCCATGATCGGCATCGCCATCGCCTCGCCGCTGGTCGGCCGCCCCGTGGTCTGGGCCGTCAGCAGGCTCAACCGACTCCTCTTCGGTGAGGTGGGCAGGCTCGCCGAACTCAACTCGGTGCGCCAACCACGTCGCACCGCCGCCACGGCCTCTGCGCTGATGGTGGGCCTGACGCTGGTCTCCATGCTGGCCATCTTCGGCGCCTCCGCAACACGCTCGGTCACGGCACAGATCGAGAACACCGTGCGAGGCAATTTCCTGGTCGGGCAACAGGGCTTCAAGGGCTTCCCCGTCGGCGTACGCAGCGCCGTCGAGCAAGTCGAGGAGGTCGAACGGGTCGATGCCATGAAGATCGGGACCTTCCTGGAAGTGCCCGAGGGCGCCTCCGCCCCCACCAAGGAGGCCCTCACCGACGTCTCCGGACGCCACATGCGCACCGTCGGTGCCATGGATGCCCAGTCACTGGACCGGATCTTCCCGCAGCAGATCACCCAGGGGCGCATGTTCGCCAAGCCCGGCGAGATGATCGTCGCCGAGGAGACCGCACGCACGCAGGACCTGGCACTGGGCGACACGGAACGGGTCTTCTCCACCGATTCCCAGCGCCTGCTGGAGCTGACCGTGGTGGGGATCTACTCCCCCGGCAAGGGCCAGACCATCATGGACAAGTGGGTCTCCACCCAGACCCTCACCGATGCCGGCCTGGGACAGAAGGACGCCTTCCTGTCCATCCACCTCAAGGAGGGCGCCGATCCCGGCAAGGCCAGGGCCGGTCTGGACGCCGCGCTGGCCGATCTCCCGCTGGTCGGGGTGATGGACCTGGACGACTACACCGAGCAGATCCTGCAGAACGTCGACCGCACCATGGCCCTGCTCTACGCCCTGCTGGCGCTCAGCGTGCTGATCGCGGTGCTGGGCATCGTGAACACGCTGGGGCTGAGCATCGTCGAACGGACCCGTGAGATCGGGTTGCTGCGTGCCATCGCGCTCACCCGGGCCCAGGTGCGCCGCATGATCACGCTGGAGTCGGTGGTCATCTCGCTGCTCGGCGCGGTGGTCGGCGTCGGCCTCGGCACCCTGTTCGGCGTGGTGCTGCAACGTCTGATGGCCGACGACGGGATCGACCTGCTCAGCATTCCCTGGCTGCAGCTGGTGGCCTTCGTGCTGGCCGCCGCCGTGGTGGGCGTGCTGGCCGCCGTGTGGCCGGCCCACCGGGCGGCTCGCACCAGCGTGCTGACCGCGATCGCCAGCGAGTGAGCACTGGTCAGGCCAGCGGGCTGAGCAGGCCGAGCAGCCGCTCCCTCAGCCCGCTGGCCCGCTCGCTGAAGGCCCGCTGGTGCCGCACGTACTCGGCGCGCCCGGCCGCGGTCTCCACCTTCACCGGCGGGTAGCCCCACTCGGTCAGGTCATAGGCGCTGGCGCGCATGTCCATCTCACGAATGTCGCGAGCCAGCTCGAAGGTGTCCAGCAGCAGCGTCGAGTCCACCACCGGCAGCATCTTCCCGCTCCACTTGTACAGGTCCATGTTTGCGTGGAGGCAGGCAGGCTGGTCCAGCTCGGGTTGGAGCTCGCGGGTGGGCCGCAGTTCGTTGAGGGGTTCGGCGTCGGGGGTGAAGAAGCGGAAGGCGTCGAAGTGGCTGCACCGCACCCCCACCTCCTCGACCACCTGGGCCACCCGTTCAGGGCTGAAGCGCAGCGGCAGGTAGTCGTGCCGGGTCTGCTCGGGCTGCAGGTGGTAGACCATCGCCCACTCGTGCATCCCGAAACAGCCGTAGCGGGCCGGATTGCCGGCGGTACGTCCCAGCAGTTGCACCGTCCAGGCCACGGTGCTGTGCCGTTTGGCCAGGAAGGCCGCCACATCCACCTGGCTGAGGCCGTCGTCGTGTCGGTAGAACTTGCGCCCGGCGTAGGCACCGTCCGGGTCCTCCAGCACCGTGCCCACCCCGGGGTGCCAGAAGAGCAATTCGCCCGGACGCAGGTTGTAGTAGTCGAACAGGAAGTCCTCCACCGGATGCTTGCGGCCGGTACGACGACGTTCCTGGACGCCCACCAACAGGTGCTCGGCGCGCTCCCGGTGCTCTCGTGCCAGCTGCTGCCAGTGGTCACGCTCCAGTACGGTCTGCCCCACTCAGACGACCTCGACCCTCGGGTAGTCCGGCTGCCACATGCGCTCGTGGACCTCCTGCACCAGGTTGTCCAGTTGGATAGTGGCCAGTCCCTCGTCCATCGCCTGCTGTGCGACGGCCATCGCCACCCGCGCCGAGACCGCACGCAAGCGGTCGATGCCCGGCAGCAGGGAGGCGCCCGGCCGACGCGAGGCCCCCACCTTGGCCACGGCCTCCGCCGCGGCCAGGATCATGGAGTCGCTCACCCGGGTGGCTCGGCAGGCGGCCACCCCCAGCCCGAGGCCGGGAAAGACCAGTGCATTGTTGGCCTGGGCGATCGTGTAGGTGGTGTCCTTGTACCTGACCGGCTCGAACGGTGAACCGGTGGCGATGTAGGCGCGTCCGTCGGTCCACTCCAGCAGGTCCTCGGGCGTGGCCTCGGCCTTCCTGGTGGGATTCGACAGCGGCATGATGATCGGGTGGCTGCAGTGCTCGGCCATCTGGCGCACGATCGGTTCGCTGAAGGCACCGGCCTGGGCGGAGGTGCCGATGATGATGGTGGGCTTCACATTGCGCACCACGTCGGCCAGCTCCACCTTGCCCGGCTGGTCCAGGTCCCAGTCGGCGATCTCCTCGGCGGTGCGGGCATAGGGCCGCTGGAAGTCGCGCATGGCGATCCCCTCGCGCAGCAGGCCCCGCGAGCCCAGACCGTAGAAGCACTTCAGCGCCGTCTCCCGCGGAACGCCCCGATTGACCATGCGCCGCACCAACAGGTCGGCGATGCCGATGCCCGCCGTGCCGGCACCATGCACCACGATGCGCTGGTTGACCATCCGCTCCCCCTGGCGGCGCACCGCACTGAGGATCGCGGCCACCACCACGGCGGCAGTGCCCTGGATGTCGTCGTTGAAGGTGCACACCTCGTCGCGGTAGCGGTCGAGGATGCGGTGCGCATTGCTGGCCCCGAAATCCTCCCAGTGGATCATGGCGTGCGGGTAGATCTGCTGCACGGCCTTCACGAAGCGATCGATGAAGGCGTCATAGCGTTCGCCGCGCACCCGGGCATGGCGATAACCCAGGTAGCTCTCGTCATTGAGCAGCTCGATGTTGTCGGTGCCCACGTCGAGCACGACTGGCAGCGCGCGGCTGGGATGGATGCCCGCGGCGGCGGTGTAGACCCCCAGCTTGCCGACGGCGATGGCCACGCCACCCACGCCCTGGTCACCGATGCCCAGGATGCCCTCGGAGTCGGTGACCACGATCAGTTCCACGTCGTCGCTGGGATAGCCGTAGGAGCGCAGGGCCGGCTCGATGCCGTCCGGGTCGGCGATGGACAGGAAGATGCCGCGCGGGCGGTGGTACCACTGGCTGTAGGTCTCGATCGCCTTGCCCACGGTGGGGGTGTAGACGATCGGCATCATCTCCTCCAGGTGCTCGCTGAGCAGCCGGTGGAAGAGGGTTTCGTTGCGGTCCTGCATCGTGTTCAGGAAGACGTACTTGGCCAGGTCGTCGGACTCGCTCTGGAACTGGGCATAGACCCGCTTCAGCTGCTGTTCGATGGTCATGACGTTGGTGGGCAGCAGCCCGTTGATGTTGAGGTCGATGCGCTGCTGCCGGGTGAAGGCGGTGCCGAAATTGCACAGTGGTGTGGTGAGCACCTCGCGACCACGGGCGGCGATGCGCAGCGTGTAGCTGCCGTCGTCGCCCCTGATGTAACTGAAGTTGGCCATGGCCCAACCCTATGACCAGCGGCCGGGTCCATGACCGGCAGGGGCTTGGCTGGCCCCGCGGCTCAGTAGCCCAGGGTGGCCAGGCTGGTGCGCAGCTGCTCGGCCGAGCTGTGCAGCGAGGAGACCTCGGCGGGATCCATCGGGATCTCCAGTACCCGCTCGATGCCCGAGGAGCTGACCAGGGTGGGCAAGGACAGCGCCACGTCGTTGATCCCGTAGAAGCCTTGCAACACGCTCGACAAGGGCAGCGCGGTGCGAACAGGTGAGAGCAGCGCCTCCACCAGCCGGGCCCCGGCCAGGCCGATCGCGTAGTTGGTGGCCCCCTTGCCCTCGATCACCTCATAGGCGGCGTGGGCGGCCTCGTGCGCCAGATCGGCGAGCACCTCGTCGTTGAAGACGCGCTTGCCGGCATGCTTCCAGTCACGGATCGGCACCCCCGAGATATTGGCGCTGGACCACACCGGGAACTCCGAGTCGCCGTGCTCACCGACGATGGTGGCGTGCACATTGCGCTGGGCCACCTTGGTCTTCTGCGCGATCAGGTAGCGCAGACGGCTGGTGTCGAGCATGGTGCCGGTGGAGAAGACCTGCGCGGTGGGAAGCCCGCTGATCTTCTGCGCCACGACGGTGAGGACGTCACAGGGGTTGGTGACCAGCACGTAGAGGGCCTGGGGTGCCTGCTTCAGCAGCTGGGGCATCATCTGCTCCAGGATCTTGGCATTGGTGGCCGCCAGTTCCAGGCGCGTCTGCCCGGGCTTCTGCTTGGCACCGGCGGTGATCACCACCACCGAGGAGTCCTTGACCACGCCGATGTCGTCGCCACCGATGATCGTCGAGCTGGTGAACTGGGTCCCGTGGGCCAGGTCCTTGACCTCGGCGTCCACCTTCTTGCTGGCGATGTCGTAGAGGGCCACCACGTCGGCCGAGGCACGGATCAGCGAGGCATAGGCCAGTGAGGTCCCCACCGCTCCCGCACCGACGATGGACAGCTTGGACGGATGGCGTGAGGACTTGGGCATGCCGCAAGCCTAGCTCCCGCGCGGATGGTCAGACCTCCACCGACCGATTCGGGTCCAGCGCCCGCCAGGCCTGTTCCAGCACGTCTTCGGGCGGGCTGTCGATGATGGTGACCTGCCCGACATCGCGCAGCCCCACCAACCGCAGGGCACTGCCACGCGCCTTCTTGTCCAGGCTCATGGTGGCGCGCATCGCGGACCACTCCCCCGCGTTGTAGTGGGTTGGCAGCCCAACCTGTGCCAGCACCGAGCGGTGCCGCTGCACGCACTCCTGCGGCAGGCCGAGGGTGCGCGCTGCGACCTCTGCGACGAAGACCATCCCGATGGCCACGGCCTCACCGTGCCGGCAGGAGAAGTTCTCGTGCCTCTCGATCGCGTGGGCCAGGGTGTGGCCATAGTTCAGCGCCTCGCGCCCGACGCGGTCACCGGTGCTGGTGGACTCGCGCAGGTCGAGCGAGACCACCTCGGCCTTGACGGCCACGGCACGCCGCACCAGCTCGGCGAAGCGCACGCTGGTCACGTCGATGCTCTCCTGCGGGTCCTGCTCCACCAGCTCCAGGATCCGCTCGTCGGCGATGAAACCGCACTTGACCACCTCGGCCAGGCCGGAGACCACCTCGGCGGTCGGCAGGCCCTGCAGCAGGTCCAGGTCGCACAGCACCCCGCGTGGCTCGTGGAAGGCCCCCACCAGGTTCTTCCCGGCCTCGACGTTGATCCCGGTCTTGCCACCCACCGCGGCATCGACCATGGCCAGGACGGTGGTGGGGATGCTGATGAAGTCGATGCCGCGCAGCCAGGTGGCGGCCACGAAACCGGCCAGATCGGTGGTGGCACCGCCTCCCAGCCCCACCACCAGGTCATTGCGGGTGAGTCCGGCCGCGGCCAGCTCGTCCCAGCACCGTTGCAGCACCTCGGCCGTCTTGGAACGCTCCCCCTCGGGCACCTCGACGGTGTGGGGCTCGAGCCCCAGCTCCGCCAGCCGCGCGGCCACCTGCTGGGCGCGGTCGGCCATCACGGGCGGATGGATCACCGCGGCACGCGAGGCGCCGGTGACCAGCTCGTCGAGCCGCGCCACCACGCCATTGCCGATGTGCACCGGGTAGGGACGCTCGGCCTGCACCTGCAGGGTTGTCATCAGGACTCCTCGTGGTTTGTCTCGGCTGCCTGCTCCACCCCGAGCTCGGCCAGCACCCGCTTGGCGACGGCCCCGGGACGCAACCCGTCGGTGTCGACCGACAGGCTGGCCACCTGGGCGTACAGGGGTTGCCGCTGCCGCATCAGCTTCACCATGGTCGAGTGCACATTGGTCGCCAGCAGGGGCCGGTCGTTGCCAGTCAGTCCGACGCGTCGGCTGGCCTGCTGGGCACTGACCTGCAGCCAGACGACGAAGACCTCACCCAGCGCGGCGCGGATCGACTCGTCCATCACGGCGCCCCCGCCCAGGCTGACCACGCCCGGACGCTGCACCAGTTCCAGCGTCAGGTCACGCTCCAGCTCCCGGAAGGCCGGCTCGCCACGGGTCAGGAAGATCTCGCTGATGGGCATGCCGGCGCGCTCCTCCACCGCCACGTCCACGTCGATGAAGTCCATCTCCAGGGCACGGGCCAACCGCTTGCCGACCGTCGACTTCCCGGCGCCGGGGGCGCCCACCAGCACGATGGTCTGCGGCACCTGCTGCACCGCCTCGTCACTCATGGATTTGCAGCCCCCGCTCGGCGACGTCGGCCAGGTAGGACTCCAGGTTGCGGCGGGTCTCCTCGACCGAGTCACCACCGAACTTCTCCAGCACAGCCTCGGCCAGCACCAGCGCCACCATCGCCTCGGCGACCACCCCGGCGGCCGGGACGGCACACACGTCGCTGCGCTGGTGGTGGGCCCGGGCCTCCTCGCCGGTGCTGACGTCGATGGTGCGCAGCGCCTTGGGCACGGTGGCGATCGGCTTCATCGCGGCACGCACCCGCAGCACCTCACCGGTGCTCATGCCCGCCTCCGTGCCGCCCGCGTGGTGCGTGAGGCGACGGATGCCGTCGGGTCCGGGGGCGATCTCGTCGTGCGCCTGCGAGCCGCGCACCCGCGCCAGCTCGAAGCCGTCGCCCAGTTCCACGCCCTTGATGGCCTGGATGCCCATCAGCGCGCCGGCCAACCGGGCGTCCAGGCGACGGTCCCCGGAGGTGTGGGAGCCCAGGCCCGGGGGAAGCCCCCAGGCGAGCACCTCGACCACGCCACCCAGGGTGTCGCCCTCCTTGTGGCAGGCCTCCACCTCCTCCTGCATCGTCTGGCTGGCCCCGGGATCATTGCAGCGCAGCGGATCGGCGTCGATGCGTTCCAGGTCGTCGATGGTCGGGAAGGTCTGCGGAGCCTTCACCGGCCCCAGCTCCACCACGTGGCTGAGCACCGTGATGCCGCAGGCCTGCTTCAGGAAGTTCTTGGCCACCTGACCGATCGCGACGCGGGCGGCGGTCTCGCGGGCGCTGGCGCGCTCCAGCAGCGGCCGGGCCTCGTCGAAGGCGTACTTCTGCATGCCGGCAAGGTCGGCGTGGCCCGGACGTGGACGGGTCAGCTTGGCATTGCGGGCCTGCGCATCGAGCACGTCCTGGTCGACCACGTCGGGATTCATCACCTCGGTCCACTTGGGCCACTCGGTGTTGGCCACCATGATCGCCACGGGTGACCCGAGCGTCTCGCCGTGGCGGAAGCCGCCCAGCAGCGTGACCTCGTCGGCCTCGAACTTCATGCGGGCGCCCCGGCCGGCCCCCAGCCGGCGCCGCGCCAGCGCCTGGCGGATGTCATCTGAGGAGACCCGGACATGGGCCGGGATGCCCTCCATCGTGGCGATCAGGGCCTGACCATGGGATTCACCGGCGGTGAGGTAGCGCAACATGCGCACCAGTCTCTCAGAGTCCGGCGCGTCGGTTGAGCTCTTCTTGCCCTGCAGACTTCAGCAGGTCGAAGCCAACCTCTCCCCCGGTCATCAGGCGCACCTGCTCGACCGCCTGACCGGCCAGCAGGTCCAAGCCGTTGAGCACCGTGGCCCCATGGCTGGCCGCGGCCTGGGCCAAGGCCGTGGGCCAGGGATCGTAGACGCTGTCGAAGACGACGGGGGCGCTTCCGGCCAGCTGCTCGGCCACGGCATCGGCTCCCCCGTCCGGCACGGTGGAGACCACCACGTCGCTGGGCAGGATCGAGGCCGCCTCGAGCGGACGCACCGCGCACAGCACCCCGAGCGTGGTGGTGCAGAAGACCTTCAGGCCCTCGGCGCGCTCGGGCCGACGCGCGAGCACCGTGATCCGCTCGACTCCCAGTTCACGCAGTGCCACCACGGCCGAAGTGGCCGTGGCGCCATTGCCGACGATGGTGGCCGAATCGGCCGACTCCA
Source organism: Luteococcus struthionis (assembly GCF_048595755.1). Classification (GTDB taxonomy): domain Bacteria; phylum Actinomycetota; class Actinomycetes; order Propionibacteriales; family Propionibacteriaceae; genus Luteococcus. Next base: position 2,867,071 of record NZ_CP184360.1, read on the forward strand.
CGCCGGCCTGGGCCAGCGCCAGCTGGAACCCGCCGACGTCGGTATTGCGCACGATCGCAGGCCGGGGGGCGGATGAACCCCTCGATAGGCTCGGGGAACCACTTGGGTGGTCAAGGCCCGCTTCCCGGTCGAGGTCGGTGAAGACGAGCGTGTTGCCGGCGCCGACGAGCTGCACGAGTTCGTCGGTCTCGCCGTACTGGCGGATCGCGACCTTGTGCGGCATCGTCACGCTCAGCCCGCGCCACGACTCGTCCAGCCCGCGGACGAAGTCGTCCAGGTCCTCGGGTGCCACGTCGATGGCCTGGTAGCTCCAGTCAAGCCCCAGGGCCCGGTAGGCGGCCCGGTGCAGGGCCGGAGACAGCGAGTGACCGGCCGGATGGCCGATCACTGCGCACTGCTGTGGGGAGCCCATCAGGTCAGCAACCCGACTTGTCCTTGGCCGTGGAGCACCACTTCTCCCACTCGGCCACGTACTTGAGGTGCTCGTCGTAGGTCTCGGAGAACTTGGTCTCGCCGGTCTCGTAGTTGACCGTGACCCAGAACTTGTAGTCGCTCTCGGTCGGGTTCAGGGCGGCCTTGATGGCTGCCGCGCCGGGGGCACCGATCGGGCCCGGGGGCAGGCCGTAGGCCTTGTAGGTGTTGTAGGGGCTGTCCTGCTCCTTGAAGTTCGCCGGCAGCTTCTTGCCCAGCGGAGTGTTGGTCGCGTAGTAGCTGGTGGAGTCCAGCTCCAGCCGCTCGCCGTCCTCAAGGCGGTTGTAGATGATGCCAGCCACCATGGGCATGTCCTTGGGAAGCGCCTCGGCCTCCAGGATCGACGCGACGGTCATCACCTCGATGGGGGTGCGGTCCAGTTCCTTGGCGCCGGCCGCCAGGTCGAGCTCCTTGGCCACCGTGACGTACTGCTTGGCCATCAGCGTGAGGATCGACTTGGCGGTGGGGTTCTGCCCGATCTCATAGGTCTGGGGGAACAGGAAACCCTCGGCGCTCTTGGCATACTCGGGCAGTCCCAGCGCCTGGGGATCCTTGGCGGCTGCCTCGAACTGGGCCACCGGGATCTTGGTCTTCTTGCTGAGCACCGCGAACTGGTCCTTCATCCGCAGCGCCTCGGGCACGGTCACCTGGTTGCGCACCACGGACTTGGGATCCAGCAGCATCTCGACGGCCTGGTCGGAGGAGATCTGGGTGCGCAGCTTGTAGGTGCCGGCCTGGATCGTCTGCGCTTCCTCATTCTTGGCGAAGGCCTTCATGAATCCCTTGCGGGACTTCACGACGCCCTTCTCGACCAGTTCGTCGCCGATGTCGCTGCCGGAGGCACCCTCGGGAATGGTGATCTTCACCTCGGCCAGACCGGCGCCGGCAGCGAAGTCGTCGGCGGTCTTCCACTCGCTGTAGGCCGAGCTCGCCTTGCTGACGACGAACCAGCCGCTGCCCACCAGCACGGCGAGGCTGAGCAGGACGGCGAAGGCACTGCGTCCGTGGTACGCGATCTTCTTCCAGTCCCGGTTGCCATTGTTGTCCATGAACAGGCCGCTCACAGTTCCTCCGTTGCCGTCATCGGACCCTCGGCGAGGGCCTGTTCCAGAATGGCAACTGCCGCCATCTGGTCGATCATGCCGCGCCGCTGGCGCGAATTCTTCCCCGCTTGCGAAAGCCGCTGATGGGCCGTCGCGCTGGTCAACCGCTCGTCGACCAGCGTCAAGGCTACGTCGCCGAGCTCGTCGGCGAGGGATTTCGCCACCTCACGCATGGCGCGTGCCGCGATCCCCTCGTCGCCCTGAAGGCTGATCGGCAGCCCCAGGACCACCTCGACGGGCTCGTACTCGGCCACCAGTTCCCGCACCCGGCGCATCACCTGGGCCGGGTCCTTCGGGGTGTTCTGGATGGTGTCCACCGGATAGGCCAGGATGCGCTGGGCATCACAGGCGGCCACGCCGATCCTCGCCTTGCCCCAGTCAAGCGCCAGCAGGACCCCCGTGCTGGTGATCAAGGATGCCACGATCAGGCCTGCAGTGCGGCCTCGACGGCCGCCAGGGCCTCGCCCGCCGCGGCGCCATTGGTGCCACCGCCCTGGGCCAGGTCGTCCTTGCCGCCGCCCTTGCCGCCGAGCTTCTCTGCGGCCGCGCGCACCAGCACACCAGCCTTGGCACCCTTGTCACGGGCTGCCGGGCTGGTGGCGACGATCACCGCGGGCTTGGCGTCGGTACCGCCCACCAGGGCCACCACACCGGCCACGTCCCCCAGCCGACCGCGCAGCTCGGTGGCCAGGTTGCGCAGCTCATTGCCGCCCACCCCGGCGACCTGCTTGGTGACCACGGTGTAGCCGTTGACGTCATGGGCACCGGCCAGGATGTCACCGATGCCGGCCATCAGCTGCTTGGCCTTGAGGTCGGCGATCTGCTTCTCGGCCGCCTTGAGATCGGCGACGAGCTTCTCCACGCGCTCGGTGAGCTGCTCGGGGCGGGTCTTGAGGATGTCGGTCAGGCCACTGACCAGGGCACGCTCACCGGCCAGGTGCTTGAAGGCGTCGGTGCTGACCAAAGCCTCGAAGCGACGCGCACCCGAGCCGATCGACTGCTCACTGAGGATGTCGATCATCCCGATCTGCGCGGTGCTGGCGACGTGGGTGCCGCCGCACAGTTCGCGGCTCCAGTTCCCGTCGCCCAGCTCCACCATGCGCACGATCTCGGGGTACTTCTCCCCGAACATGGCCTGCGCACCCTTGGCTCGCGCCTCGGCCAGCGGCAGCTCGGTGGCGTGGAACTCGAGGTTCTCCCGCAGTGCCTGCTGGCAGCGCTCCTCGATCTCCAGGCGCATGGCCTCGCTCATCGACTGCTGGCTGGCGTAGTCGAAGCGCAGGTAACCCGGCTTGTTGTAGGAACCGGCCTGGGTGGCCGTCGGGCCGACCAGCTCGCGCAGCGCGGCACCCAACACGTGGGTGGCGGTGTGCGCCTGGCACGCACCCAGCCGGTACTGGGCGTCGACAATCGCCTTCGCCTCGGAGCCGGCGCCGAAGTCGACGCCCTCGGGCACCTCCACCTTGTGCACCACCAGACCGGGCACCGGACGCTGCACGTCCAGCACGTCCAGGCTGACGCCGTTGACGACGATGGTGCCGGCGTCGGAGTCCTGGCCGCCGGACTCGGCGTAGAAGGGGGTCTCGGCGAGCACCAGCTCGACGGTCTGCCCCGCCTGGGCGCGGTCACTGACCTTGCCGTCGGCGATGATCCCGCGCAGCGTGGTGGGCACGCTCAGCTCGGTGTAGCCCAGGAAGGGGGTCTCGCCCTGCTCGCGCAGCTCGCGGTAGGCCTCGTGGCTGACCGTGTCACCCTTCTTGGCCTTCGCGTCGGCTTTGGCGCGGTTGCGCTGCTCGGTCATCAGGGACTTGAAGCCCTCGACGTCGACGTCCAGGCCCGCCTCGCTGGCCATCTCCAGCGTCAGGTCGATTGGGAAGCCATAGGTGTCGTGCAGCTGGAAGGCCTTGTCACCGCTCAGCTTCGGCGCACCGGAACCCTTCACGTCGGCGACCGCCAGGTCGAAGAGCTGGGTGCCCTGGGTCAGGGTGCGGCGGAAGGCCTGCTCCTCATTGGTGGCCACCGGAAGCACTCGATCCCACTGCTCGGCCACATCCGGGTAGGTGACCTCCATCAGGCCCTTCGAGACGGTGAGCAGCTCGGGAAGCACCGGGTCTGTGACGCCCAGCAGACGCATCGAGCGCACGCTGCGGCGCAGCAGCCGACGCAGCACGTAGCCGCGCGCCTCGTTGCCGGGGGTGACGCCGTCGGTCATCAGCATCAGCGAGCTGCGCACATGGTCGCCCACCACGCGCAGCCGGATGTCGTCCTCGGGGTCCTTGCCATAGCTCTTGCCGGCCATCTGCGCGGCGAGCTCGATGACGGGGAAGACCTCGTCGATCTCGTACATGTTGTTCTTGCCCTGCAGCAGGTAGGCGATGCGCTCCAGGCCTGCGCCGGTGTCGATGTTCTGCGTCGGCAGCTGACGGGCGATGTCGAAGTCGTCCTTGGCACGCACCGCCGACAGGTCCTCCTGCTGGAAGACCAGGTTCCAGATCTCCAGGAAGCGGTCCTCGTCGGCCTCCGGGCCGCCATCGGCGCCGAACTCGGGCCCACGGTCGATGTAGATCTCGCTGCACGGGCCGCCCGGGCCGGGCACGCCCATGTTCCAGTAGTTGTCCTTGAGGCTGCGGCCCTGGATGTGCTCGGGGTTGATGCCCACCTGCTTCCAGTACTCGATCGCCTCGACGTCACCGTCGGGGTAGTCGGGGTGGAATCCGGGGCCCAGCACCGTCACCCAGACCTTGTCGGGGTCGAAGCCGAAGCCACCATTGTGCTGCTCGGTGGTGACCAGTTCCCACGCGTACTGGATGGCCTCCTTCTTGAAGTAGTCACCGAAGGAGAAGTTGCCCAGCATCTGGAAGAAGGTGCCGTGCCGGGTGGTCTTGCCGACCTCCTCGATGTCGAGCGTGCGCACGCACTTCTGGTTGCTCACTGCCCGCTTCCACGGGGCGTGCTCCTCGCCGGTGAAGAAGGGCTTGAAGGGCACCATGCCGGCATTGACGAACAGCAGCGTGGGGTCGTTGTAGAGCAGCGAGGCGCTGGGCACCACGGCGTGCTCCTTGCCTGCGAAGAAGTCCAGGTAACGACGACCGATCTCGGCGGCTTTCATCAAAGTTGTCCTTGCTCGTGGTCCAGATCATGTTCTGACGTGCGCCCAAGACTATCGGGTGGCTGCGGCACGTCACCGCGTCCCACGTGGGGCTGCGCCCCCAACTGGGCTTGCGCGGTGGCCTGCCGACGAGGGCGGCGTTCCTGCACCCTCCGCCCCACGTCCCTGGCGGCGGTGGCCGTGCGGCCCACCACCTCGGCGGTCTTGACCAGCGGTGTGCTCACCACCGTCGAGACATTGGCGGCCTGCTCGGTCATGGTGGAGGCGGAATGACTCATCTTGGCGAGTTCCTCGGTCACCTCGCTCAGGCGGGAGATCTCCTGGGTGGTGGTGCTGACGGTGCCCTTCAGCTCGTCGAGGATCGGGGTGGTGCCCTCGCCCAGCTTGCGCACGGACAGACGCAGTTCGTCCATCACCCCACCCAACTTCCACAGCGGAACGGCGCACAGGGCCACGAAGACCACCGCGGCCCCAGCCGCGACCAGTCCGGCAATCTCACCCCACGACATCGGCACCCCACCCTCACGCCCCGTCCGTCGGGGCCGTCGACCGCGGCAACTCTAGTGCACCGGCGAAATCCGTCCTGAGCGAACACCCCGGTTGCGCTGCGGCTCCTCCCCCGTGACCGCGGTTAGGGTTTGCGGTGACTTGCCAGTACCCAGGAGGCACCATGACCGACGACGATCTCACCCAGGAGACTCGCCACAAGACGGAGGCCCCGGCACCGGATCACCCGGCCAAGCCCTCCAACCCGCCGGAGATCACCAAGCCCGGCTGGAAGTTCACCTTCAAGAATGCGCTGCGCGAATTCACCGCCGACGGCTGCACCGATCTGGGAGCCGCGCTGACCTACTACAGCGTCCTGGCCCTGTTCCCGGGCCTGCTGGCGATCGTCTCGACGCTGGCGCTGGTGGGCCAGTCCGAGGGCGGCATCCAGGCGCTGCTCGACGTGGTGAAGCAGCTGGCCCCGCCGGACGCCTACGCCCAGATCGAGTCGCCGCTCAAGCAGATGGTGAACTCCCCCGGCACCGGCCTCGCGCTGGTGATCGGTATCCTCTCGGCGATGTGGTCGGCCTCCGGCTACGTCGGCGCCTTCGGCAGGGCCATGAACAAGGTCTACGAGGTGGAGGAAGGCCGCCCGGTGTGGAAGCTGCGCCCGGTCAACCTGGCCATCACCGCCTTCCTGGTGATCACCGCCGCGCTGATGCTGGTGGCCCTGGTGGTCTCGGGCCCGCTGGCTCAGGCCATCGGCGACGTCGTCGGGCTGGGCAGCACCACCGTCACCGTCTGGAACTGGGCCAAGTGGCCGGTCATGCTGCTGCTGGTGGTGCTGATGGTGGCCGTGCTGTACCACTTCACCCCCAACGTGCGGCAGCCCAAGTTCAGCTGGCTGAGCGTCGGTTCGGGCGTGGCCATCCTCGTGTGGCTGCTGGCCTCCGGCCTGTTCGCCCTCTACGTCACCAATGCGGGCAACTACTCCAAGACCTACGGCGCCCTGGCCGGTGTGATCGTCATGCTGCTGTGGATCTACATCACCAACCTGGCCCTGCTCTTCGGTGCCCAGGTGGACGCCGAGCTGGAGCGTGCCCGCCAGCTGCAGGCCGGCATCCGCGCCGAGGAGTCCCTGCAGCTGCCTCCGCGCGACGACAGCGGCATCATCAAGACCGAGGAGAAGGAGGCCGAGGCCGTCGCCGAGGCCCGCTCCATTCGGCTGCAGGCCTCGGGAGACCCCCAGGCGCTGGCCGAGAAGCGCGCCAAGGACGCCAAGAGCAAGGATCTTGACGCCGACGGCTTTGCCGCCGAGTGAGCCGACTGCCACGACCAATCCGGTGCGCCCGTCCCAGTTGTCTGGGGCGGGCGCACTGGCGTGCACTGCACATGTCAAGCTGTGGACAGGCTTACCCCGTGTTGGCACCGAAGAATTTGCGGTGGAAGAATGCACCGTCTGTCTTGATTCGGGAGGATTTCGCGCATGAAGCGTCACCACCGGGCGGTTGGTCTTGCCACCGCTCTCTGTTCCGCACTGCTGGCCAGTGGGTGTGCCACCAACCTGAGCGGTTCTGGTCTGCCCACCAGCTCTGCCGAGCAGGACCTGCCCCCGATCGAGGCGAGCCAGGAATTGTTCGAGAAGCTGCCGCCCAGCGTGCAGTCCAGCAAGACGATCACCGTGGGGACCAGCCCCAACTACAAGCCGGTGGAATTCCTCGAGGGTTCGCAGATCAGCGGCCTGGACATCGACCTGTTCAACGCGGTGGCGGCTCGGATGGGCGTGAAGGTGGAGTGGCAGGAGAGTCCCTTCGACCAGATCCTCATCGGCATCCAGGCCAAGAAGTACGACGCCGGGGTCTCGGCCTTCACCGTCACCCCGGAACGCACCAAGACGGTGAACATGGTCAGCTACCTCAATGCCGGCTCGCTGTGGGCCGTGCAGAAGGGCAACCCCAAGCAGGTGGCCGCCGGCGAGCCCCCGTGCGGGCGCACCGTCGCGGTGCAGGTGGGCGTGGTGCAGGAGATGGAGATGAAGGCCGCCCAGGCCAAGTGCCGCGGCAACAAGATCAAGCTGCTCAGCTTCACCGAGCAGGGCGAGGCGACCACCGCGTTGATCAGTGGCCGCGCCGACATGATGGCCGCCGACTCCCCCATCAGCCTCTATGCCATCAAGATGTCCGGCGACAAGATCGAGCCGCTGGGCGACAGCTACGACACCGCCCCCTACGGCGTGGTCATCCGCAAGGACCAGCCGGAATTCGCCCAGGCGGTGCGCCAGGCCTATGACGACCTGCGCGCCTCGGGCCACTACGAGCAGATCCTGGCCACCTGGAACCAGGCCGACGGAGCCATCGAGGCCTTCGAGGTGAACCCCGCATGAGCAGCGCCGCCAACACTCCCGAACAGATCGAGGTCATCCCGGTCCGCCACCCGTGGCGCACCGTGGCCGCCGTCGTGGTGGGGCTGGGACTGGTGATGATCGTCCACCAGCTGATCACCAATCCCGCCTTCGACTGGCTCTTCACGCTGGACGCGATGCGCCAGGTGCCGGTCGCCAAGGGCTTCTGGCTGGGCGTCATCATGGTCACCGTCGGGTCGATGGTGCTCGGCGTGATCGGCGGCATCGTGCTGGCCATCATGCGGATGAGCGACAACAAGCTGCTCAGCGGCGTCGCCTTCGCCTACGCGTGGTTCTTCCGCTCCATCCCCCGCTACGTGCTGCTGTCGATCCTGGGTGCTGCCGGCGCCTTCTTCCCCGACGGCGTGGGCATCGGCATCCCCTATGACCGCGAGATCATGGGCTTCTTCGGCCTCGACGGCACACTGCGCATCGCGACCCTGGACGCCAACCGGCTGTTCACCGGTTACCTGGGCGCCATCTTGGGCCTGGCGATGAGCGAGGCCGCCTACTTCAGCGAGATCGCCCGCTCCGGCATCATCAGCGTCGACAAGGGTCAGATGGAGGCCGCCACCGCGCTGGGCATGACCCGTAGCCAGGCCATGCGACGCATCATCCTGCCGCAGGCCATGCGGGTGATCATCCCGCCGATGGGCAACGAGACCATCGCCATGTTCAAGGACACCTCGCTGCTGATCGCCCTGCCGCTGGCCGGCGAGATGCTCTACCAGCTGCGCAGCATCGGCACGAACTACTACAAGATGATCCCGGTCTACATGGCGGCCAGCCTCTACTACCTGATCACCACCACCATCCTGATGGTCGGCCAGAACTGGCTCGAGAAGCGCTTCGGCCGCGGCCACGCACCCCTCAACTACACCGGAGGCGACCACTGATGAGCACCGAGACCACCACGGCCCCCGTGCAGGTGCGCGCCGTCGACGTGCGCAAGTCCTTCGGCAACCTGGAGGTGCTCAAGGGCATCAACCTGGAGGTGCGCCGCGGCGAGGTCGTCTGTCTGCTCGGCCCCTCCGGCTCGGGCAAGACCACCTTCCTGCGCCTGATCAACCAGATGGAGACCATCACCGCCGGCCGCATCCACGTGGACGGTGAACTGATCGGCATCGAGGAGCGCGACGGCAAGCTGTACCAGCGCACCGACAAGGACATCGCTCGGCAGCGCTCCAGCATCGGCATGGTCTTCCAGCGTTTCAACCTGTTCCCGCACAAGACGGCGCTGGAGAACGTCACGGAGGCCCCCATCGTCGTGAAGAAGACGCCCAGGGCCACTGCCGAGGCCCGGGGCCGGGAACTGCTGGCCCAAGTGGGACTGGCCGATCGTGCCGATTCCTTCCCCAGCCACCTCTCCGGCGGGCAGCAGCAGCGCGTGGCCATCGCCCGTGCCCTGGCCATGGACCCCGAGCTGATGCTCTTCGACGAGCCGACCAGCGCCCTGGACCCCGAGCTGGTGGGTGAGGTGCTGGCGGTGATGAAGGACCTGGCCGCCAAGGGCATGACCATGATCGTGGTCACCCACGAGATCGGCTTTGCCCGGGAGGTGGCAGACCGCGTCGTCTTCATGGATGGCGGAGTGGTCGTCGAGGACGGCCCCGCCAACCAGGTCATCGACCATCCCCGCGAGGAACGCACCAAGACCTTCCTGGGCCGGGTCACCCACTGAGGACCCGCGCGTAAGGATCCTCCGGCCAGACGAAGGGAGCGGGTCCTGCACCGATGTCGGTGCAGGACCCGCTCCCTTTCCTCAGACCTCGTCTTCGTCAGACCTCGACAGGCTCGGCCGCCGTGGACCTCGACAGGCTCGGCCGCCGGGGCTCAGAGCACCGTGTCGCGCAGCCCGCAGAAGACGTCGGTGGACGGCTTGCCCTGGAAGTCGCTCTTGCCCTCCAGCTTGTCGAGCACCGCCTCCACGGTGTGCTCGTAGCCGTCGTAGGCGTTGATGAAGGTCTTCACCTGCGGGACGTCGGCCAGGTGGTAGGGGCTGGCGAAGGAGACGAAGATCGTCGGCAGCTCGTGGACGTACCACGGAATGTCCGGGGTGCCCTTGGAGGCCGGCCAGTAGACCCGCTCGGTGGGCTGCATCAGGCCGTTGACCTGCGCCGCCGAGATGACCAGGTCGTAGTTGTCGGTGAGCGCGCTGATCGGGGCCTTGCCGGCGTAGGCGCCCTTGACGACCTCGGCGAACTCATCGTCGGTCATGCGTGCCGACTTGTCCGTGAGTGTCTCGTAGAGCTCCACGTCATAGCCGCGCTCGCGCATCTTCTGCGCCAGCAGCTCGCTGCCCTTGGGCCCCTTGCCGTGGGCCATCGGGTTGCGGGGGCCGCTGATCGGGACGATCAGGACGCGCTTGTGCTTCTCGGGCGAGATGGGGAGCACGTCCTGGTCCTTGTCCTTGACCAGGGTGACGGCCTTGTCGGACAGCTCCGCGGCCACCTGGTGGTGCTCGGGCAGGCCGATCTTGGCCAGCGCCTCCTCCTTGGGCTGCATGATCTCGGTCGGGGCCAGCTTGTGCAGGCCGATGCGGGCCTTCAGCGCCAGCGTGCGGGTGACGGCCTCGTCGAGGCGCTCCCGGGTGAGGCGACCGTCGCGCAGGGCCTCCATCATCCAGCCGAAGTCCTCGTCGGGATCGTTGAAGAACAGGAACAGGTCACAACCGGCCATGATGGCGGTCGGCAGGATGTCGCGACGCTTCATGGCCGCCGTCATCGCCACCATGTGCGACGCGTCGGTGACCACCACGCCGTTGAAGCCGAGCTTGCCGCGCAGCAGGTCGGTGGTGATCTCCTTGCTGAGGGTGGCGGGAAGGATGTCCTCGTCGGTCATCTCGGGGTTGAAGTGCTTCTGGTAGCTGGGCAGGGCGATGTGCCCGGCCATCAGCGACGGCAGCCCGGCCTCGATCAGCTCGCCGTAGACCTTGCCGAAGGTGGCATCCCACTCCTCCATCGAGTACCAGTTGGGTGCCGAGCTCAGGTGCTGGTCGCGCTCGTCGATGCCGTCGCCGGGCCAGTGCTTGGCCGCCGGCATGATGTTGGACTCCATGATGCCGCGCATGTACTCCTTGGCCAGCTCGATGGTCTGGTCAGGATCGGCCGACCAGGTACGCACGCTGACGATGGGGTTGCGCCAGTTGCGGTACAGGTCGATGATCGGCGCGAAGCTCCAGTTGCAGCCGATCGCGGCCGCCTCGATGCCGGAGATCCGGCCCAGCTCGTAAGCATACTTGGGGTCCTGCGAGGCGGCGACCTTGATCTCCCAACCGACATAGGTGCCGTCGGTGCAGGCACCGTTGCCACCGGCCTCGGTATTGGCCGCGATCAGCATCGGGATCTTGGACTTCTCCTGCAGGATGCGGTTCTGCTCGTAGATCTCCTCGGCGGGCCCGGGCTGGTAGCGCACCGCGGCGATGTGGTACTTGTCCACCATCTCGGTGAGGTAGTCCTCGTCGCGGGAGGATCCCATGTTGACGAAGAGCTGACCCACCTTCTCCTCGTCGGACATGCCGGCCAGGGTGTCCTCCACCCAGCTGATGGCCTCTGCATCCAGGTTGAACGGCTTGGCCGAAAGATCCACCATGATCCACTCCTTCGTGTTGCGTGCGTTGGCCCCAGTGAACCCGCTGGCGGGCAGGAAAGCACGAGGATGCCCACTGTTGCCACGCGAATCGGCCAGCTGCCCGCGGGCACGCACAGTGCTGTTCCACAGCCTGAAATTCCCCGCCCGGGCACGGCGGTGGCACTAGCATCGTCGGACTTGTCCCTGCCACGAACCGCATTCGAGAGGCCCCCGGACCATGACCGAGACCACTGATCACACCTCCCCGCCGTCGTAAGAAGCTCGTCGACGGGGCTGGGCGAGCGGCTACTGAGTGGCATCGAGGCCACCGGCAACCGGTTGCCGGACCCGATCTTCCTGTTCGCCGGCATCTGCGTGCTGATCGCGGTGGCCTCCTGGCTCTGCGCGGTGGCCGGGGTCAGCGTCACCAATCCGGTGGACGGCAAGGTGGTCGCCGTGGAGAACCTGCTGAACGCCACCAACCTGCGCCGGATGCTCACCGAGTCGGTCGGCAACTTCAGCAAGTTCCCCGCCCTCAGCATGGTGCTGATGATCATGCTCGGCATCGGACTGGCCGAACAGAGCGGGTGGTTCTCCGCCCTGATGCGCGACATCGTCCGCATGCACTGGTGGTTCCCGTGATCGCGCTGGTGGGCATCTGTGGGCCACCCTGCCCACCGGCACCATCGATGTGAAGGACGGTGCGGCCTCGGCCAACTCCGACCTGTTCACCGTGACCCTACGCGGCCAAGGCGTCCACGCCTCGACTCCGCAGGATGGCGTCGATCCGGTGATCGCCGCCAGCCAGTTCGTCAGCCAGGCGCAGACCATCGTCTCGCGGCGGGTCGCCCCGTTGTCACCGGCCGTGCTGTCCACCACCTGGCTGGAGGCCGGCAACCAGGATGCCCTCAACGTGATCCCCATGACGGCGCGGCTGGGCGGCAGCATCCGCAGCCATGACGACCAGGCACGCGAGACGATCCGTACCGGGCTGCACCAGATCGCGGCGGGCCTGGAGGCCTCCCACCCCGGGTTGAGCGTCGAGGTCGACCACCTGCAGGGCTACGACATGGTCTGGAATGACCCGACCCCGACGGCCGTCGTGCGGGAACTGGCCGAACAGGTCTCGCCCGGCAAGGTGATCGCCGACCCGCCGATGCGGGGCGGTGAGGATTTCGCCGCCTTCTCGCAGGTGACACCCTCGACCTATGTCTTCGTCGGCGCCGCAATGCCAGCAAGGGCTTCGACTCCTCGCACCACTCCCCCACCTTCGGCCTGGACGAGGACAGCTTCCCCATTGCCTGGCAGCTGGCGGTGCAGGTGGTGCGCGCCGGGCAACGGCTGCGTCGCGGGCAGCCCTGAGCGTCTAGGATCGCCCGGGTGAAGATGCAGCCCGGACGACCCGACGATGACCACTTCGGCCCCGGGGTGGATCCCGACGAGCTCGCCCGCGCCGTCGGGTTGATGGAGCAGATCGCCGAGCTGGAGCTGGAGCATCCCGACCAGATCGCCTTCAAGCAGGCGGTGAACCGCATGAACCGGCGCATCAAGGCACGTCGTCGCCGGGCGGCCAAGGCTCCGGTCATCGAACACGACAACGCGATCCTGGCGCTCACCGCCACCGGCTCCCCGCAACGCATCGACGACGAGACGGCGGGGCTGCCGCTGGTCTCCCAGGTGCCGGGTGCCATCGCCGGACACCTGGAACAAGCCCGTGACTGCTACATCTGCAAGCAGGCTTACACCGTGGTCGACGCCTTCTACCACGGCCTGTGCCCCGGTTGCGCTGCCTTCAACCGTGCCAAGCGCGACCAGGGCTGTGACCTGTCCGGCCGCCGGGCCCTGTTGACCGGTGGCCGCGCCAAGATCGGCATGTACATAGCCCTGCGGCTGCTGCGTGACGGAGCCCACCTGACCATCACCACGCGCTTCCCGCACGACGCGGCGCGTCGCTTCAGTGCGCTGCCCGACAGCGCCGAATGGATCGACCGGCTCGAGGTGGTCGGCATCGACCTGCGCGACCCCACCCAGGTGATCGCGCTGGCCGACGAGGTGGCCACCGCCGGCCCCTTGGACATCCTCATCAACAATGCGGCGCAAACGGTGCGCCGCTCCCCCGGCGCCTACTCCCACCTGGTGGAGGGCGAGAAGGCCGCGCTGCCCACCGACGTCCGACTGCCCAGGATGCTCACCTTCGACCGGATCAGCGATGCGCACCCCGCCTCACTGGTGGGGGCCGCCGGTGGGCTGACCGGGGAACTGGCGAGCCGGTCGGCCGCCGAGATGACCTCGCTGGCCCTGCAGGCCGGCAATGCGTCGCTGGAACGTCATCTTGCCGGCACCGCGATCGACGCGGGTGGGCTGCTGCCCGACCTGGCCAGCGAGAACTCCTGGACCAAGACCGTCGACAGGGTCGATCCCCTGGAGATGCTCGAGGTTCAGCTGTGCAATGAAACGGCACCCTTCATTCTGATCAGCCGGCTGCGGCAGTCCATGCGGGCCAGCAGCGCGCGGCGCAAGTACATCGTCAACGTCTCCGCCATGGAGGGACAGTTCTCACGTCGCTACAAGGGCGCCGGGCATCCGCACACCAACATGGCCAAGGCCGCGCTGAACATGCTCACCCGCACCAGTGCCGAGGAGATGTTCGAGACCGACCGCATCCTGATGACAGCGGTCGACACCGGTTGGATCACCGACGAGCGCCCCCACGACGAGAAGCTGCGCATCGCCGCCGAGGGCTGGCATGCCCCGCTCGACCTGGTCGACGGCGCAGCACGGGTGCACGACCCGATCGTGCAAGGGGAACAGGGCACCGACCTCTACGGCGTCCTCCTGAAGGACTACCGGCCCTTCCCCTGGTGAGGCGACCGCGGTGAGGGCCCACCTCCACGTCCTCCCGCTGCCCGCCCGCTCGGGTTCCTGCGATCCGCTCGAGTTCGTGCGATCCGCTCGGGTTCCTGCGATCCGCTCGGGTTCGTGCGATCCGCTCGCGTTGCAACACACGCGAACCGCAGAAACCCGAGCGGCTGTCGGGTATCTCGAAGAACAGAACCAACCGTGGGGCGCCGGGCTTGTCCCTGACCCCGTGAGGGCGCACGATGGCTCCATGGTTGACGCGGGCGGGCACAGCGACGCTGTCGGGGGCGGGCTCTGGGACCTTGGCGGCAAGCACCCCGTCGCCCCGATTCCCGACGCCCCGATCGTCGATGCCCCCGCACGGACCCCACGCACCGAGCGTCTCAGCCACGAGGCGGCCGCGATGGAGGTGATTCCCGTCGACGCCCAGAACATGGGTCTGACGGACCTCACCGCGCCGGGTCTGGCTCTGGCCAGTTCGCTGAACCCCGACCGCGCACGACACCGCCGCGCCGGCCGTCTGATGCTGCTGTTCATGGTGCTGCCCCTGTTGGCCGGCTTCGTCGTCAACCTGTGGATCCTGCTGGGTCATTGATCCCCGGTCGCCATGATCCTCACCGCCATGACAGGCTTGGGCCATGGATGACCTGAGCCGTTTCCTGGCCGATGTGCACAAGGAGGTCCTGCCCGAGACCGACGGGCAGGTGGCCTCCTACATCCCCAGCCTCGCCCAGGCCGACCCCGATCCCTTCGGCATCGCGCTCGCGACGGTGGACGGCCAGCTGCACACGGCCGGCGATTCAGAGATTTCCTTCTCTCTGCAGTCGATCAGCAAGCCGCTGACCTATGCCCTGGCCCTGATGGAATCCGGCTTCGAGGCGGTCGACGCGGTGGTGGACGTCGAACCCTCCGGCGAGGCCTACAACCGCATCTCCCTGGAGAACGAGACCGGACGGCCGGCCAATGCCCTCATCAATGCCGGCGCGATCGCCTCCACCTCGCTGCTGCCCAGCGGCGGGCGGATGTCACGGCTGCTCCACTTCTACGGACAGCTGGCCGGCCGTCGGCTCCACGCCGACGCCCAGATCGCCATGGAGGAGCTGGAGGGCGGGCACCGCAACCTGGCCATGGCCCACCTGCTGCACTCCTTCGGAAAACTGGCCGACGAGCCGGTGCAGGCCACCCGTGACTACTGTGCGGCCTGCGCGACGATGGTGACCACCACCGATCTGGCCTGGATCGCGGCCACCCTGGCCAATTCGGGCTGTCACCCCGGCACCGGGGAACAGGTGATCGACCCGCTGGTGGTCCAGCGGCTGCTCTCGGTGATGACCATGTCTGGCATGTACGACGAGGCCGGCTGGTGGATGGTCCGGGTGGGCCTGCCGGGAAAGTCGGGCGTGGGCGGCGGGATCATCGCCGTTGCCCCCGGCAAGCTCGGCCTGGGGGTGTGGTCACCCCGCCTCAACGAGCACGGCTCCAGCGTGCGCGGGGTGCGCACCTGCGAGATCGTCAGCCGCGAGCTGGAATTGCACGTGATGGGTTCGCACCGTCCACCGAGCGAGGACGGTCTCAGCGCCCCAACAGCTTCTTGATCGTCGCCAGCCGATCCTTGATGCCGGCCTCGTTGCCGTGGTCGGTGGGCTGGTAATAGGTGGCGTCGGCCAGCTCGTCGGGCAGGTACTGCTGCCGGGCGACGGCGTGCGGGGCGTCGTGGGCGTAGATGTAGCCCTTGCCGTGCCCCAGTTGTTGGGCGCCCGAATAGTGCGCATCGCGCAGGTGGGCGGGCACCAGCCCGATCCGCCCCGAACGCACATCGGCGCGTGCGGCCGAGATGGCGGTGGTGACCGCATTCGACTTGGGAGCGGTGGCGGCGGCGATCGTGGCCTGGGCCAGGGTGAGCTGTGCCTCCGGCATGCCGATCAGCTGCACCGCCTGGGCCGCGGCCACGCAGGTCTGCAGCACCGATGGTGCCGCCATGCCGATGTCCTCGCTGGCGCTGATCACCAGCCGTCGGGCGATGAAGCGGGGGTCCTCACCGGCCTCCAGCATGCGAGCCAGGTAGTGCAGCGCGGCGTCGACGTCGGAGCCGCGCACGCTCTTGATGAAGGCGCTGATGACGTCGTAGTGCTGGTCGCCGTCCTTGTCATAGCGCAGCGCGGCCCGGTCCACTGAGTTCTCGACGATCTCGGAGGTGATGGTCTGCTGCCCCATGGCGCGCGCCCCGGCGGCCGACTCCTCCAGGTAGGTGAGGCTGCGGCGGGCATCCCCACCGGCCAGCCTGATGATGGTGTCGCGGGCCTCGGGTTCGATCTGGAACTGCCCACCCAGCCCGCGCTCGTCGGAAAGACCACGATCCACCAGCACCCCGATGTCGTCGTCGGTCAGCGGCTTGAGGGTGAGCAGCAGCGATCGCGACAGCAGCGGCGAGATGACGCTGAAGGACGGGTTCTCGGTGGTGGCCGCGATCAGCGTGACCAGGCGGTTCTCCACGGCGGGCAGCAGGACGTCCTGCTGGGCCTTGCTGAAGCGGTGCACCTCGTCGACGAAGAGCACGGTGGCCCGGCCATGGGCAAGCTCACGACGGGCGGTCTCCAGCTCGGCGCGCACCTCCTTGACACCGGCGGTCACGGCGGAGACCTCGACGAAGCGGCGCTGGGTGGCCTGCGAGACCACCGCGGCGATGGTCGTCTTGCCCACCCCGGGCGGGCCCCACAGGAAGACGCTCATCGCGGTGGTGCCCTCGGCCAGCCGACGCAGCGGCGACCCGGCGCCCAGCAGGTGCTGCTGCCCCACGATCTCGTCGAGCGTGCGGGGACGCAGCCGCACGGCCAGCGGAAGGTGGTCATGACTGGCGCCGCCGAGGGTGCCTCCGGCGGCGGCCAGCTCCGCGGAATCGGGGTTGCCGAACAGGTCAGTCACCAATTCATCCTAGTTGGTGACCCCGGCGCCCGCCCACGGCACCAAAGGTGGGTAATGTGCGGAAACAGAGGCAATGAGGCCTCCACGCAAAATGTTTAGTGGGAGAAAGTTCATGCGACAGAAGGATTCGCCGTATACCGGGCCCGTGTCACAGGATCGCGCAGACCACGGGTACGAAAAGCACCTCAAGCCCCGCCACATCCGCATGATCGCCATCGGAGGATCGATCGGCACCGGACTCTTCCTCGGTGCCGGTGGCCGGCTCGCAGCCGGCGGCCCCTCCCTGGCCATCGTCTACGCGCTGTGTGGCCTGTTCGCCTTCCTGATGGTCCGCGCCCTGGGAGAGCTGACGATCCATCGTCCCAGCTCGGGTGCCTTCGTCTCCTATGCGCGCGAGTTCATGGGCGAGAAGGGCGCCTACGTGACCGGCTGGCTCTTCTTCCTGGACTGGTGCACCACGGTGATGGCCGACATCACCGCCGTCGCCCTGTACATGCACTTCTGGAGCATCTTCAGCCCGATCCCGCAGTGGATCATCGCCC
Organism: Luteococcus struthionis; assembly: GCF_048595755.1. Classification (GTDB taxonomy): domain Bacteria; phylum Actinomycetota; class Actinomycetes; order Propionibacteriales; family Propionibacteriaceae; genus Luteococcus. The sequence goes on from NZ_CP184360.1 coordinate 2,884,534, forward strand.
TGATCGCCCTGGCGATCGTCTTCGCGATGAACATGCTGAGCGTGAAGTTCTTCGGTGAGTTCGAGTTCTGGTTCGCCATGATCAAGGTGGCGGCCATCGTCGGCTTCATGCTGATCGCCGTCGTCTTCATCGCCACCGGCCACCAGGTCGCCGGCCACACCCCCGGCCCGCAGCTGATCACCGACAACGGCGGCCTGTTCCCCAAGGGCCTGGCCCCGATGGTCACCCTGGCCCTGGGCGTGGTCTTCGCCTTCGGCGGCACCGAGATGGTGGGCGTGGCCGCAGGCGAGGCGAAGGATGCCGAGAAGATCATGCCGGGCGCCGTGAACTCGATGATGTGGCGCATCGCGCTCTTCTACGTCGGATCGGTCGTGCTGTTCACCATGCTGATGCCCTGGCACGCCTATTCCAGGGACGAGTCGCCCTTCGTGACCTTCTTCAATGCGATCGGCGTGCAGAATGCGGGCACGATCATGAACCTGGTGGTGCTCACCGCTGCCCTGTCCAGCCTCAATGCCGGGCTCTATGCCACCGGCCGAACCCTGCGCTCGATGGCCGTAGCCGGCTCCGCCCCCGCCTACGCCGCGCGCCTGAACCGCAATGCCGTCCCCTACGGCGGCATCGTGATCACCTCCGCGCTGGGCCTGATTGGCGTCATGATCAACTACATCTGGCCCTCGCAGGCCTTCGACATCGTGATGAACCTGGCCGGCATCGGCATCGCCGGCACCTGGATCAGCATCATGGTCAGCCACTGGATCTTCGTGCACCGGGCCAAGCAGGGGCTCTACGAGCGCCCGAAGTACCGGCTGTTCTGGGCACCCTGGACCAACCTGGCCACCATCGTCTTCCTGGTGGGCGTCATCGTGATGATGTGGTTCGCCGATGAGATCGGCAAGCCCACCATCACCCTGTTCGGGGTCGTCGCGCTGATCATGGTCATCGGTTGGTATGCAGTACGCGACAAGATCGACGGCACCGTGCTGGAATCCAGCTTCCTGGACACCTCCACCCCGACCACCGAGGACAAGGACGCCTGATGACCGACTCCCGACGAGTGCTGGTGGTCTACACCGGCGGCACCCTGGGCATGCAGCTCACCGACCGCGGCTGGGAGCCCGGTGCCGACCTGCCGGGGTGGCTCGACGAACTCGTCGCCGCGGACTTCCCGGGGTTGCGCTGGGACCTGGTCAGCCTGGATCCACTGATCGACTCCTCCAATGCCGGGCCTCGTGACTGGCAGCGGATCATCGACGCGGTGCGCGAGCACGAGCACAGCCACGACGCCTTCGTCGTGCTGCACGGCACCGACACGATGGGCTTCTGCGCGGCAGCGCTACACTTTGCGCTGGGATCGATGGGCAAACCGGTGGTGCTCACCGGCGCCCAGCGCTCCTTCGTCGTCGACGACAGCGATGCGCCCAGCAATGTGCGCGGCGCCCTGCGGTGCAGCCTCGACCCGAGGTTCTCCTCGGTGGCGATCTGGTTCGACGGCACCCTGATGGCCGGCCACCACGCCACGAAGATCTCCTCCGAGGACGACCACGCCTTCGACTCGGTCAACATCGCACCGCTGGCCGTGCTCACCGACGAGGCGCAGCTGGTCTTCACCGAGGAGGCGGCCGCCGCGCCCGTGGCTCGGTTGAACGAGCGGCCCAAGCCGTACCGCGACGTCGACCTGGTGGTGCTGACCCTGCACCCCGGGCTGCGGGCCGAACGGCTGGCGGCCCAGCTGACCCCGCCACCGCAGGCCGTGGTGCTGCGCGCCTATGGCACCGGCAATGCCCCCGACAACGACCCGGCCCTACTCGAGGCGCTGAGCGCCGCCAGCGCTGCGGGCAGCGTCGTGGTGGTGACCACCCAGTGCCCGCACGGGGCGGTCCACCTGGGTCAGTACGCCGTCAGCCAAGGGCTGCTGGCCACCGGGGCGGTCTCGGGCGGTGACCTGACCACCGATGCCCTGGTGGCCTGGTTGACCTTCCTGGTCTGCCAGGACCTGTCACCAGCGCAGATCCGCGACGTGGTCCGTGAGGCGATCAGCGAGGGGCAGCGCCGCCGGGCACCCGATTGATGTCGTCGGGGTGGTGTTCCAGCAACCACACCCAGGTCTCGCGCCAGGCGTCCTCGCTGGCCTGCTGGTGGTGAAACATCGGCAGCGGATTGTCGAAGGCGTGGCCGGCGCCGGGCCAGGAACTGAACTCCACGTCGCTTCCTTGCCCGATCACGCCTGCGATCCGCTGCGCCTCCGCGAAGGGGATGTACTCGTCGGCCTCGCCGAAGTGGTGCAGGCTGGGGACGGTGACCACCGGGATCGTGTCGACGATCTGCGGCAGGGCCGAACCGTAGTAGCTGACCAGGGCGTCGGGACGCTGGTCACCCTCCACACCGGAGGCCGCCGCGTAGGCGAGCCCGCCGCCGTAGCAGAAGCCCATCAGCGCCACTCGCGAGCCGGTCTCGGGCAGCTGCCGCAGGTGTGCGACGCAGTCACGGATGTCGCCCACCGTCTCGTCCCACGGGTTGGCCTGCATCAGTTCCATGGCGTGCGGCAGGGCCGCCGGGTCGTCCTCGGTGATCACGGTACCGCCCACCCGCCAGTAGAGATTGGGCAACAGCACCGTCCACCCCTCGTCGGCCAGGTCGGCGGCACGCTGGTGCAGGTAGTTGGTGATCCCGAAGATCTCCTGCACCAGGACGATTCCGGCACCCGTGCCGTGCTCGGGGCGGAAGAGCTTGGCGGGAATCGCCCCATCGGCCACCTCCACGGTGGTCTCGATCATGGTGACTCCGGTCCTGGCCTGCCAGGCGCGGGGAAGATCGTTCATCGGTTCTCCTCGGTCTTGTTGTCGGCCCCCAGCAGCTTGCGGTGCAGCGCGGCACTGTCCTGCTCATTCCATCCCTGGCGACGCAGCCAGGCGCGTACTCCCCCGTCGGGGCCGTCGCCGTAGAGCTCGTCGAGGCTGGCCAGCAGCATCCGCATGGTCTCTGCCGGGGTGGTCTGGTCGGCCACCGTCTGGCCGGCCATCTCGTCGGCATAGGTCGGCGTGTTCGCCAGGCGCTGGAAGACCAGTTCGATGCGTTCATTGGTGGCGTCGTAGTCGGCCACCACCGCGTCACGGGCCACGCCCACCTCCGTCAGCGCCATGGCGCAGATGGTGCCGGTGCGGTCCTTGCCGGCGGCGCAGTGCACCAGCACCGATCCCGGGGCGTGAGCGATGGCACGCAGGGCCTTGAGTACATTGTCGGGGCGTTGCGAGAGATAGCCCAGGTAGTGGTTGGCCAGGTGCTCCTCGTGGCTGTGGGCGCTGCGATCGGCGAGCACCTGCTCGTCCTCCCAGGGCAGGCGATCGGGTTCCTCGTCGCGGTCGTCGGGGATGCCCTTCTCGTCGGCCTGCTCCGGGTAGAGGGTGAGTTCGTGGAAGGTCAGCGACTCGGCCTTCAGCGGGCCGTCACCGGTCCCCCGTCGTTCCACCGGGGTGCGCAGGTCGACCACGTCGGTGACGCCGAAGTCGTCGACGATGCGGCGCACCGACTCGGGAGGCAGGTCCTGCAGGTTGTCGGTGCGGAGCACGGCCCCGTGCCGGGTCACCTTTCCCGCTGAGGTGGGCTTGCCACCCAGGTCACGCATGTTCACCACGCCGGGCAGGTCGATCCAACTGATCTGGGGCAGTTCCATGGCCCCCAACCTACCGCCTTCACGACAACGGCCCAGATCAGCTGACGAGCGCCCCCAATTCATGACATGTTTGTGTCAGCACCGAATCATTTGCGGCCAATCCGATGTTGGCCGCATTATTTCGAAGGGAATCACCTGATGAGCTCCGCTTTTCGCCAGGAGGAGGATCTCCTGGGAATCCGCGAGGTACCGGCCGACGCCTACTACGGCATCCACACTGCCCGAGCCATGGAGAACTTCACCATCTCCGGCGTCACGATCAACCAGGTTCCGGAGTTCATCCGGGGCATGGTCCAGGTGAAGAAGGCCTGCGCCCTGGCCAATGCCGAGCTCGGGGCCATTCCGTCGCAGGTTGCCGAGGCCATCGTCTGGGCCTGTGACCAGGTGATCCTCGAAGGGCGCTGCATGGACCAGTTCCCCATCGACGTCTTCCAGGGCGGCGCCGGGACCTCGCTCAACATGACCACCAATGAGGTGATCGCCAACCTCGCCCTCGAACACCTGGGGCACCCCAAGGGCAGCTACCACATCGTCAATCCGAATGACCACGTCAACCGCAGCCAGTCGACCAATGACGCCTATCCCACCGGTTTCCGCATCGGCGTCTACACCGCCCTGAAGGGTCTGCACGCTGCCGTGCGCGAACTGTCCACGGAATTGCGTCACAAGGGCGAGGAATTCTCCGAGGTGCTGAAGATGGGCCGCACCCAGCTGCAGGATGCCGTCCCCATGACCTTGGGCCAGGAATTCCACGGCTGGTCGTGCACCCTGGACGAGGAACTCGTGCAGTTGGATGCCACCGCGCGGCTGCTGTTGGAGGTCAACCTGGGCGCCACCGCGATCGGTACCGGCCTGAACACCCCCAAGGGTTATGCCCCCTTGGCGGTGCGCAAGCTCGCCTACGTCACCTGTTTCGCCTGTGTGCCGGCCCCCAACCTGATCGAGGCCACCAGCGACTGTGGTGCCTACGTCATGGTGCACGCGGCGTTGAAGCGCCTGGCACTCAAGCTGTCCAAGATCTGCAATGACCTTCGTCTGCTGTCGTCGGGCCCCCGCGCCGGGCTCAACGAGATCAACCTGCCGGAGATGCAGGCCGGCAGCTCGATCATGCCCGCCAAGGTGAACCCGGTCATCCCCGAGGTCGTCAACCAGGTCTGCTTCAAGGTCTACGGCAATGACACGACGGTCCTGATGGCCGCCGATTCCGGCCAGCTGCAGCTCAACGTGATGGAGCCGGTCATCGGCCAGTGCATGTTCGAGTCGATCAAGCTGCTCTCCTCGGCCTGCACCACCCTGCAGAGCAAGTGCGTCAGTGGCATCACCGCCAATGCCGAGCAGTGCCGCAACTACGTGATGAGCTCGATCGGCATCGTCACCTACCTCAATGACCTGATCGGCCACCGCCAGGGCGACCTGATCGGCAAGGAGTGCGCCGCCACCGGCAAGTCGGTGCGCGAGGTGGTGTTGGAACGGGGCCTGTTGGACGAGGTCACACTGGATCGCGTCTTCTCGGTGCAGAACCTGATGCACCCGGCCGACGTCAGCCGCCTGAAGGACAGCACCGGGGCCCTCTGAGCGTCCCGGCAGCACGATGGCCGGGTGGGATCGCTTCCCACCCGGCCATCGTCGTCTTCCGTCGACCTCGTCGGCTCAGGCCACCACGTGGTCGTCGTTGGTCCCGACGTAGTCGAGCATCTCGTCCACCTCGCGCGGAACCTCGACGCCCCTGGCCTTGTTGATGGCGCCGATGAGCAGGTAGAACATGCCGCTGACCAGCATCGGGCCCACGGTGACCCAGTCGGCCGGGAAGTCGTCCTTCCAGATCTGGCTCACCGCGAAGGTGACCATGCCGAAGAAGATGCCGACGATCGCGGCGGTGCCGTCGCTGTGGCGGAAGCGCTTGAACAAGCCCAGCAGCAGTGGCATGCCGGTCACACCGACCAAGGCACCGAACCAAGTGATGATCATGCCGATGATGTCGCCGAAGGCATCCTTGTTGAGGCCCACCACCACGGTGACCACGGTGAACAGCACCGTGATGATGCGTGCCAGGCGCAGGGATGCGGCACCGCCCATCATCACCTCGTCGAACTTGCGGCTGAGCACCGGAAGGATGTCGCGCTGGGTCACGGCCGAGAGCGTGTTGATGTCGGAGACGGTCATGCCCATCGTGCTGGCGAACATGCTGGCCAGCACCAGCCCGATCAGGCCGTGCGGCAGGTAGGTGTCGGTGAGCAGCGGGTAGAGCTGCGAGGCGGGATCCTCCAGGCCGGGGTGCAGCAGGCGACCGGCCCACATCGGGGCGAAGATCAGCAGGGGCCACACCAGGTAGAGCAGCGAGCTGAGCAGTTCGGCCTTGCGGGCCTCCTTGCCATTGCTGGTGGAGATGAAGCGGGCCGCCAGGTTCCAGTTGCCGCCGTTGTACTCGAAGGTCTTGGCGAACAGGTAGAGGGCGCACCACAGCATGGTGTAGTTGCCGTTGAAGGGGCTGGAGAAATTGGGCTCAACCTGGTTGAGCTCGCCCCACATCGACAGGTAGTTCAGGCCGCGTGCCGACAGGGCCTGCCCGACGCCGATCAGGATGACGATGCCGGCCACCAGCTGCACGCCGAACTGCACGAAGTCGGTCAGCAGGTCGGCCCACAGGCCACCGATGGTGATGTAGACCAGGCTGACCGCGCCGGACAGCACGATGCCCTGCCAGATGGGCAGGCCGGTGAAGCCATTCATCAGCACACCGATGGAGGCCCACTTGGCGCCGATGTCGACCAGCTTCATCAACACGCCGAGCCAGGCGATGGTCTGCTGCGCGGGAAGCCCGTAGCGCATCTTGAGGTATTCGGTGGGCGACTGGATTCCCAGCTTCTGCCGCAGCCGTGGCCACCGCGGGGCGAAGATCTTGGCGCCGATCAGGGTGGCGCCGGCGATGACCAGCGCCCACCACACGTACATGGTGAAGCCGAGGTTGTAGGCGATGGCGGCATAGGCGACGAAGACGACACCGGAGTGGCCCGAGACGTGGTGCGAGACGCCCGAGAGCCACCACGGCACCTTGCCGCCACCGACGAAGAAGTCACCGGAATCGGAACTCTTGCGCTTTGACCAGATGCCGATGCCGATCATCAGCAGGAAGAAGGCACCGACCACGATCCAGTCGAGCAGGGACACGATGAACCACCTTGTACATCAGGGAAGGAATGTTGCGATCTTGCGACGCCGACGTCGCGGAACGGGGCAATTAGACAGCTGCCATGCGGGCATGGATGCCCAGTTGCCAGAAATTGCCACGTCAAATGGTCGGCCCCTGCATACGAAGCCCACCTCAACCCCGCGTCTGGCGCCTCACCGCCTTGGCCAGGGCCGTTCCCGGATGCTTTCGGAGCTCTGGTTGAACCTGCGCAGCAGGCGCAACAACTCGCTGACGTCCTGCGCAGGCCAGTCGGCGACGACTCGACCGATGGACTCCCGTCGTCCCGCCAACTCCGCGGCCAGACGACGACGCCCCTGTTCGGTGGCACGGTGCAGGCGCGCCGCTCCCCCAGCGGGATCGGTGATCCTTTCCACCAGGCCGGCCTTCATGGCGGCTGCGACCTGCCGATGGAGCGTGGACACGTCGAGACTGAAGGCGTCGGCGAGCTGCCCCACGCTCATGGCCCCCTCCGCCTCCAGCCGCGCCAGCAAGACGGTGGCGCTGCGATCGAGCTCAGGCTCTACGCCGCGCGCGCCTTTGCCGCCTCCGACGCCGCCGCCGGGTTCGCCTCGAGCGCCTTCGTCGCGGGCGCCACCATCGCGCGTCTGTTCTCCGGTCATCTGGTGGACACCATGGGCCGGCGCCAGATGATGCTCGTCTCACTCGTGGTGGTGATGGTCTCCTGCGCCGCCTACCTGCCGGCCCAGAGTCTCTGGCTGCTGATCCTCGTGCGTCTGGTGCACGGCCTGGGCTACGCCTTTGCCAGCACTGCGCTGATGACGATCGTCCAGTCGGCCTTCCCGGCCGGACGTCGCGCCGAGGGCACCGGGTATTTCGCCCTGGCCTCAACGCTCGCCACGGCGGTCGGCCCCGCCCTGGGCCTGTTCGTGGTGAACTCCTTCGGCTACCGGATGCTCTTCCTCGGCTGTCTGGCCACCAGCCTGCTCAGCCTGCTGGTCTCGCTGCCGGTGCGTCCCGAGGAGCCAACAGCTCACCCCCCAGGGGCACCGTCCGCGCTTCAGCCTGAGCGCCATCGCCCATCCCGCCGTCGTGCCGATCGGCTGCTTCATGTTGCTGATCGGCGTGTGCTACGCGGGCGTCATCACCTACCTCAATGCCTACAGCGAACAGTCCGGACTGGTACGCGGGGCGAGCCTGTTCTTCCTGGCCTACGCGGCCTCGATGTTGATCATGCGCTTCGTGCTCGGCAAGCTGCAGGATCGCCGCGGGGACAACCTGGTGGTCTATCTGGGCATCATCGCCTTCGCGCTGGCGCTGGCGCTGCTCGGCACGGCGCAGGCCAACTGGCAGGTCATGCTCTCCGGGCCTCACCGGCCTGGGCTACGGCACCCTGATGCCCGCCTGTCAGGCCATCGCCGTGCGGCTGGTGGACCCACACCAACTGGGCACCGGCATCTCCACCCTGTTGCTGCTGGCCGACGTCGGAATCGGGCTGGGGCCGGTCTTGCTGGGGCTGGTGATCCAGGCGACCAACCACTCGACCATGTACCTGCTACTGGCCTTGGCGGTCCTGGTGGCAGCGGTTCTGTATCACTTCGTGCACGGTCGGCTGCCCGTCGCCCAACCCGGCCACCGCAGCTGATGCCCGATCAGGGCACCCGCTTGACCCACTCCTGCGTGGCGAACTTCGTGCACACCAGCTCGGCGGCCTCCACGAGTTCGTCATCGGTGTAGTCACGCTCCACACAGCGGTACTGGCCCTTGAAGTGGTCCAGAAAGCTGTCGATGATCGCCTCGCGGGCCATGCCAGTCTGGGAGCGCATCGGGTCGACGCGCTTGTTGGCGCTCCAAGAGCACGCCGCCAAGCAGGGCCCCCTTCAGCCGCCGGACATTTCCCCTTTACGGAAGCCGTTGACATCTCTAGGAGACCCCACAGAAAGGCGCACTCATCTTCGAGCAGGTGCCCCGGACCCTGCTAGATTGCAAGTCGTGGAATCGATCCGAACCGCAATCTGCGATGACAACGAGCCTGTTCGCGGTGCTTTGGCTGGATTTCTCCGTGCGGACCCCGAGATCGATGTCGTGGGCCAATACGAGAGTGGGGCCTCTGCCTTAAAGCACATCGACAGGGACCAAGTTGATGTTCTGCTACTCGACGTGCGAATGCCGAACATGGATGGTCCGACAGTAGCTCGAGCACTAACCCGAACTACCACTAAGGTCGTCTATCTGACGTCTTACCCGGAAAAGATTCAGGTGGACGACGCCCTTCGAGGCACTGTAGTGGGTGCTTTAACCAAGGACCTCCCGCCCGAAGACCTAGTGCGTGCCGTCCACATGGCCGCTAGAGGCGTGACGATGCTTGCGCCCTCTGTCCGTAGTTCCTATCAGCCTCCCGCCCCAAAACAACTTCGAACAGATATCGCGATCGGCAAATTGGAGAAGGAAGTCTTAGAAATGTTGTGTCAAGGCAAGACGAACGATCAGATAGCAACGGAATTGCATCGCAGCGTCTCTTCAGTCAAGCAGGTGTTGGCCAAACTCTCGCGCCGTGCCGGGGTGCACTCACGCACGGGGTTAGTGCTATACGTCCTCGATGGGCCGTCCTGACCCCGGTGAGAACGTCCTGATCACCCTTGGTCGCGGACTACGTGGAGTGTTCCGCATCGAGCAATTCACCACCACGCCCCCGAAGCTGCGCCATGTCCGCAGGCGTCTCCAACTCCTTGCGCAGAAGAGCGTGCGTGTTCAGACCCTCGGAAAGCTTGAAGTACGAGCGGCTCTACCGCGAGCAGATCGACGATGCGCTCGACTTGGCCTAAGAAACCGAGGCTTGCCGCACCGGGTTCACAGCAGTCCGCCCACATCAGGCGCTGGCCTGGACCGCCCTCCAGGCATCCACCGCGGTCTGGATGACCCGACAAATCCCAACTTTCCAAACACGCAATCTTGCTAGTCACTTGATGCGAGACACCGAACACAAGAAAAGTCCATAACTTCGGGCACGCTCGGTACCAGTCCTATGCCACACAGTTGCGAGGATCTACGTGCCCCCAAGCCTACTGTTGGATACCTGGGGCTCCGTACGCCTAGTACGGGGGCTGAAAGTCGCCGCTGGCCAAACCACCCCACTACCTTTCTGGTGAAGCTATAGGGGTTCGGGCACGGAGCCCGGGATGATTCTGTGCCCCTGCCACACGAATGATCCAAAAGGGGTGTCCCTAGGTTCCTCGCTCAGCGCCGAGGGGCAGGGCGTGATGGTTCTTGGGCCGCAGGGGGCGCTCGGTTAAGGACTCCCGGTTCTGGAGCATGGCGAACAGGACGCCCCAGCGCCGCTCGACCTCGAAAACGCGCCTGCGGAAAGGTGACCAGAGAACTAATCCACCAGCGGAACAGTAGCTGCAACCAACCACATCGTTCCCTGCGGCCCAGCCCTGAGAGTTCCGTTGACCATGTCCAGTCTTTGAGCCATGCCGTCTAGCCCGAGTCCATAACTCGCGGCGCGCCCCGGGAGACTTCGGCGATTTCGAACCGCCACGTGCACTTCGTCCTGGCGCACTTCAACGAAGATGGAACACGGATATCCCCGATCAGCATGACGAATCACGTTGTTCCCCGCCTCCTTCAAGACGCGAGCCAAGCAATCTCCAATCCTGTCGTTGATAGCTCCTAGGCTACCGTCGATGCTGATCGTAACCGCTATCCCCTCCGCTGCGAGCTCCTGCTGAACCTCACCCACAGTTTCCTTCAGTGAACTCGGACGCACGAACTCCTCGACCTGTAGCAGACGCATCATGAAGCGCAGCTGCTCGTTCGCTCGACGACCACAGCTTGCGATCCTCGCGAGTTCCGCTGGGGCGGTCTCCAAACTGCGTCGCGCAGACTCTGCACGAAACACCATCAAGGTGAGGTCGTGCGCTACCGTGTCGTGCAACTCCGCCGCGATTCTGCGCCGTTGAGCAGCAAGTTCATCGCGGTGTTGCTGCTCTCGTTGGAGACTGGCTCGCCGAAGCGCTCTTCCGATGCTGAGAGATAGTCCATAGATGGTAAGCCATAAGCTGGCGATGCTACCCCACTCAGACCACGTCACCGCTCTTCGTGAGGCCCAAAGCCCCAAACCAAACCCTCCGCTCGCGACCGCCAAGGCACTGACGACAGACTCCTCTTGCGACAGGAACAAGACGACAACCACAGGAATGTAGACGGACATGGCTACATGCTCAGGCGGGACTAAACAGGTGACCACCAGCCCCACACCCAGGATCAACTTGGCCAGACGCGGGCTAGACCCCCGCAACAGGGCCGCAGACACGATCAATGAAGCAGCAGTGAACTCAACAATCGCTCCCCTGGGGATGGTGATAGCCGCTTCCGCAAGCATCATCAAACCGAGAACACTTACCTCAAGAGTCTTGCCTCGAGAGTTCCCAACCCGCTCGAGTTCCATACCCCACCATCCGCTGTCCGTTCGGACAAGTTCTGTGTACTTATGGGCATACCTTCCGGTCGGTACACCCGCTGGCCTCCGGCTACAGGCAGAGTTTCCTACTACAGCCCCGATTGGAGGAAGTACTTCATGCGCAACCTACTCACAGTGCTGCTGTCGCTCACGATGAGTACCAGCGTAACTCTGCTCTCGCCAACACAGTCTGGCGGTTTGCTGCACCCCCAGCCGACAGCGAGCCTCTGCGACTACATGCCACACTGGCCCGGCTGCAGCTGAACCCCGTCCGTCTCTGGGCCATTGACCGGGGGCGGGGGGCGGACCATCCAGATGATGCCATGTGTCGCGAACCGTGCGCGTTCTAGAAGCCGATCACGATGAGGCCTTTTCATTTGAGCTCCGGTAACTATGTAGCGATTGCAGATTTATTAGAAATCGCCTCCGGAGCAGATATCTCGCAGTGTGTGAGATGTCGGCGATTGGAATGAGTGTTCATATGAAACAACAGCCAGCGTTTGAACTTCGGGATGTTAGTAAGAAGCTGGGAGATACTTTGGCGTTGGACGCGGTGTCGTTATGCGTTAATCCAGGTGAAACGGTGGGAATTGTCGGACCCAATGGCGCTGGAAAGACGACACTCTTTCGCCTGATCCTTGGCCTCCTTAAACCGGATTCCGGTTCTATATCTCTCCTCGATGGAAGTCCAAGTTGCCCTAGCTCCAGGAAACGCGTAGGTTTCTGTTTTGATGGAGACGGACTTTACCGGGGCTTGAATGCGCATGAGAATTTGGAATTTTTCCGACACGCCTACGAAGTTGAGGTTCCACTGGATTCTTTGATGGGCCTACTTGGCGTCAGCGAATTTGGAGTGAAATCAGTTTCGAAATTCTCCCGGGGGATGCGAAAAAGACTCGCTTTGACAAGGTCTCTCCTCTGCTCGCCTGATCTCCTGCTGCTCGATGAACCTCTCTTGGGGCTCGATCCCGACGGACAGCATGAATTGGTTGAAGTACTTCGCGCCACTTCACCGAACCGGACAGTTCTAGTGAGTTCGCATGACCTCAACTCAACAGAATCGTTCTGCGACAGAATCGTTGTATTGAACCATAGGATCCTGTTCGATGGAAGCCTTCAGAGTTTCCTGACCAAGGGATCATCTATGTACTCGGCATACCAATGTGTATTGGGGAGCGCCTGAAATGGGAATATTTTTCGCTATCCTTTACAAGGAATGGATCTCCTTCAAACACAGAATTGTGTTCAGCGTGGGATTCTCTGGCGCGGTCGTGGCCATTGCGGCAACTCGACCAAGCGCAGACGCGCGCTACTCGGCGATTGTGGTCGGCCTTGCCACTTCACTGATGTCTTTGAAGTTCTGGGAAGAGCGTGGTCTTGGAACTCTAGACACGCTTCTAGCGTTGCCCAGCTCTGCACGGAAGATCTTCCTTGCGAAGGTGAGCTTCTCCTGACTTGTCGGGATCATTTTCAGTGCGCTGGCATTGACGCTCCATGTCCTGTCAGAATTCTTGAGAGGGGGTACACCCAACATTTCGAGTCTTATTGCGCTACCGCTAGTAGGCGCCACGACATATGGAGCTTGTAGTATCGTGGGATACGTCATGTGGTCATTCAGTGAGCAGGCCGCCAAGATCACCCAAATCACCATTCTTGCGCTCCTGGCAATAGGGTTTGCATCCGCATTCAGCGATGGCATAAATATCTCTGCCCTGGTGTGGATTGCAATCTTGGCGCTAATTGCAGGAATCCTCTGCGTGAAGTGGATCGACGTAGAGCGAATTGTGCTCAATCTGGAATAGGTTGAGATTGGTCATACCCTGTCGATGGCGGGGCGATCGTTCCTGAGCCAAACACCATCGCTGACCGGAAAGAGCACATGCCCCCTTATCGGCCGGGTTTCGCATAGAATCTCGAACACAGGTGTGGAAGCGGCGAACCTGATCAAGGCCCTCGCGGGCCGCTTCAGGGGTGCTGTGTACGACGATCGTGGAGATCCCCCAATGGGGGGCCTCACCGAGCAGGTCGACCGCGTCGTCCACGTCCGCGACGGACGGCTCCGCGAAGAGTGACTTCCCCGCCGGTCACGGCACCCGTTTCACCCACTGTTCGGTGGCGAACTTGGTGCGCACCAGCTCGGCGGCCTCCGCGAGTTCGTCATCGGTGTAGTCACGCTCCACGCAGCGGTACTGGCCCTGGAAGTAGTCCAGGAAGCTGTCGATGATGTCCTCACGTGCCATGCCCGTCTGGGAACGCATCGGGTCCACGCGCTTGTTGGCGCTCTTGGTGCCCTTGTCGGAGAGCTTCTCCCGGCCGATGCGCAGCACCTCGAGCATTTTGTCGGCATCGATGTCGTAGGAGGTGGTGACGTGGTGCAGCACCGTGCCGTTGACCAGGCGTCGCTGGGCGGCCCCACCGATCTTGCCCTTGTCGGAGGCGATGTCGTTGAGCGGCACATAGCGGGCATTGACCCCCAACTCGGCCAGCGCCCCGATCACCCAGGTGTCCAGGTACTTGTAGGACTGCTCGTAGCTCAACCCCTCCACCAGCGAGCCCGGCACCACCAGCGAATAGGTGATGCAGTTGCCTTCCTCCATGAACATGGCGCCACCACCGGTGATGCGTCGCACCACCTCGATGCCGTGCTTCGCGCGGCCCGCCTCGTCGATCTCGTTGCGGTAGCTCTGGAAGGAGCCGATCACCACCAGCGGACGGTCCCAGTCCCAGAAGCGGAAGTTCGGATTGGCCTCGCCGCGGGCCACGCGCTTGGCGATCACCTCGTCGAGGGCGACGTGCAGCTTCGGGTCCAGCTTGACGGGGCGGATCACGTCGAAGGTGAGGTCCTCCCAGCGGGTGGCATTGCCCAGGGCACGGCGCACGGCCACGCCGACGGCCTCGGAATCGAAGCCGATCAGGCGCGCCTCGGGACGCAGCCGTTCATTGATCGCCTGCCTGATGTCGGCAACACCACAGTCCTGCGGCAGCCCGTCGAGGGCGGCCGTGATGTCTTCGAGGGCCTCATCGGGCTCCAGGAAGAAGTCTCCGTGCACCGACGGATTCACCAGCCGCCCGTCGGCCACCTCGAGATCGACGACGACCAGTTTGCCGCCCGGAACCTTGTACTCGCCACGCATGCCGCCAGCCTAGCCAGCCAGCGAAAAGGGGCCCGTCGGGCACGCGTGTACGTGCGCGACGGGCCCCTCGACCGGGAGTGCCGGGTCAGTTCTTGTCGGCCGGGGCGGCCTTCTTCTCGGCGGATTCGGCCTTGTCGGCCTTGTCCTTGTCCTCGTCCTTCTTGGGCTTGGCGTCGACGCCGGCCTCCTTGCGCTGCTGCGGCGTGATCGGCGCCGGGGCGGCGGTCAGCGGATCGAAGCCGCCACCCGACTTCGGGAAGGCGATGACGTCGCGGATCGTGTCGAACTTGCCCAGCAGCATCACCAGGCGGTCCAGGCCGAAGGCGATGCCACCATGCGGCGGAGCGCCGAAGGCGAAGGCGTCCAGCAGGAAGCCGAACTTCTCCTGCGCCTCCTGTTCGCTGATGCCCATCACGTTGAAGACGCGCTGCTGCACGTCGGGGCGGTGGATACGGATGGAGCCGCCACCCACCTCGTTGCCATTGCAGACGAAGTCGTAGCCGTAGGACAGGGCCGAACCGGGGTCGGTGTCGAAGCTGTCCAGGTGCTCCGGCTTGGGCGAGGTGAAGGCGTGGTGCACCGCCGTCCACTTGGAGTTGCCCAGCGCCACGTCGCCCGAGGCGGTGGCCGCAGCGGTGGACTTGAACATCGGGGCGTCGACCACCCACAGGAAGCTCCAGGCATCCTCGTCGATCAGGCCGCAGCGCTTGCCGATCTCCAGACGCGCGGAACCCAGCAGCTCCTGGGAGCTCTCGCGCTCGCCGGCGGCGAAGAAGATGCAGTCGCCGGGCTTGGCCCCGGCCGCCTCGGCGATGCCGGCCTTCTCCGTCTCGGAGATGTTCTTGGCGACGGGGCCACCCAGCTCCCCGTCCTCACCCACGGTGATGTAGGCAAGGCCCTTGGCGCCGCGCTGCTTGGCCCACTCCTGCCAGGCGTCGAACTGGCGACGCGGCTGGCTGGCCCCGCCGGGCATGACGACGCAGCCGACGTAGGGGTTCTGGAAGACGCGGAAGGGCGTGTCCTTGAAGAACTCGGTGACCTCGCGGATCGGGTTGTCGAAGCGCAGGTCGGGCTTGTCGGAGCCGTAGTTGTCCATGGCGTCGTGCCAGGTCATCCGCGGCAGCGGGGTGGGCATCTCGACGCCGATCAGCTTCCAGCACTCGGCCATCACCTTCTCGGCCAGGGCGATCACGTCGTCCTGGTCGACGAAGCTCATCTCGATGTCCAGCTGGGTGAACTCGGGCTGGCGGTCGGCGCGGAAGTCCTCGTCGCGGTAGCAGCGCGCGATCTGGTAGTAGCGCTCCATGCCGGCAACCATCAGCAGCTGCTTGAACAGCTGCGGGCTCTGCGGCAGGGCGTACCAGCTGCCCGGGTGCAGGCGGGCCGGCACCAGGAAGTCACGCGCACCCTCGGGGGTGGAGCGCGTCAGCGTCGGGGTCTCGACGTCGTAGAACTTCGCCTCGTCCAGCACCCGACGGATGGTGTGGGTCACCTGGGAGCGCAGCACCATCGCGTCGTGCATGCGGGGCCGACGCAGGTCCAGGTAGCGGTACTTCAGGCGAGCATCCTCGCCGACGCCGGTGCGCTCGTCGATCTGGAAGGGCAGCGGCGCGGCGGCATTGAGCACCTCGAGCTCGCGGATGGCGACCTCGATCTCGCCGGTGGCGATGTTGGGGTTGACGTTCTCCTCGGTGCGGGCATCGACCACGCCGGTCACCTGGATGCAGAACTCGTTGCGCAGGTCGTGGATGCCGGCCTTCTCGAGGTACTCGTCGCGGACGACCACCTGGCAGACGCCCGAGGCGTCGCGCAGGTCGATGAAGGCGACGCCGCCGTGGTCACGCCGCTTGGCGACCCATCCGGCGAGGGTGACAGTGGTTCCGACATCGGCCTTGGACAGGGTCCCGGCCTCATGGGTGCGCAGCATGCGTATTCCTTTCTTGGGCACTCACATAGACGGTGTGGTGCCGTGGGGTTGCCCGTCCAGCCTAGGGCATCCGCCGCACTGCCCCGGCCGCACCACTCCCCTGTCCTCACCTCAGGGAGTCGTCACCGGAGCACATCACAACCGCGTGCAAGGGTAGGACCCCGAGTCGCACCCCCCCTCGCAGACATCGACTGCCGGGCCACGCCCCCACCGGCGGGCGGACCCGATGCGGCGGCACGTTCAGCGGGCGCCCCGAGCCCCCAGGGGGCAGTGCCTCACGCGCGATCAGCTGCGAGCGGCGCGCAGCGCAGCGATGCAGTCACACAGCAGCCCCAGGGCCGGTTCCAGGCCCTTGGGGCGTGTGACCCGCACGAGCAGCAGCCCGTCGCCGCACAGCACGGCGTCGATGCGCGGGTCGCGTCGTGAGGCCGTCACCAGCTCGCTGAGCTCCTGGGGCACCGTGCCGTCGACTTCCTCCGCGGTGGCGGTGAAGGCCAGGCTGCGTGGTGCCCGGGTGACCAGGATCCAGCGGTGCAGGTGGGGCTGGCCCTGGCCCAGGCCGGGCCGCTCCACCACCAGCTGGGTACGGACATCGCCCACCAGGGCGCGATAGCACCGCTCGACCGAGCCGACGCTGTGCTTGCCGAAGCGACGCCCGTCGAGCTGGAAGATGTCCATCCAGCTGATGAAGTCGTGGTCGGCTACGAAGTGGTGCGTGACGTCGCTGTGGAAGAGCCACCCGAAGAAGGCGAAGATGGCCACCATCATGATGGCCACGCCCACCAGGGAGACCCAGATGGCGGTCATCCGAGCCTCCCTCAGCCCTCCGTCGTCACCGCGGGACGCAGGTCCTCGGCAGGGGGCGCCCAGGTGGCGGCGTCGGCATCGTGCTGCTCACCGGAGCGGATGTCCTTGACCTGACCGGCCATCCCGCCGAACCAGACGAAGGGGATGCCGCGCCGATCCGCGTGCTTGATCTGCTTGCCGAACTTGTCGGCCTTGGGCGCCACCTCGCAGGGCACCTGCCGGGCGCGCAGCGCTGCCGCCACCTCCTCGGCCTGGTCGCGGGTCTCTTCGTCGTCGACGGCCACCAGCACCGCGCTGGGCACGCTGCGGGTGGCGGTGATGCGGCCCTTGGTGATCATCGGCCCGAGCAGCCGCGTGACCCCCAGCGAGATCCCCACGCCGGGGAAGGTGACCTTGCCGTCGCTGGCCAGCGAGTCGTAGCGGCCGCCGGAGCTGATCGAGCCCAGCTTCTCGTGGCCCACCAGCTCGGTCTCGTAGACGGTGCCGGTGTAGTAGTCCAAGCCGCGCGCGATCTTCAGGTCGGCCACGATCCGTCCCGGCACGCGCCGGTTGGCGGCGAGCACCACGCGACGCAGCAGCTCCAGGCCCTCGTCGAGCATCTCGTGCTGCACCCCCAGCGCCCGCACCTGCTCGACGAAGGAGTCGTCGGGGGTGCAGATCCCGGCCAGCGCGACGCACTTGGCGGCCACCTCGGCCGACAGCCCCAACTCGCTGGTGAGCAGGTCGGCCACCGCCTCGCCGCCGATCTTGTCGAACTTGTCGACGCGCTGCAGCACGTCCAGGGTGCTCACCTGTTCGTGCGCCCCGCCCGGCTCCCCGATGCCCAGGCCGCGGTAGAAGCCCTCGGCGAGCTTGCGGTTGTTGACGTGCATCAGGGCCTGCGGCAGCCCCAGCTCGGTGTGCATCCGCTCCAGCGCCGCCAGCATCACGATGGGCGCCTCGACGTCGAAGTGGGCCGGCAGGTTGTCCTGGCCGACGATGTCGATGTCGGCCTGCAGGAATTCTCGGTAGCGACCCTCCTGCGGGCGTTCACCGCGCCAGACCTTCTGCACCTGGTAGCGCCGGAAGGGGAAGACCAGGTGGCCGGCATTCTCCATCACGTAGCGCGCGAAGGGCACGGTCAGGTCGAAGTGCAGGCCCAGGTCGTCGCCCTTGCCGTCGGAGTCCTCCGCGTGCAGGCGTCGCACGACGTAGACCTCCTTGGTGATCTCACCCTTGCGCGTGAGCGTGTCCATGGTCTCCACCGCGCGCGTCTCGATCGAGGCGAAGCCGTGCAGCTCGAAGGTCTCACGCAGGATGTCGAGCACGCGCTGCTCGACGATGCGCCCGGCGGGCAGGAATTCCGGGAACCCGGACAGCGGCTTGGGACGAGCCATCAGTAGTCACTTCCATCATCGGTGTTCTGCTGCATCGCCATCAGGGCATGTGGCTGCAGCCAAGGGTTGTTCAGGCGTTCTGCCCCCACGGTGGTGGTGGGGCCGTGACCGGGCAACAGGTGGGCCTCGTCCGGCAGGGTCAGCACCTGGGTGGCAAGGCTACTCGCCATCGCGAAGGAACTGCCGCGAGGCATGTCGGTGCGCCCGATCGAGCCGGCGAAGACCACGTCGCCGCTCAGCACCAACTGCTGCTCGGTCTGCTGCGGCACCAGCAGGGTGCACCCCGGGGTGTGGCCAGGCGCATGCCGGGTCTCGAAGGTGATGCCGGCGGCGGTGACCGGCCCGTCGTAGTGCCGCACGTCGCGCGGCGGGGTGAAGGTAGTGGTGTCGTAGAGCGATTCCAGGATGGGCCGGGAATCGGCGCTCAGCGCCAGCAGCGGCTCGGTGAGCAGGTCGGCATCGGCCTCGTGCACCCAGACCGGAACCTCGGCCTCGTCGGCGATCTCGCGGGCCGAGGCGATGTGGTCGACGTGTCCGTGGGTGAGCAGCACCGCCTCCAGGGTCAGGCCGTACTGCTGCAGGCCACGACGCACTCCGTCGGTGGCCCCCACGCCGGGATCGACCACGACGCAGGGTCCGCCCTCCTGGAGGGCCATCAAATAACAATTCGTCTGCCACGGACCGGCTGGGAAAGAGGCAATGAGCACAATGGGCACCTTATCGGGCAAGATGGGACCATGAGCGAAACTGCAGGTCCGAACCCGTTCGGTCGCGTCGAAGACGCGCAAACATTCGGTCGCGTTGAAGACGATGGCACCGTCTATGTGATCACCCCCGAGGGTGAACGACGAGTTGGCCAGGTCCCCGATGTCGATCCCTCCGAAGCCCTCGCCTTCTACGTGCGGCGCTTCCAGAGCCTGGAGACGGAGGTGGGCCTGCTGGAGGCCCGCATCGCCTCGGGCACCCTGGGTGTCGAGGAGGCTCGCAAGTCGATCGACTCGCACCGCAAGAACATCGTCGACGCGAATGCCGTGGGTGACCTCGCCTCGCTGGTGGCCCGGCTCGATGCCCTCGCCCCCACGCTCGAGGCCCAGCAGGAGCAGCGCAAGGCGGAGAAGGCAAAGGCCGCCCAGGCAGCCAAGGCCGAGAAGGAGCGCATGGTTGCCGAGGCCGAGAAGCTGGCCCAGGGCAATGACTGGCGTGGTGGCGTGAACCGCTTCCGCGCCCTCCTCGAGGAGTGGAAGGCCCTGCCCCGCATCGACCGCGCCACCGACGATGCCCTGTGGCACCGCTTCTCCAGCGCCCGCACCACCTACACCCGCCGCCGCAAGGCACAGTTCGCCGAGCAGAACAAGAAGCGCGAGGGCGCCCGGCAGCTCAAGGAACAGATCATCGAGGAGGCTCGCCCGCTGGCCAGCTCCACGCAGTGGGGCCCCACCGCTGGCGCCTTCCGTGACCTGATGGCTCGCTGGAAGGCAGCCGGGTCGGCCCCCCGCGCCGAGGACGACAAGCTGTGGGCCACCTTCCGCGCCATCCAGGACGAGTTCTTCGCCGCCCGCGACGCCGCCATGGCCGAGCAGGACAAGGAATTCGTCGGCAACCAGCAGGCCAAGGAGGCGCTGCTGGACGAGGCGGAGAAGACCATCCTCCCGGTCACCGACCTGGCCACCGCCCGCACCCAGTTCCGCGATTTCCTGTCGAAGTTCAACGAGTACGGCAAGGTGCCGCGCGATGCGATCCGCCCGCTGGATGCCCGTGTGCGCAAGCTGGAGAATGCCGTCAAGGATGCCGAGGCCGAGGAATGGCGCCGCACCGATCCGGAGGCGCGTCAGCGTGCCGCCGACACGGTGGCCATGTTCACCGCCCAGATCGAGAAGCTCACCGTCCAGGCCGAGAAGCTCGAGGCCGAGGGCAAGGAGAAGAAGGCCAAGGAGGCCCGCGACTCGATCGCCTTCAACCAGTCCCTGCTGGACCAGGCGCAGAAGGCCCTCGACGAGTTCAAGTCCTGACTGCTCGCATCAACGACACAGTCCCACGACCGTGATGGTCGTGGGACTGTTCTCGTCCCTGCCGCAGGATCGGGGCTGGGCAGTCGTCAGGAGCGCACCCGGAAGACGTCGTAGACGCCCGGCACCTTGCGCAGGTTCTGCAGCACGTGGTCCAGGTGGGAGGGGTCGGGCGACTCGAAGCTGACGCGCATCTTGTACAGCTGTCCCCCGGTGGTATTCATGGTGGCCTGGGTGATGTTGAGGTGCTGGTCGGCCAGCACCCGGCTGATGTCCGCGAAGGCGCCCTGGCGGTCGAGTCCCTCGATCTGGATGTTGACCAGGTAGACCTGCCCGGCCGCGGTGTCCCAGGCGACCTCGACGATCCGTTCCGGATTGGCCAACAGGTTGTTGGCATTGGTGCAATCGCGACGATGCACGCTGACGCCGTCGCCACGGGTCACGAAGCCCAGGATCTCGTCCCCGGGCATCGGGGTGCAGCACTTGGCCAGCTTGACGTAGACATTCGGGTCCCCGGCCACCACCACGCCCGTCTCGGAGCGGGCACCGCGGGAGCGGCGACGCCCCACCGGCGCCTCCTCCAGGGACTCCTCGGCCGCGGCCTCGGCGCCACCGGTGAGCGCGATCAGCCGGTGCATCACGTTCTGCGCGCTGGCCGTGCCCTCCCCGATCGCCGCGTACAGGGCGGGAATGTCGCCCAGCCGCATCGAGTCGGCGACGCTGGCCAGGTGTTCGGCGGTGAGGATCCGCTGCAGGGGCAGGCCGGACTTGCGCATCTGCCGGGCCAGGTCGTCCTTGCCCCGCTCGATGGCCTCCTCGCGGCGTTCCTTGCTGAAGTGGGCCTTGATCTTGCTGCGCGCCCGCGGGCTGGTGACGAAGCCCAGCCAGTCACGCGACGGTCCGGCATTCTCGTCCTTGCTGGTGAGCACCTCGACCACGTCGCCATTGGTCAGCTTGGACTCCAACGGAACCAGCCGCCCGTTGACCCGGGCCCCGACGCACCTCGCCCCCACCTGGGTGTGGACCGCGTAGGCGAAGTCCACCGGGGTCGCACCGGCGGGCAGGGCGATGACGTCGCCCTTGGGGGTGAAGGCGTAGACCTCGCTGGAGTTGATCTCGAAACGCAGCGCGTCCAGGAACTCGCTGGGATCCTCGGTCTCCTTGCTCCACTCGTTGAGGTTGTGCACCCACGACAGGTCGGTGCCCTCGGCCTCGGAGACGCCCTGGCCCTGCACCGGGTTGCGCAGGGCCTCCTTGTACTTCCAGTGCGCGGCGACGCCGTACTCGGCCCGCCGGTGCATCTCATGGGTGCGGATCTGCAGCTCCACCGGCTTGCCGCCGGGGCCCAGCACGGTGGTGTGCAGGCTCTGGTACATGTTGTACTTCGGCATCGCGATGTAGTCCTTGAACCGCCCCGGCAAGGGATTCCATCGCACGTGCATCACGCCCAGCGCGGCATAGCAGTCGCGCGGGGTCTCCACCAGGATGCGCAGCCCCACCAGGTCGTAGATGTCCTTGAACTCCCGGCCGCGCACCACCATCTTCTGGTAGATCGAGTAGTAGTGCTTGGGCCGCCCGTAGACGGTGGCGGTGATGTTGGCCGCCGCCAGATCCACCTGCACCTGCTTGATCACGTCGCGCAGCTGGCGTTCCCGCTGCGGCGCGAACTCGGCCACCAGCCGCACGATCTCGTCGTAGACCTTGGGGTGCATCGCGGCGAAGGACAGGTCCTCCAGCTCCCACTTGACGGCATTCATGCCCAGGCGGTGCGCCAGCGGGGCAAAGATCTCCAGCGTCTCGTTCGCGATGCGGTACTGCTTGTCGGGCCGCAGCACGCTGATGGTGCGCATGTTGTGCAGCCGATCGGCCAGCTTGATGACGAGGACCCGGATGTCCTTGCTCATCGAGATGACCATCTTGCGCAGCGTCTCGGCCTTGGCCGACTCGCCATAGGTCACCTTGTCGAGCTTGGTGACCCCGTCCACCAGCAGCGCCACCTCGTGCCCGAAGTCGGCGGTCAGCTGCTCCATCGTGTACGAGGTGTCCTCGACGGTGTCGTGCAGCAGGGCTGCCACCAGCGTCGGTTCGGTCATGCCCAGCTCGGCCAGGATCGTGGTGACCGCCAGCGGGTGGGTGATGTAGGGATCACCCGACTTGCGGGTCTGGCCGCGGTGGTAGTGCTCGGCGGTGTTGTAGGCACGCTCCAGCAGGGCCAGATCGGCCTTGGGGTGGTTGGCGCGCACCACCTTGAACAACGGGTCCAGCACCGCCAGGGTTGGCGTGCGCGGGGCGCCCAGGCGCGCCAGGCGCTGGCGCATCCGCATCCGCGGCGCCTCCGGGCCGGAGGTGAAACGATCCGGCGACTGTTCACCACCGCTGGCGCTGGCCGCACTCCCCTGCGTGTACGGTCCGTAGACTCCGTTGCTACTCACAGGGGCCCTCCCAGTCAGGCGGTCAGGATGGAACTGAACGAGTCGATACCCGATTCGTCCAGCACGGCGCGGCCGCCCAGGAAGCTGAGTTCCATCACCACCGCGACATGCACCAGGTTGACGTCCAGCTTGCGCAGCAGCTTTGCCGTGGCGCCGATCGTACCGCCCGTGGCCAGCACATCGTCGACGACCATCACTCGGGCACCCGAGGGGATGGCGTCGCGGTGCATGGTCAGCGTCTCGGTGCCGTACTCCAGGGCGAACTGCTCCTCGAAGACCGGCCGCGGCAGCTTGCCCGGCTTGCGCACCGGCACGAAACCGGCGCCGAGCTTGACGGCCACCGGGGCGGCGAAGATGAAGCCGCGGGCCTCCATGCCCACCACGATGTCGATATCACCGGGGGCGCTGGCCACGATCTGGTCGATCGAGGCGGCGAAGCCCTGCGGCGAGGCGAGCAACGGGGTGATGTCCTTGAAGGTGACGCCCGGCTTGGGGAAGTCGGGCACGTCGGTGATCAAGGACTGGATGAGTGACAGCTGGTCCTGCATGTGGGTTCCCCCGGTCTCACTTGCCCTTGCGGGCGCTTCTGGTGGTTCGAGTGGTCTGCTTGCGGGTGGTGCGCACCGGGGCGCCCGACGCGGTGGCGACGGCGGTCTTCGCCTGGTCGTCACCGTGGTGGGCCCGGGCCGCCTTGCGCGCCGCCCGGCGTTCCAGGTTCTCGCGGTGCTCCCGCATCTTGGGCTCGCGCTCCCGCAGCCAGGCCAACAGCGGCGTGGCGATGAAGATGGACGAGTAGGCACCGGCCACCATGCCGACGAAGAGCGCCAGGCCCAGGTCCTTCAGCGGCCCCGAACCCAGCACGAAGGCGCCGGCGAAGAGCAGCGCGGCCACCGGCAGCACGCCGATGATGGTGGTGTTCAACGAACGCACCAGCACCTGGTTGACGGCGTGGTTGGCCGCAGACGAATAGGTCCTGGCCTGCTTCGACAGGTCGGTGACGTTCTCCTTGACCTTGTCGAAGACCACCACCGTGTCGTAGAGCGAGTAGCCCAGGATGGTCAGCACACCGATCAGACTGGAGGGCGTGACGGTGAAGCCCAACCAGGAGTAGACGCCCACGGTCAGCAACAAGTCGTGCATCAGCGCCACCAGGGCGGCGATCGACATCTTCCAGTCGCGGAAGTAGATCCAGATCAGCAGGCTCACCAGGACCAGGAAGACCACCAGGGCCTGGACGCCCTTCTTGGTGATCTGGTCGCCCCAGGAGGCGCCGATCAGCGAATAGGCCACATCCTCGGTCGGGGCCCCGGCCGCCTCGGCGATGGCGGCGCGCACCTGCTTGACCTCGGGGTCGCTGAGGGTACGGGTCTGCACCTTGACCTCGCCGCTGCCCACCGTCAGCACGGTGGTGGCGTCCATCTCCGGCAGTCCGGTGTCCATCACGGCGTCGGTGACCTTGCCGATGGTCTGCGAGTTCACCTGGGTGGGGGCGGAGAAGTCGGCACCGCCCTTGAACTCGATGCCCAGGTTCAGCCCGCGCAGCAGCAGCGACAAGACCGCGAGCCCGAGGACCACGCCGGAGATGAGGAACCACAGCTTCTTGCGGCCGACGAAGTCCCAGGAGACGTCCCCGGTGTAGAGGCGGTGGGCCAGGCTCAGCTTCTTGCCGTGGGAGTCGACATTGCTGACCTGCTCGCCCGAGAGCTGGTCTTCCTCTGGGAGGTGGGCGGTGCTCATCATGCCTCCTCGGCGGTGGTGGCGGCGTCGTCGGTGGCCCGAGTGGTGCGGGCGGCGCGCCCCTGGCGACGCGGCTGGGTGCGACGCTCAGGGGATCGGCGGATGCCCAGCAGCGAGTTGCGGCTGACGCCCATGTGCTCGGGATCCAGACCGGACCACTTGTGGCCCTGCCCGAAGAACTTGGTCCGGCCCAGCACGCTCATCAGCGGCTTGGTGAACCAGAAGACGATCGCCATGTCGATCAGGGTGGTCAGGCCCAGCGTGAAGGCGAAGCCCTTGACGGCGCCGACGGCCAAGATGAACAGCACCACGGCCGAGAGCAGCGAGACGCCGTCGGCGATCACGATGGTGCCGCGCGCCTTCTTCCAGCCGGTCTCGATGGCCGACTTGAGACTGCGGCCGTCGCGGATCTCGTCGCGGATGCGTTCGAAGTAGATGATGAAGGAGTCGGCGGTCACACCGATGGCCATGATGGCACCGGCCACGCCGGGCAGGTTGAGCGCAAAGCCCATCGCCTCGCCCAACAGGGACATCGTGGCCCAGGTGATCACGGCGGCGATCACCAACGAACCGATCACGATGATCGCCAGGCCCCGGTAGTAGAACAGCGAGTACAGCACCACCAGCAGCAGGCCGATGATGCCGGCGATGATGCCGGCCCGCAGCTGCTCGCCGCCCAGGGTCGGGCTGACGGTCTGCACCTCGGAGATGTCGAACTTCAACGGCAGGGCACCGTAGTTGAGCACATTGGCCAGGTCCTGGGCGCTCTTCTGCGTGAAGTTGCCGGTGATCTGGGCCTGGCCGTTCAGGATCGCGGACTGGATGGCCGGGGCCGAGACCACCTTGCCGTCGAGCACGATCGCATTCTGGTTCATCGGGGGCTGCTTGTTCACCAGCTGGGTGGTGGCCTCACCGAAGGCCTTCTTGCCGGCCTCGTCGAAGGTCAGGTTCACCGCCACCTGGACGGTGCCCTGCGGCACGCCCGAGGTGGCGTCCTTGACGTGCTTGCCCTCGATGATGACCGGACCCAGCAGGTACTTGGCGGTGCCCTCCTGATCGCAGGTGACCAGCGGCTGGTCGATCACGTCGACCGTGGGCTTGTTGCACTCGTACTTGGCGAACTCGGCCTGATCATTGGCGGTGGGCTGGTAGGCCATCGCCTTGTCCAGCGGCATGATCTTGCCGGTGCTCTTGGCGCGCGCCTTCGGGGGTGCCGTGGGCAGGCCCGGCTTGCTGGCACTGGCCGACGGGTTGCTCGAAGGATCGGGCTGCACGGGCTCCACGGCCAGCACATTGCGAAACATCAGCTGCGCGGTGCGCCCCACCATGGCGGTCAGGTCGTCATTGCTGACATTGGGGACGCTCACCACGATGTGCTGGTTGCCCTGCGTGGTCACCGAGGCCTCGCCGACGCCGATGGCATCCACGCGCTGCTGGATGATCATGCGCGCCTGCTCCAGGTTCTCGGGCGAGATCGAGCCCGAACCATTCGTGTTGCTGGCGGTCAGGGTGATGGTGGAGCCGCCGGCCAGGTCAAGACCCAACCGAGGCTTCCAGGTGTTCGCCAGGGCCATCAACCCGAACAGCGCCGCTGCGCAGAGGGTGAAGATGACTAGTGTGCGACCGGGATGTGATCGGCTCGTGCTCGTGGCCACTGTCTGTAGTCCTTGTCTGGATCGGGTGGCGATCAGTTGCTGCGATCGTCGGTGGAGTCAGGGCGGGCGAAGGGATCCTGGGCCACGGTCTGCTGGGCCACGGGCTGCTCGTCGAGGGGCTCCTGACCCAGGGCGGCCTGCTCGTCGGGGCCCTGCTCCAGCTCGTCCTCGAACTCGAACTCCTCCTCGTCGGGCGTGACCAGCTTCACCACGGCCTGCTTGGTGGCGGTCACCTCCACCCCGGGGGCGATCTCGACGATGACCTGCTCGTCACCGACGTGGGTGATCGTGCCGAAGATGTTGCTGGTCAGCAGCACTCGACTGCCCTCGGTGAGCGACTCGCGAAGCCGGGCCTGTTCCTCCGCCTGCTTCTTGATGGGGCGCTGCATCAGCAAGCTGAACATGAACAGCGCCAGGAGGGCGATGAGCAGAGTGGTCAAGTCGAATCCGATCTGGGTCGTTGGGACGTGGTCCATCCGAAAGCGTACCCACTGCCCCCGCTCCACGACGAAACGCCGGGCCGCGGTCCCGCGGCAATGTTCAGCCGCCGAAGAGGTCCTGCTGGGCCGGCGGCGTCAACCCCAGGTGCTCCCAGGCCAGGCTGGTGGCCACCCTGCCGCGCGGAGTGCGCATCAGGAATCCGAGCCGCACCAGGAAGGGCTCGGCCACCTCCTCGACCGTCTCGGTCTCCTCCCCCACGCTGATCGCCAGGGTCGACAGCCCGACGGGCCCGCCGCCGAACTTGGTGCAGATGGCCTCCAGCACCGCCCGGTCAAGGCGGTCCAGCCCCAGCCGGTCCACCTCGTACAGGTCGAGTGCCTCACTGGTGATGGTGCGATCCACCTTGCCGGCGTGGCGCACCTGCGAATAGTCACGCACCCGGCGCAGCAGCCGATTGGCGATGCGAGGGGTGCCCCGCGAGCGCAGCGCGATCTCGCGCGCCGAGTCCTCGTCCAGCGCGACGTCGAGCACCGTGGCCGAGCGCCGCACGATGTGCTCCAGCGCCTCGGCCTCGTAGAAGTCCAGCTGGGCGGTGAAACCGAAACGGTCACGCAGGGGGCCTGGCAGCATTCCCGAACGCGTCGTGGCGCCCACCAGCGTGAAGGGCGGGATGTCGATGGGGATGGCGGTGGCCCCGGGCCCCTTGCCCACCACGACGTCGACCCGGAAGTCCTCCATCGCCAGGTAGAGCATCTCCTCGGCGGGGCGGCTCATCCGGTGGATCTCGTCCAGGAAGAAGACCTCGCCCTCCACCAGTCCCGACAGGATCGCGGCCAGGTCGCCGGCGTGCTGGATCGCCGGCCCCGACGAGATCCGCAACGGTGCGCCCATCTCACTGGCGATGATCATCGCCAGCGTGGTCTTGCCCAAGCCGGGTGGCCCGGAGAGCAGCACATGGTCGGGGGTGGTCCCCCGGTGCTTCGCGGCGGCCAGCACCAGGCCCAGCTGATCGTTGACCCGGGGCTGGCCCTCGAAGTCGTCCAGCGTGGCGGGACGCAGCGCCGCCTCGACGGCGCGTTCCTCGGGTTCGGCCCAGGGGTCGACGGCAGAGTGTTCCACGTCGCCAACCCTACTTGCGGGCCAGGGAGACCAGCGCCGCCCGCATCAGCACGGCGATTCCGACACCGGGGTCCTCCTCCACCAGGTGCGCGACATTGTCGCAGGCGGCATCGGCGTCGCGGGTCGAGTAGCCCAGCCCCTGCAAGCCCTCGGCCACCTGCTCGCGCCACTGCGCGGCCCCGGCACCGCTGGGGGTGGGCGCGGTGACCGCCCCCAGGGCATTCACCTTGTCCTTGAGTTCGATGACCATCTTCTGGGCACCCTTGCGTCCGATGCCGGGCACCTTGCACAGCGCCACCAGGTTCTCGCTGGCGATGGCGGTGCGGAAGTCCTCGGGGCCCATCACGCTCACCACGGCCTGGGCGATCTTGGGGCCCACGCCGCTGGCCTGCTGCACCAGTTCGAACAGGTCCCGCTCGTCGGCGTTCTGGAAGCCGTAGAGGGTCATGGAGTCCTCGCGCACCACCAGGGAGGTGTGCACGGTGGTCTGGGCGCCGAGCCGAGCAGCGGCCGCGGTGGCGGGGGTGCACAGGGTCTTCATGCCGAAGCCGTTGACCTCGAGCACCAGCCAGGTGGCTCCCACCCCGGCGACGGTTCCACTCAGGTGACTGATCATGCACTCCTCCTGGCCCGGCCACCGGCGCGACGGGTCCGGGCGGCGCGCTCGACGGCTTCGGCATAACGGTTGGTGGCGGTCCCCCGCCACAGGTGACAGATGGCCAGGGCGACGGCGTCGGCCGCATCCGCCGGCCTGGGCGGCCCGGTGAGCTTCAGGATGCGGGCCACCATGGCACCCACCTGCGCCTTGTCGGCCCGGCCGGAGCCCGTGATGGCGGCCTTCACCTCACTGGGGGTGTGCAGCACCACCGGCAGGGCGTGACGCGCCGCGATGAGCATGGCGATGCCGGCGGCCTGGCTGGTTCCGGTCACCGACTGCAGGTTGTGCTGGGCGAAGACGCGCTCCACGGCGATCGCATCGGGCCGGTGCTCGCGCACCCATTCCTCCAAGCCGGTCTCGATGGCCAGCAGGCGGTGCGCATGGTCCTGGTCGGCAGGGGTGCGCACCACGCCCGCGGCCACCAGCGACAGCTGTCGGCGCGCGTCCTGCTCCACGATGCCCACGCCGCAACGGGTCAGGCCGGGATCGACGCCCAGTACGCGCACCACACCTCCCGGCAGCAGGATCGAGGACCAAGATCGAACAAACGTTCGGAACTCTACTCCACTGCCGGGGCGCCAGCAATGACGACGCCCGCCACCAGGGCGGTGGCGGGCGTGCAATCCAGGGGCAGGCCCTGTCAGTCCTCGGACTCCAGGGCTGCCTGCAGCTCGGGGCTCAGCTCAACATTGGTGTAGACATTCTGGACGTCGTCGGACTCCTCCAGGGCGTCCACCACGCGCTCGATCTTCTCGACGGTCTCACGCTCGGTGACCACCTGGCCGAAGGTCGGCACGAAGGCCACGTCGGCGGAGTTGTAGTCGATGCCGGCGGCCTGGACGGCCTTGCGCACCTCCACCAGGTCATTGGTGTCGCAGACCAGCTCGAACTCGTCGCCGTTGTCGTTGACGTCCTCGACATTGGCCTCGATGGTGGCCTCGAGCAGTTCGTCCTCGGTGACCTCACGGGTGGTGGTCTTGCGACCCTCGCCGGGCACCTCCATGGTCTTCGCCACGGTGACGACGCCCTTGCGCTCGAACAGGCGCTGCACCGAACCGCCGTCGGCGATGGTGCCGCCATTGCGGGTGACCGCCACGCGCACCTCGGAGACCGCGCGGTTGCGGTTGTCGGTGAGGCACTCGATCAGGATCGCGACGCCGTCGGGGCCGTAGGCCTCGTACATGATCGTCTCGTAGTTAACCGCATCCGAACCGACACCGGAGCCGCGCTTGACGGCGCGATCGATGTTGTCATTGGGGACCGAGTTCTTCTTGGCCTTCTGGATCGCGTCGTACAGTGCCGGATTTCCCCCAGGATCACCGCCGCCCACACGCGCTGCAACCTCGACATTCTTCACCAGCTTGGCAAAGAGCTTGCCGCGCTTGGCGTCGATGACTGCCTTCTTGTGCTTCGTGGTGGCCCACTTGGAATGACCGGCCATACGCAACCACACCTCTCGTAGAGAATCCTGCCGACAGATGCTACTCGCTGTCGTCGTCAACCCGTAATTCGCGTCCATAGAGCACGACGGTCTCCTCCGAGTCGTACCCGATCGAGGTGAACAGCTCCACCGCTCCGGCGGGGTCCTGCGTGTCGACGCCCAACCCGGCTCCCTGCAGGCCGGCCTCGAGGAAGGACTTCATCGACGCGACCAGCAGGGCGTGCCCCAGGCAGCGTCCGCGCCAGGCGGGCCGCACCCCGAGCCGATCGGTCCACCCCTCGCGAATGCCCTGGGCCTCCCACTCCTGCACATTGGCGCAGTTCATCGCATACCCGACCACCTCGCCCTGGTGGGTGGCCACCCAGCTCCACTGCGGACGCGCGGCGCCACGCTGCATCTGATGCTCCCAGACCGCCTGCGAGACGGCGTGCACGCCCGGGGTCTCGGCGAAGGCCTCGTTGTGCGCGGCACGGACCTGCTCGCTCAGCTCGGGGTGGTAGGGCTGCAACTGCACGTCGTGCAGGGGCGGCATCGCGGGCAGCGTCCACGGCGAGCCGTCCTGGGTCTCGAAGGACAGGTGCATGTCGAAGTACCAACGCCGTGGCGTGAAGCCGCTGCGCACCATGGTGCGGGCCTGAGTGACGGCCTTCTCCTCGACGTAGCGGGTCAGCAGCACGCGGTCGATCCGGGAATCGCGCAGATACTGCTCCTCGAGCCATTCCCTGGCCCGGGCAACCTGCCAGGTCACCGTGCTCAGGCCCAAGCCCTTGTGCCGCCAGGCCGGGTGCACCGCGCCGTCCAACCACAGCTGGGGCTCCCCCACGTCGACGCCGCGGGGATGGTTCCAGCCGTAGGCCACGATGGTGCCGGCCCGGTCACGGCCCACCACCGCGTCGGCGGCCGGGTCGGCGCCGGGGGCCTCGAAGTACTCCCACAGCTCGTCCAGGCCCATCCTGTCGACGGGGTCGTCGAAATATTCAACGGCCATCCGCAGCTCGGCGAGCTGTTCCAGGTCATCGGCGCACAGTGCAGTCCAGTTCAGGCTGCCTTCCACGAAGGGGTCCACGGGGCTCCTTCCATCAGGACACCCTCAAGACTACGCCTTGTCGTAGCCGCTTCGTCGAGGAAGACGCCAACGTCCCAGGGTGCGTTCGGCATGCCAGTCCACCACGCTCCAGCCGCCCTTGCGGGCGGCGCGCAGCAGGCCCACATCGGGCTGGACCGCCACCGGATTGCCCACGGCATTCAACATGGGCAGGTCCACGTGGCTGTCGGCATAGGCGAAGGACTTGGCCAGGTCGTAGCCGTGCAGCGTGGCGTGGTGCCGCAGCCAGGCAGAGCGTGACTCACCGACCATGGGCGGCGAGGTGAGGAATCCGGTGCACACCCCGTCGGCATCGGTGGCCAGTTCGGCGGCCACCACGATGTCGAACAGGTCCTCGAGGGGGCGCGTCAAGGGGCGGATCACGCCGGTCAGCAGCACGGTGGTGTGCCCCGCGTCACGGTGCTCCTGGATGCGCTTCAGCGCCTCGGGAGACATCCGGTCCTTGATCAGCGGCGTCATCTGCTCATCGACGTAGGCCTCCAGCCGGGCCTTCTCCATGCCGGCGTAACGCCGGTAGATCGAGCGCAGGAAGGTGGCGCGGTCGCGCCGATCGGCGCCCAGGTAGCCGGGCAGCGAGGCCGCCACCTGGGCCAGCTCACGCACCCGCCCCACCGGGGAGAGTTCGGGCAGCCGCGCCCACAGGTAGGTCTCCACCACATTGGTGTCGAGCACCGTGCCGTCCAGGTCGAAGACGGCCAGCACCGTGCCCGGCTCGCTGGGCTTGAGCTCCTTGTAGGTGCTGGCCCGGTTGCCGCGGCGCTTACGCATCGCCTCCAGCCGCCGCACCGGATCGGTGATCGACGGGGCGTGGATCTCCTGCATGTAGGTCTTCCAGTCCACCGCCGAGGTGTCGAAGGCGAAGGAGGCCACGTCGTCGGGGTGCAGTGACCGGTGCAGTGCCATCGTGCAGTCGTCGACGAAGTGCAGCTGCGACTGCAGGTACTCCCCGTACAGGGTGAGGTAGCGCCGCAGGAAGTCCAGGTTCTTGCCCTGCTTGTCGAGCGTCACGGCCAGGTCGCGGGTGCGCTGGCCGCGCGGCGCCCAGGTGATGGCCCGGTCCCCGATGCGGTGGGCCCTCTCGGCCACGTCCAGCAGCCTCAGCACGGGCTGCTCGCCGGGGAAGTTCCACGTCGCCAGGGGCGCCACCGTGCCGTCGGAGCGCGTGTAGGGATGCTGGGAGAAGTACTCGCGGATGTACTCGTAGATCTCCCGGAAGGTCATCGGGTTCCGAGCCCCGGTGGAGCAGTGGTAGAACTCCGGCTGCCCGATCTCGGGCTGGGTGGCGCAGACGGCCACGATCGCATTGACCACGTGGTCGCAGGGGACGATGTCGAGCGCGGCATCGGGCGAGGCCGGGAACTCCTTCAGCTGTCCCTTGCCGTAGGCCAGGATGATCGGGTCGGCCATCTTGAAGCCCTCGATCCACCCCGGGTAGGGATGCACCAGGCTCGATTCGACGATGGCCGGGCGCACGATGGAGACCTTGATGTCCTTGCCCAGGTCTGCGACGACGCGCTCCCCCATCGCCTTCGCGAAGGTGTATACGTCGGTCCAGCCCAGCGAACGGGCGCGCTCGGTGCCGGCCTCCACCAGCTGGGCCTTGACCCATTCCTGCCGGCGGCGCTCGGTGTCCTCGGCGGTGGTGAGGAAGCCGGCCTGGCGGTGTTCGCGCTCGGCCTGCTTGCGCAGGATCGCCAGTTGCTCGGCGGTGCGGCTCTGTTCCTCGACGCGCTGCCCCATCGCCAGCGCGGCCTCGGTCTCCACCCGGTAGTCGACGTCGTGCTCGTGGGCCGCCTCGGGGATGGCGCCCCGTCGTCGACCCGCGGTGTAGGCGGTGGAGATGTGCACATAGTGCGGGATGCGCTGCAGCTTCCCGTCCTGGTCGCTGCAGGCGGCCAGCATGGCCTCCATCAGGGCCTGGGTGCCCAGCACATTGGTCTGGAAGGCGGCATCGATGGGCGGGTCGAAGCTCACGTCACCGGCGCAGTGGACCACCACGTCCAGGTCGCGGGGCAGCTCGGGCACATTGGGCAGGTCGCCCGAGAGCACGTCCACCCGGGCATCGCACAGGGCCTCGGCGCCGCCGGCAGCGGCGGCCAGCTCCTTGAAGATGGGCTTCTTGAGGAGGCCCACCACACGGTCTCGTGCCGTGAGCGAGCCCTTGGGGCGCACCAGCACGACGGCGCGCGTGTCCGGCAGTTCGGTGAGGATCTTCCACAGCAGCTGCTCACCGATGAAGCCGGTGACACCGGTCATGACGATCTTCTGCCCGGCCAGCAGATCCTTCAGCCGTCCGGTCAGCAGCGGCGGCACATGGGCCGAGGTGGCCTGCTGGCCGAAGCTGCCATTGCTGCTCACGAGCGGGCCTCGCCGCGAGCCACGCCGAGGGCTTCGGGCAGGGTGAAGTTGCCGACGTAGAGGGCGGTGCCGACGATGGCCCCCTCGACGCCGATGGGGACCAACCCGCGCAGCTGACGCAGGTCTTCCAGGGTGGAGATGCCCCCGCTGGCCACCACGGCGGCCTCGGTGCGGGCGCAGACCTGGCCCAGCAGTTCGAAATTGGGGCCGGTCAGCATGCCGTCGCTGGCCACGTCGGTGACCACGTAGCGCTCGCAGCCGGCCTTGTTCAGCCGCTCGACCGTCTCGAAGAGGTCACCGCCCTCACGGGTCCAGCCACGCGCCGCCAGACGTTGGCCCTTCACGTCCAGGCCGATCGCCACCTGGTCACCGTGGTCCGCGATGATCTTCTCGCACCATTCGGGATTCTCCAGGGCGGCGGTACCGACATTGACGCGACGGGCCCCGGCCTTGAGGGCGCGCTCCAGGCTCTCGTCATCGCGAATCCCACCCGACATCTCCACATTGATGTCCAGTTCACCCACGATGCGGGCCAGCACCTCGTAGTTGGTGCCCCGGCCGAAGGCGGCGTCCAGATCCACCAGATGGATCCACTCCGCCCCCTGGCTCTGCCATCGACGAGCGGCCTCGAGCGGGTCGCCAAAGGTCTTCTCGGACCCGGCCACACCCTGCACGAGCTGGACGGCCTGGCCGCCCTGGACATCAACGGCGGGAAGCAGAACTAGTGAAGTCACGGGGAAACCCTAGCCCATGGGCCGAGCGACCCAAGTGCTCAACAGGCGGCCACCGGCGGCCCCCGACTTCTCCGGGTGGAACTGCGTGGAGCACACCGCACCCCGCTGCACGGCGGCCACGAAGCGGTCCCCGTCGTGCTCGGCCCAGACCACTTCGTCGCGCAGCTGCGCGGCGACAGTGCGCACTGCATAGGAGTGCACGAAGTAGAAGCGTTCTGCTTCCACACCGGCGAAGAGCCCGGGCGATGCGGGGTCGACCTCCACTCCATTCCACCCCATGTGGGGCAGCCGTCGCGCCGCCAGGCGCTCGACGGTGCCGGGCAGCACGCCCAGGCCCGCCACGCGCCGGCCGTGTTCCACGCCGGCCTCGAAGAGCACCTGGTGGCCGACGCAGATCCCCAGCAGCGGCTTCTCGGAGGCGGCCCAGTCACGCACCAGGTCGTCGCCACCCACCCGCAGCAGACCGTCCATGCAGGCACCGAAGGCACCCACCCCGGGCAGCAGGAGCTGGTCGCAGGAGGCCAGCGTGGCGTGCTCGGCGCTCAGCACCACGGTGGCGCCGGCCGCCTCGAGCGCGCGGCAGGCCGAGTGCAGGTTGCCCGAGCCGTAGTCCAGGACACCGACGCGTCTGGTCACAGGGCGCCCTTGGTGCTCGGGATGCCCTGCACGCTCGGGTCCAGGCGCACCGCGGCACGCAGGGCACGGGCCAGGGCCTTGAACTCGGCCTCGACGATGTGGTGCGGGTCGCGTCCCGCCAGCAGCCGCAGGTGGATGCACAACCCGGCGTTGAGGGCGAGGGTCTCGAAGACGTGGTAGGTCATCGAGCCGGCATACGGCACCCCGGAACCCCCGATCAGGGCGTAGGCCTGGCCGTCGGGCTCCCCGGTGCACACGCAGTAGGGGCGCCCTGCCACGTCGACGACGCACTGGGCCAGCGCCTCGTCGAGGGGCACCATGGCATCGCCGTAGCGGGTGATGCCCGCCTTGTCGCCCAGCGCCTGCTTGAGGGCCTGCCCCAGGGCGATGGCGGTGTCCTCGACGCTGTGGTGGCCGTCGATGTGCACGTCGCCGGTGCAGCTCACCTCGATGTCGATGCCGGAGTGCTTGCTCAGCGCGGTCAGCATGTGGTCGTAGAAGCCCACGCCGGTGCTGATGGTGCTGCTGCCGGTGCCGTCAAGATCGACGCTCACCCGGATCGTGGACTCGCTGGTGGTTCGTTCGACGGTGGCGGTGCGGCTCATGGCCTCTCCTTCAGGGTGGTGGGGGCGATCGCGGTCAGGGCCTCGCGGAAGGCGCGCATCTCCTCGGGCGTGCCGGCCGAGACCCGCAGGTAGCCCTCGGGGCCGGTCTCGCGGATCAGCACGCCGCGGTCGAGCAGCTCCTGCCAGACGGCATGGCGATCCTCGAAACGGCCGAAGAGGCAGAAATTGGCCTGGCTGGGCACCACCTGGTAGCCCTGCTCGCGCAGCCACTGCTGCAGCAGCTGGCACTGCTCGCGCAGCTCTCCGACGCGCTGCAGCATCTCCTCGGCATTGTCCAGCGCCACCAGCGCGATCGCCTGCGCGGCGGCCGAGAGGTGGTAGGGCAGCCGGACGATGCGACAGGCGTCGATGATCGCGGGGGTGGCGGCCAGGTAGCCCAGGCGCCCACCGGCATAGGCGAAGGCCTTGCTCATGGTGCGGCTCACCACCAGGTGCTGGTGGCGCGGCAACAGCGCCAGGGCCGAGTCCTCGGGGACCTCGGTGAACTCCTGGTAGGCCTCGTCCACCACGACGATGCACTGCGGCCGTACCCGCGCAAGCCCGGTGCAGATCTCGTCGATCACGCTGACCGGCGTGGTGGTGCCGGTCGGGTTGTTGGGCGTGGTGATCAGGATGATGTCGGCCTGGTGCTCCTCCACTGCCGCCAGCACCGCCTCGGCCTCCACCCGGAAGTCGTGGGTGCGCGGCACGGCGACATAGCGGGTCAGGGTGTTGCGCGCGTACTCGGGATACATCGAATAGGTCGGGCTGAAGCCCAGCACCGTGCGTCCCGGGCCGCCGAAGGCCTGCAGCAGGTGCGTCATCACCTCATTCGAGCCATTGGCCGCCCACACGTGCTCGGGCCCCAGACCGAAGCCCAGGTAGCGCGCCAGCGCGGTGCGCAACTGCAGGGCCTCACGGTCCGGATAGCGGTTCATGCTCCCAGCGGCCTCGCTGACGGCGCGCGCCATCTGCTCGCGCACCCGCGCGCTGGGCGGGTAGGGGTTCTCGTTGACGTTGAGGGCACAGGGCACTTCCAGCTGCGGGGCGCCGTAGGGCTCCTCGCCGCGCAGCTCGTCGCGCAGCGGCAGCTCGTCCAGTGTGATTGGAGTGACGGGGCGGTTGGGGGTGCTGGGAGTGTTGGGCTGGTTCATGCCTGCTCCCCCTGCGCGTCGGCGCCGCGTCGCACGGTGATCGCATTGGCGTGCCCGGGCAGGTTCTCGGCCATCGCGAAGGTCTCCACGCTGTCGGCCAGCTCCATCAGCGCAGCCTGGGAGTAGTTGATGACGTGCACCGCCTTCATGAAGCTGCGCACGCTCAGCCCGGAGCTGTGGCAGGCACAGCCCCCCGTGGGCAGCACGTGGGTGGAGCCCGCGGAGTAGTCGCCCAGCGAGACCGGGGAGTAGGGGCCGA